>JAQBQF010000034.1 GCA_028287115.1 Myxococcales bacterium
GAAGGCCAGGCCGCGTCTTTCCCAGGGCGGTGAAGATCAAGATGAGCAGCTACGCCCGCAAGCTCCCAACGAAATCCTCGTCGGGGAGTCGCGTTAAGTGAGCGGCATTGGGCCTAATACCAATGCCGATCAGATAGCCGTAACCCCTCGACGAGAATCCGGAATCTAGGCAGTTGTCGCGAGGGGTATCCGGAACAGATCCGGAGGATCATGCTGCGTCGTCGTGGCACCAGTCCAAGAGACGTTCACCGAGGCGCTCGAGTTCACGTCGGACTACACCGCGAGGGCTTGGCCGAACGTCATCAAACACTTCGATCCGATCTTGATCGAAGAGGCCTTGGCAGCGACGGGCACCGCCACGATTCGCAAGCGGCGGCTTCCCGCCGAGCGGACGGTTTGGCTGATGTTGGGGATGTCGGTGATGCGGGACCTCCCGATCGCCGCAGTTGCCCGCCAACTCGACATCGCACTGCCCGGACCCGATGGCAGCCGTACCGTTGCCTCGAGTGCGTTGACTCAGGCGCGAGCCCGACTTGGCCCCGAGCCGATGGAATGGCTGTACCTGCGCACCGCCGAAGAGTGGGCGCATCGAAGCGCGGGCGCGGATCGCTGGCAGGGCTTGGCGCTGTATGGCGTAGACGGCACGACCTTACGAGTCGCCGACAGCGTCGAGAACCGCGACCATTTTTGGTGGGCACGACTCCGGTCGCCACGAAGGTGGTCGCGCCGAGCGGCAAAGCGGCTATCCACTGATGAGGCTCGTCGTCGTGATGGCACTGCGCTCGCATCTGCTCGCGGCTGCAGCGTTTGGCCCGTACGCCGTCGACGAACGGAGCTACGCCGCATCGCTATGGGACACCGTGCCGGACCACTCGCTCGTGCTGATCGACCGGCACTACCTGCAAGCGAGCGTGCTGCTACCGCTGACGTCGAAGCGCACCGAACGCCACTGGATCACGCGCGCGAAATCGAAAACGAAGTTCAGATCGATCCGGAGCCTGGGCAGGGGCGATGAGCTCATCGAATTTGAGGTGAGTAGCGAGGCGCGTCGCAAGGATCCCTCGCTGCCCACGCACTTCGACGCGCGAGCGATCCGCTACCAACGCAAGGGCTATCCGCCGCAGCTGCTTCTGACCTCTCTCGTCGATGAGAAGCGCTACTTCGAGAGCGACGCGTCAGTCATCACACCGTCGCGGCCTATCGAGACTGCTTTCGGCTCTTGTTCGGGTTCGCGAAGCTTCGTCTTTCCAAAGCGCCGTCGCTGATACTCGTCGAAGATCTGGACGCGCCGTTCGTCGTGGACTTTCTCCAGCATCTCGAGACCGAGCGCGACAACGGTGCTCGATCCCGCAACGGTCGGTTGGCGGCGCTTCACTCGTTCTTCAGCTACGTAGCGCTGCGAGAGCCTGCGTACGCGCACCAGTGTCAGCGTGTCCTGGCCATCCCGAGCAAGCGCCACGAGAAACGTCCGATCGACTTCCTGGTCGCCGATGAGATCGATGCGCTACTCGGTATCATCGACCGTTCGACGTGGATCGGTCGTCGGGACCGTACGCTGCTATCGCTCGCAATCCAGACGGGTCTGCGTGCCTCTGAGCTCCTGACACTGCGATGCGGCGACATAGTGCTCGGACCGAGCGCCTACGTCCGCTGCGAAGGCAAGGGCCGCAAGCAGCGCTGTACACCATTGCGCCGCGATCTGGTCACGCTCGTCGAAGCGTGGCTCCGCGAGCGACGTGGCCAGCCCGACGATCCCGCGTTTCCATCGCAGCGCGGTGGGCCCCTTAGCCGTGACGCTCTCGAGAAGCTGCTCGCCAAGTACGCGACCGGAGCAGCGACGAAGTGCCCTTCGTTGCGGAGTAAGCGCATCAGCCCCCATGTTCTTCGCCACACAACTGCGATGGAGCTTCTTCGGCACGGCGTCGATCGCACGGTCATCGCGCTGTGGCTCGGTCACGAGTCCGTCGAGACCACCCACGTCTACTTGCACGCGGATCTCAACTTGAAGGAGCAGGCCCTCGCCAAGACGTCAGCGCTCGGTCTCAAGCCGGGACGGTTTCGTGCCGACGACGCCTTGGTCGCCTTCCTCGAGGCGCTCTGATTATGCCGACTCGCGTTCGTCCACCACCGGCGGCGATGTGGTCGAGAACACCTCCGAGTCGGCATAATCCGAGAGGCGGCATAATGGCGGTTATGCCGACGTCGGCATAATCGGCACACGTTCGGGACGCACGCCGCGCTGTTTGGCGTGAACCCCTGGCGGCTGCAGGCGTGGCTTGGGCACAAGCGGATCGACGAGACGATGCTCTACGTTCACGTGGCAGAAGCGCACCCGCGCGAGCTGCCCGAACACGTGCAGCAGGCTTCATGCAGCGAGAGCGATCCGGACCGCCGGATCCTCGCGATGTTGAGTGCCCGTGGCAAAACCGTGGCAAAAACTCAGGCGACCGAAACCGAAGTTAAACGATCAGCCTGAGTTAGAAGTGCGAGCGGGGGGACTCGAACGCCTCGCGGTGATCACATGGGATCAGGATTTCAGGACGTTGCACCACGTTCTGAGACCACAAGTGATCAGGATTGGACAACGGCGGTCGCAAGCCTTGCTACCGCCATCCAGCAGGCGCTCCTTAACGGAGACATCGGTCGTGCCCGCGATCTTGCGGCGATGCTGCATGCGGAACTCCGCGAGGCCACGTAGTACGGTCTACGATCGCCGTAGCACTTTCTTGGCTCCGGGCAGCCTTGGTCGAGTGTCGCTCTTGGGATTGGCGCCGACGGCGGGCAGGCTCGCCAGTCACACGCCCGAGTGGCATCAGGCTGGTCTCGGAATGTGTGCGAGAGCGTCGTTCACTACGTCGAGCAAGATGTAGCGATACAACGGGACGATGTCGTCGAGCACTTCGTGACCGCCTAACATGCCCTGAGCCTTAGCCTCATCCACACCCTTGGTGCACGCGGCCACGAACTCGGCGCACTGTTCATCGACGTTGACGCCTTCGGCTTCGAGATACTCCTTGGGCGTGTATGCCGCGACCCCGGCGGCTTTGGCCTTGTTCCGCAAGCTCTTAGGACTGCTGCTGAAGCCGCCCTCGCTGTAGCCTTCCCAGGTTATCAGCGGCAGTTTGTCTTCGATCGCGATGCGAAGCAGCTCGTGGTCTGCCTGTGTTCCTTCCTTCCGGTGGTCGATCTCTATGAGACCACCTTCGCGCCACCCGTTCGGGATCAGCACGAACTCGCGAACGACGCGGACACGCGACGCAGCGAGCACGTACGAGGTTCCATCTTTGCCGGGCTCGGGCTTACCGGCGATGCGTTCTAGGAGGGCGATGACTTCGCTACCGAGGATGCCGACCACCTGGCGGCACTTTGCAACATGCCACGCAAGAACCGTCGAATGCTTCGAGCGCTCTTGACGCCATCGATACCTTGGTGAGCCGAGCGCCGCTTCGGCACTTCCAAGCTCGTCGCCCAGCTTGAGCAGATCGGCTACCGTGTAAATCTCCATCATCACGTTGGTGTCGAACAGGATCTCGGCATGAACGTTCGTCGCGGGATCAACGCTCGCCAAGCGCTCGATGTATTCGTCCGTGGCCGTGCCCATGAGTCATCTTTCGTGGTCGCACTCTCGAACGCAAACACCACGCGCGAAGGTTACCCCTGTAACGGTACCGGGCCGGTCTGACGACGCGACTGGTGGTGCGACTTGACGCATCCTTGCCGGCTGCTTACCTAGACGGAACCATGGTCCACAACAGCTCCTACATCGAGCGCCCCAACGAGATCCGGTTCCAACTCGGAGACGTTCGCGCCTTCGTGAACCCGCCGCTGGAACCAGAGTTCGAGGTCAGCTCGGATCAGTTTGTCTACAGAGCCGACGGCGCGATCCGGATCAATCGCGAGGCGCTGCTCGACAACTACGAGATCGTCCTGCGCAATGTCGTTCGGATGTCGAAGCTCAGCCACGACGATGTGCACCGGGTGCTGCACGAGATCGTACACAAGGTCCACGCGCAGCCGTTACGTGCAACCTGACGATCATGATCCTTACGTGCGAACGCACGACTCGGGGTAGGGCTCAGATCGCGAGCGCATGCTTCACGGTTCGCCGGTACACGACGTATGCGTCAAGGCTGCGCGTTGCCCGCGCTGAAAGCTGCGCCCAGATGGCCTGAAACTGCTCAGAGGTCACGTCAGGGCGTTTAACCACGGTCCAGTTCTCCTTCTTGAACAGCTGCCCGTGATGATGGGCGACCCACAACAGCTCGTTGCGCAGCTTTGCGCAAAGCTCGCGTAGCGCCGGCTGCATGTACTGGTTCGCCTCTAGCTCGAAGTACCAGCACCACCCGCTGGCCTTGCGAATCCAACCGTCCTTTCCATCCGGGCTCATCTGCGAGACAAGTAGGCGCACGTCTCGCTCGTCCATGTAGCGGTTCGACTTCGTGAACCTCTCCTTGTCGTGCAGCACAGATTCGGCAGTCGGCCCGGCTAGCAGGACGCCCGTGATTAGGGCTTGGTGAGCGCGAGCAATGGCTCCTGTCTTCCACTGCTCTAGTTCGCTGACGGTGAAGGTGACGCTGTCGTTGTCGATCAGGCGGGCGCACCGTGCGCACAACCAGATCGCGTTGGGGGCCGCGCGTCTCGACTCCGAGGTCATCGATGCGTCGTATCTGGGGCCACCCTCTGCTGCGGCTGTGATGTGCGCAGCAACGCCGACGTTGCTAGGTCCCTTCTCGGCACTCGGCCCGCTCGTCGGTGCCCCACACCCGGGATTCGAACAGCGGTGGCCGACTTCTTGCGCGATGAGTCTGTGCGTCGCCACACTGAACTCGTCCCTTCCAGGCTGAGCGGTCTTGGCGGGCGTCGGGCTTCGGCCGCGAGTCACTCTTTCAAGTAGCGCGCCGGTACGACATCTCGCCTCTCGTCGCAGCGGGCGTCCTCGTCGCAGTTGCAGCGGCGCGCCCTTAGTTCTGCTCTCGCGTACCCCGCGCCGCGTCGTGACACGGGTCAAGACTTCGTGGGCTCCGGCTGGCGGTGCTCGTCCAGCCACCACTCGCCGACGCGATAACAAACCCAGGTGTAGAACTCGACCACCTCGCGCGCGAAATGGTGGGCCGCGCGATCGTCGAGCGGCTGCCTCCAGGCCGACGTCAAGAGGTCCCATCGCTCACGCATGTCACCGGGGAAGTCGTCGCGGCTCACGCGTTCGATCCCGCTGTGCTGCAACACGTTGCGCATCCGTTCTTGGATGGAACCGGAACCAATAGCAAGGTAGCTGATGGCGTTGCTCAGCTTCTCGTGCGAGTAGGTTGGGCGCGGGTTGCTCGTCCTGTCGTCCACTACAACGATTGGCGCAGGTGACGTTAGGCACCAAACCTCGTGCTCAGGCAGCGCGACGCGTTTGTTCTGAAGGCAGCGCAGGTACGTAAGCCGCGTGTGACCTTCGACCAGATGCCAGCGCGATAACTGCTCGCCTCGATTCACTAGACCGTGCTGGTTGTCGAGCACGATGATCGGGCGCGGCCACGTGTTTTCCTTAAGCATGTACTGCGCCAGCCGAGTCTGCTGGATCTGAACATCATCGAGCCGATGCACATCGCTCGCGTTCTCGCCCCAGTCTCTGCCGAAGCGCACGCGATCGACGTCTGCTAGCGACCAACGTTGACGTTCAAACTTCAGTTGCGCCAGCGGAAGCGACTCATACGGAGAGTGTCCCCAGTGGTCGTGCACCCACTGCTCGGCAACGTCTTCGGGAACGTTGGCGATGTGTTCGCGCACACGGGGGTACCACTCGATGAACGGCTCGCGGTCGAGTTCGCTTTCTCCGACGTAGGGCGCAAGGTTCTTGGGCCACATGCTCGTGCTCCTTGTTCACAACAGTACGCTCGTTCTAGATCGGTCAACCTGCCGGGCATTGCTTCTTGGGCACGTACACCCAGAGTCTTGGGAGCCGCTTCTCGGCCCACATCTCTAGGATCTGTACCGTGCACTCGCGATCTTGTTCCGGTAAGGCGTTCGTCACAACGAGACGGCGGATCCGCGCGGCGGCGCGCGGGATGCGTATGAGAACGTTGGTGATGACTTCCGATGCCTCGGGATGGTTTGCGCGGAAGGGGCGCGCAGTAGCCGACATGAGCCGCACAAGATGCTCATCCGAGACTCGCTTGAGGTGAGCGTTCAGCGTGTCCAGCAGTTCGGGCGGGGCCCCGACGATCCACCAGCCGAGGCTATGAGCGACTCTCGTCAGTGCCGGGATCTCCGTCCACGAAAGAAGATCATCGCACATTCGATTCCACGCAAGACGCTCAGCCACTGTCAGGGGGCGCGACCGCGTGGGTTCTGGTCGTGGGTTCGGCGGCGCGACTGACGGGGTGCGCCAGGCTTTCGCGGCATCGGTCTCATAGCCACGAACGAAGTGACGGATCACGCCCCTAAGGGCATCAGGTGAGAACAACGATCCGTGGCTACGGACTGTGCCAATCGTGTAGGGGCCGGACTGAAGCCTCTGCGGAGTCAGATGCACGTTGATGTTCAGCCAACAGGCCGCAAGATCCGACGGATCCACGACGACACCGAGCGCGGGAATCTGCGATCGGAACCAATAGAGGAAGTGGTCCCGGTCGGCCTTCAGCGTGACGGTGTTCTTCGTGCGGTTGATGTAACTCGCACCTGTCTTGACCTGAACGCCGATCAGAACCCCGGTCGGGTGGCCCTTCTCAACGATCTCGATGACGCCATCGAACCCGACGTCACTCACCTGAAGCTCGCGCCAGATCTGACCCGCGCGCGCGCAAATGATCTCCATCACGCCGATGCCGATACGTGCGGTTGCAGCCTGCTTGGTGAAACGAGGCACGTTGTGTGAGTCGGGTGGGATAAGTTCAGCGAGCTAGGCGCGTCGCTTCTGCACGCGCGGCGGGATCACGCGATCGCCCGTGCGCGCATCGTAGTACGTCGTCCGGCCATCGTCGTGCAGCGCGATCACAGGGCGCGCGCGCCATGCCTTGCATGCTGCGATCAACCGCTCGCGCTCTGCAGGTCCCGGCAGCTTCGCGACGCCATCGCGAGACGCCTTTGCCTGGATACCCCAGCGCTCGCGCGGCCACTCGGCGTACACATCGATCGGTCCACGGCTACCGGCCGTCGCGAAGGCATCTGCTCCGCGTCGGCGCAGATACTCGACGATCCCGTCCTCGACGCTGTACCCGTAGATCGTACGCGCCGAGTGACGACACGACTTGTACTCCTTGACGCCGAAGTAGATCAGCGCGGCCGCGCCGATGAGCTTCCATGGGGAATTGCTCGGCGGTGGCGGCGTATGGTCAGGTGGCTTGGCACCTGGCGGCTCGCGGTGGTAGCTCACCTGGACGAGCGTACGAGTCCCGTCTGACGGCGCCGAGTCCACGCACGCTTGCCGGGGCGACCGTTGTCACTCGCCTCGTTGTCAGACGTGACTGTTAGGGTCGACTGGTCGATCATGGGTTCAACCCGGCCCAAAGGTCGTCGGAGCGGTCGTGCCGTTCAAGGCTGCTACGCGGCCGCGTTGAACGACTGTGGCGGCGATCTCGAAGCCGAGCACTTCGTCTCCAAGGCGCTACTTCAACAGCTCGGCCGCTCGTTCACCGTGAACGGACCGCCAGGGGCGAAGGGCGGGAAGAAGTCGGGGCCGAACGCGTTCACGGCGCACGTGCTGTGCAAGCGCCATAACGGCGCGCTGTCTCCAGTGGACACGACGGCGGGTCGCTTCTACCGGCTGATGCTGACGGCCGTTAGCGCTGGCCGAATCGGCGATCACGAGTTCGATGGCGACGATCTTGAACGGTGGGCAATCAAGTTGCTGCTCGGCGCAGCGGTCTCAAACAACATCTCCGATGATGCCGGTCGGGCGCTCGTCGTAAGCCAACCGCCGCTTCCGTACCCGCAGTTCCTCTTCGGCGAAAGCGACGTCTCGCCCGGATGCGGGTTTATGTTCGCGTCCACGCCTCTCGAAGGTATGGAAGAAGCCACATCGCTCTCATGGAGACCGCTGATCTCGCAGCAAGGAGCATCCGCCGAATGGTCGGCGTAAGCATCAAGGTCGCCAGTTGCTTTCAGTTCGTGACGACCGTAACGGCGCCGCACGAAGATCTTGCCGGCGTTCGCCTCTGGCATCGCCCGACCGGGTTCGTCTTCGACGACCCGACCGGCCGAGGACACATCAAACTTCGCTGGCCCGATCGGCCATACAGCGG
>JAQBQF010000043.1 GCA_028287115.1 Myxococcales bacterium
CCTGGCCGTTCTCGGGGTCGCTGATGTTCGGCTTCACTGCTCAGTGGGCGAGTGGTGTGATCGTCGCCGATCCGACCGAGATCGCCGACGCGGCGTGGTTTGCGCCGGATGCGTTGCCCCCGATCCCGCCGCGCCTCAGCATCGCGCGGGAGCTGATCGACGACTTCGTCCGGCGTATGCAGCGATGAGACAGCCTCGTCGTCAATCGGCTCGAGCGCTGCAGGCGAGCTAACGACAGGACAACAGCGTCACCGCAAGACCGGCCGCCGCCGGCAGCGCCTGGACGAACAGGATCTTCTTCGAAGCGGTCGCCGCGCCATAGACGCCGGCGATCACGACGCACGCGAGGAAGAACACCCGGATCTGATGCGCGATCGGCTCCGGCGCGACGAGCGACCACACGAGGCCCGCGGCCAAGAAGCCATTGTAGAGCCCCTGATTGCCGGCAAGAACCTTCGTCGCCTGCTGTTCTTCGAGGGGGCGCGCAAATGTCTTCGCCCCGAACGGTGTCGCCCACAGGAACATCTCGAGCACGAGGAAGTACACGTGGAGCGCAGCGACGATTCCAGCCAGAGCTTGCGATGCCACGTTCATCGGCGGCAGCGTATCCGCCTCTGCTCCGCGGAGCTAGCCCGCAGCGAATCTGCTTGGTGTGCGGCAGGCCTGAGATAGGATGCGCCGATGTTGCGGAAGCTCGCGCTCCTCCTGCTCGTCGTCGGCTGCAGTGACAAACCGACCGTGGTCGCACCGACGAACCAAGCAGATCTGATGACGACACTCCAGGCGCTCGCCGCGATGGGTGCCAAGGAAGCCGGCACGCCGGCCGGGATGCAGGCGGCGACGTACATCGAAGGCCGGTTCCGAACGCTGGGGCTCTCCGACATCCATCGCGAGACCTTCGGGTTTCCGCAGTGGCAGCTCGTCTCGAAGAGCCTGACGATCAGCATCGACGGCGTCGCGTCATCACCCGGGTTCGACGTGTTCGAGGCCGCGGGCTCGGGCAACGTCGATGGTCCCGTCGTCGATGTCGGAACCGCGACGGACGCGGATCTCGTCGGCGTCGATCTCACCGGCAAGGTCGCGCTCGTCCGGCGCGATCCGAGCTTCCATCGCTCGAGCCAGCTACGAAATGTCACGGCCAAAGGCGCCGCCGCGATGCTCTATCTCTCGGTCGCGCCACAGAACTTACGACAGGTCGGCTCGGTGCGACTCGACTGGGAGGCCGCCGCGACGATTACCGCGGTCACCGTGGGTGCCGACGACGCGGCGACGATCAAGGCGGCCGTCACCGCCGGCAAGACCGTGCGCGCGCAGATCAACGTCGTCGTCAACAGCGCACCGGGAATCGGCTCGAACGTCGTCGCGCGAATCGAGGGTGATCAGCCGGACACGATCGTCCTCGGCGCGCACTACGACACCTGGTTCACCGGATCCTCCGACAACGGCAGCGGTGTCGCGGAGCTCCTCGCGGTCGCGCTGCGCCGCACCCAGCACGCGAAGCCGCGCTACACGATCGTGTTCGTCGCATACGACGGGGAAGAGATCGGCCTGTACGGCGGCTACGACTACTTGCACGAGCACAAGATCATCGGTAAGGACCCGATCCTCGCGTTCCTGAACCTCGAGAGCCCCTCCGCCAACAACCCGGACATCGCCGGGCTCGTCCACTCCAATCAGCCAAAGCTCGACGACGCGCTGCAAAAGGCCCACCTACGCCAGCTCTATGGGGTGTATGCGGGCCTCGAGGTCGTCGCGCAGCTCTTCGGCGGCATCATTCCGACGGATATCCAGGGCGCCTATCGCACCGGAGTTCCGACGGTGACGACCGCGGTGACGAATCCCTACTACCACACGATGGAAGACACCCCCGACAAGGTCGATCTGCAGTTGCTCGCCGACTCGGCCGACGCGTTCGACACCGCGATCGATAACTTGATGCAGCTCGCGCCTGCCGATCTCGCGCTTGCCGATCCGCAGCTCTGGACCGCCGATGTGACGACGAGCGCAGGCTCGATGTTCGCGATCGACGTGATGGTTCGCGATGGCGCCCGTGTGCTCGCCGCCAATGCGCACGTCACCGCGGCCGTGCTGTTCGACGACTTCTCGCTCGCCGGCCGCGCAACAGGCACGACCGATGCGAATGGCCATGTCCAGATGCAGCTTGCGCCGTCGCTGATCACGATGGGCACCGGCAAGCGGTTTCTCCACGTCACGGCCGGCCCGACGTATCCGCTCGCCGAAACGATCCTCGTACTGCCTTAGCTGCGCGCTCGTAGTCGTACTCGTGCTCGTACTCGTACTCGGTGACCTCAGGTCGCCGAAGAGTTTGTCATGATGGATCCGAGCAGATTGTCGACGCGCGGAGAATTTCGACCGAGGCGCGTGATCGAGGTCGGGTTCACGACTGATATCGGAGCGCGTCAGCACCGCTGTCGGTCGAGTACGAGTACGAGGTCCTGCTCTGTTAACTGCGCGGCGACTGCCTGCGGAGGCGGCGCTGCAACGAGCTGCGGTAGATGCCGAGGCGGCGTGCAGCTTCGGAGATGTTGCCGTGACAGTCGGCCATCACGCGCGCGATATGCTCGGACTCGGCGTGCGCGAGCGTTGGCGTCTCACGCCGATCCGGATCTTCCGGCATGCCTCGCTCGACGCGGCGCAGGATCTCGCGTGCGGTGACCGGCTTGCACAAGATGACGTCGGCGCCCGCGCGCACGGCTGCGACCGTGGATTCGACGGACAGGTAGCCGCTGACCAGCGCGATCAGCGGTCCACTCCACGCTTCGCCCTTGGAGGTGCGCCTCTTCGCGTCCGCTTTGATCTGGCGAATCAGATCGATCCCGGAGGAGGCACCAAGACGCATGTCGACGATCACGAGATCCGGTCGGCGCGACCTCGCGAGGATCCTCGCGGCGCGTGGCTTCGTCGCGGTGATGACGGTGCGGTCGCGGCCGAGTGACCGCACGAGCGCAGCCAACAGTGTCTCGTCGTCATCGACCGCGAGCACCGTGCGAATACTGCGCGCTCCCTCCACCACGATCGATCGTACGTGGCAGCGAGCGAGTCGTCAACGAATGCGAGGTGCCGCAAAATGCGGCATCTTCAAGCTCCAGCACGGCACGCTGGCTCTTCCTGGTTTGCTTCCCATCTGCCCGCCCAACGCGTCGGCTGGCTCGCGCTCGTGGTCGGCAATATCGGCGGGTCGATCTTCGAGACGCCGTGACCCGTCCGTGCTCCGGACGCGCTCGCGGCACATGAGTTGCTGATGATCTAGCTTCGTGAACGTTGCTGTTCTCATGAATGTGAGCGCCGGGAGCGTCGGCGTCGCAAACAGCGATGAACGTGCTCGTGAGGTGCGCGAAGCTTTCGTAGAGGCAAACGTCCACGCCGCAATTCATGTGTGCGAGCCCGCACGGCTGGCCGAAGAAGCACACCGAGTTGCAGCCACCGGTGTCGATGCGATCGTCGCTGCGGGCGGCGACGGCACGGTGAGCGCGATCGTCGGAGCGCTGGTCGATGAGGACGTGCCGCTCGCGGTGTTGCCTCTCGGCACGCTCAATCACTTCGCACGCGACATCGGCATGCCTATGGATCTCCGCGACGCGGCACGCGCGATCGCTCGGCGAAGCGTAAAGCGGATCGACGTCGGCGAGGTCAACGGGCGCGTGTTCGTCAACAACTCTTCGATCGGCCTGTACCCCGAGATCGTGCTCTCTCGCGACGAGGAGCGCTTGCGCCGCAAACGCAGCAGGTGGCGCGCCATGGTGATCGCCGCGGTCCGCGTGCTGCGACGGTTTCCACTGCTCGTGGCGCGGGTTCGCACCTCCGACAAGGACGTGGTCTCGAAGACGCCGTTCGTGTTCGTCGGAAACAATCCGTACACCATCAACGTGCTCGCGCTCGGCCGTCGCGCGGAGCTCGATACCGGCAAGCTGAGCCTCTATCTGGTCCGCGCGAAGGGCCGCCTCCAGATGTTCTGGCTGCTCGTGCGGGCGATGCTCCAGCGACTGAACGCGATCCGCGATTTCGAAGTGCTGATCGCCGACGAAGTTTGGATCGATATTCACGGCAAGCACGTACGCGTCGCGATCGATGGCGAGGTCGTTGCCATGCGGTCGCCGTTACATTATCGAGCGCGCCCGCGCGCGCTGTCCGTGATCGTCGGGGACTCGGCCGTGCGCGAGGACATGCTTGCGGAACCCGTGGTGCAGAGGAGGGCGGCTCGATGAAGACGATCGCGCACATCTCGGACCTTCACTTCGGGACGGAAGACCCTCACATCACCACGGAGCTCCTCGCCGAGCTCGACGGCCGCCGTGGTCCGATTCCGTCGCTCGTCGCGGTGTCCGGCGATCTCTCGCAGCGCGCGCGGATCTCCGAGCTCGCGGCTTGCCGCTCGTTCCTCGATCGGCTGCCGGGTCCATACCTCGTCGTCCCGGGAAATCATGACGTGCCGCTGTTCGATCTGCCGACGCGGTTCATGCGTCCCTTCGAACGGTATCGCCAGATCATCACGAGCACGCTGTGTCCGAGCTACGTCGATGACGAGCTCGCAGCCGTCGGTATCAACACCGCACATGGCTTCACGTTCAAAGGCGGCCGGATCACGCGCGAGCAGGCCGAGGTCGCACGCGCGCAGCTGACCAGCCTGCCGACGCACTGGAAGGTGGTCGTGGCACATCACCCGTTCGTGCTGCCCGCGGGTGGCCGGCCCCATGATCGCGTGCTCGGTGCGGACGAAGCGATCCCGATCCTCGAAGACGCCGAAGTGAACTTGATCTTGAGCGGCCACCTCCACGTCGCGTACGCGTCCGACGTCGCGGGGTTTCGCAATGCCGACAAGAAGATCGTCGCCGTGCACGCGGGGACCTGCATCTCGACGCGGCTGCGCGGCGAGCCCAACGGCTACAACCACCTGACGATCGTCGGGGATGAGGTCACGATCGTTCATCGCACGTGGTCCGGTGACCAGTTTGTCGACGGAGTCTCCAAGGTCTATCGCCGTCAACGTGCGAGATTTGTCCCGGTGCGCGTCGAGCAACGGAGTCACGTGTGAATCTAGCGATCCGGCGCTGGCTACCCGCGCCTGCGCTTCGCACCCTGGTGCTGTTCGCGATCGCGGCGCTCGCGAGCCTCGCGTTCGTGCTGCTCGCGGAAGAGGTCCACGAAGGAGCCGCGGACCGCATCGACTTGGCCGCCGCCCTCGCGGTCCATCGCTTCGAGTCGACCGTCGGCGATGCGATGATGGAAGCGGCCTCATTCATCGGCTCCTACACGGTCGTGATTCCGGTCGTCGTGTTGACGTCGGCGCTCGCGATTCGCCAGCGCCGCCGCCGCGCCGCGGTGATCCTCGCGCTCGATACGGTGGCCGTCGCGATCGCGAACTGGCTCCTCAAGATCTATTTCTCGCGGCAGCGACCCACGCTGTTCGACAAGATTCCGCTGCCCAAGAGCTTCAGCTTTCCGAGCGGCCACTCGATGTGCGCGATGGGCATCTACGGCGCGGTCGCGGCGGTGCTGATCTCGCTGTATCCGCGCGCGCGAATCACCGTGTTGATCGTCACCACGCTGCTGGTCGCCACGATCGGCATCTCGCGGATCTACCTCGGCGTCCACTGGCCGCTCGACGTGGTCGCCGGCTTCATCGGTGGTGTGCCGCCGTTGATGGTCGCGGTCTATCTACTGCATCGCACTAGTGCACCAAGAACCACTTCACCCCCGCCGTGATCTCGAGGTGAAAGTGATTCTTGTGCGGCTTGTTGTAGTTCGGCGTGAGCACGACGTTGAACAGCCGCCGATCGACCGCCTCGCATAGGATCGCGCGGAGCTCGGTCGCTTCCGGCGTCACCGGGTTCGGTGTCGCACCTTCGCCGCAGGTCTTCGCGTCGATCGCGCCGTTGAAGTCCTTCGTGACGTCGAGGACCTTACCGGCCTTGTCGATGAAGCGACCGGCATCGAGAGCGAGCGCACCGTTGTGGCGCGTGCCGAGCTTGTCCGCGGGCCAGTCCTTTGCGGGTGGCCGATACATCGAGTAGTGGCGCACCTCGACGATCCCGTGAGTCGTCAAGATCTCGGCGAAGTCATCGAGGGAGAGCACGAGCCTGCAGTCCGCGATCTCGTACGGGCTCTCCGCGCGCGCCTTCTCCGCGAGATCGCCGCGAAACTCGACGCCATGTAACGGACCCTCGATGCGCACGGGGGCGAGCACGCCTGGGACCGGCGACGGCTCCGGCGTGAACGCGATCTTGCGCGTGGTCAGCTCGGCTTCGCAGGCATCCTTCGAGAGCGAGCCATAGCGATACGCCGGCGTGGCCTCGACGTCGGTCGTCTTGACCATGTGGGCTTGCGTCGACGCTCGTTCCGGATCCGTCTTTGTCTTGGACACGCCGTGATCGGTGGCGTTCTTGTGCGCCACGGTCTTCTTCGCTTGCGCGTTGGGCCTGCGCTTGGCCGCCGGCTTCTTGACGACCTTGTGCGGCGCGGGCTTCTTGACGACCTCGTGCGGGGCCGGCGCCGGTGCCTCGTCCGCATGGCAGACCCCTGCCGTGCAGACCAGCGCGATCGCGATACCCGTCACAACGGTCACTCCGAGATCCTACCAGCTCACCGGATTGGCCGCTCGCGGCGAGTTCCCTTGGTGATCTCGATGGTTGACCGATCGACACTCGATCGCTTCGCGCTACGATATTCGCATGTGCCTCATCTGCATCGAGATCGCGAAAGGCGCCATGACGACCACGGAAGCGCGCCGCGCTCTTGGCGAGATGCGCACCAAGCTCGGAAACGAGCACGTCGCCGAGGTCGAGACGAAGCTCCGCGAGGCCGAGGCCGCGGACCCGAACCCGACGAAGACGCCCTGAGCTACGAGCAGAACTGGGCGTGCGAACGGATCATCTGCTCGAGCTGCTGATGATGCTCGGGCGCGACATCGGCACTGAATCGCGCCGAAGACCGTGCTCGCTTGTCGAGCCACTCTCGCCCGAGGAACGCATGACGCGAGAAGTCGACGCCACCTGCCAGCTTCAGGGCGATCGTGGTCTCCGGCTTGGGATGCGAGGCGACGCCGTGCGCGACGTGAAACCCCGCGGCGAGCAATGAAGATCTCAGCGCCGTCGAGCTGCGATACGTGAACAGCTCCACGGATCCCGCGAGGTGAGCAAACAGCCGCCGAAATGTCTCGAGCGACCACATCTCCGCATCGACATGCGAAGAGAACGGATCGTAGAAGATCACGTCGGGCTGCGGCGCCGTCACGAACGTCGTCAGGAAGTCGCCCTGGCACACCCTCCACTCGAGGCCTTCGCGGCGGAAGTTTCCGGCGTTCGCTAGGATGTGCGGCGCTGCGTGCCGCAGATGCGGAAATGATCGCTGCAGGCTCAGCGCGAGCTGAAACGCGTCGAGGTCGCGTTCGAAGCTGACGATCGAGATCGGCGCGTGATGCGGGCTTGAATCGAGCTTGCGGATCAACGCCATCGCGTTGTGCGCGGCGCCGAGCCCGACGTCCCACACGACGAGCGGCCGACCTGATGGCGCGAGCGCCTGTTCGATCGCGATCGACTGCTCGACGTACACGCGCTCGGCCTCGACATCCGGGTGATTCGCCGCGTGCATGACCTCGCCCGAGGGCAGGTGCTGGATGCTCGAGAACCCGAGTGACGACTGATGGACGCGAAACTGGCCGCGTGTCGTCGGCCTCACCGGTTTCGGCGTCGGCCTTTTCGCGGGCGGGTTGTCTTGATCGGTGAGCGCGAGGATCTGCCGCTGCTTCGCGTGAAACGCGGCGAAGGTGCCGCGATCGATCTGCGCGCGGATCTCGGTCATCAGCTCGAGATAGAACCGCAGGTTGTGAAATGCGAGCAGTTGCCAGCCGAGCGGCTCGCGCGCCTTGATCAGATGATGCAAGTACGAGCGCGAATACAGCGCGCACGCCTCGCAGTCGCATGAGCGATCGAGCGGTTGCTCCGCGAGCTTGTGCACGCTGCGCTTGAGATCGATCCGGCCGTGCGACGTGAACACGACGCCTTGCTGCGCCCACGCCGTGGGCAGGATGCAGTCGAACATGTCGATCCCGCGATGCACGCCCTCGAGGAGATCGAGCGGCGTCCCGACGCCCATCAGGTACCGCGGCATCGCCTCCGGCAGCAGTTGCGCGGTGAGCTCGGTCATGTCCTCGCGCTGCGCACGGCTCTCGCCGACCGCGAGCCCGCCGATCGCGAAGCCGTCGAAACCCTGCATGCTCGTCAGCGCCTCGGCACTCGCGCGCCGCAGGTCCTCGAAGCACGCGCCTTGCACGATCGCGAACAGCGCCTGCTCGGAGCCGGCACGTGCCGCGAGCGACCGGCGCGCCCAGCGATGCGTGAGCTCCATCGCGCGCTGCGCCTCCTCGCGCGAGCTCGTGGAGTCGATGCATTGATCGAGCACCATCATGATGTCCGAGCCGATCGCGCGCTGCATCGCGATCGATCGCTCGGGCGTCAGCAAGAGCTTCGTGCCGTCGGCGTAGCTGCGAAACTCGGCGCCGTCTTCGCCCATCGAGCGCGCATGCGGCAGCGAGAAGATCTGGAAGCCACCGGAATCGGTCAGGATCGATTGCTTCCAGCCCATCCAACGATGCAGCCCACCAAGCCGCTCGAACACCTCGATCCCCGGCCGCACGAGCAGGTGATACGTGTTCGACAGGATGATCGACGCGCCGAGGCGCTCGAGCTGCGCGAGCGTCTGCGTCCGCACCGAGCCACGCGTGCCGACCGGCATGAACACCGGCGTCTCGATCCGGTTGTGCGCGGTCGTGATCGTCCCGGTTCGGGCACGCGACCCATCGGCCTTGGTGCGGATCTCGAGCATCACAGACCGATCAAGACTAGATCAATCGCGCAGCAAGCGGCGCTCGCCAGACGAGCGATTCTCGACGGGCTTGTGCAACACGACCTTGCGGCCGGCTTCGTGACCCGCCGCGAGCGCACGATTGAGGACGAACGTTCGCCTCCGCGTGACGATCCGCGGATGCCGCGCTCGATAGAACGTCTCGCGCGCACCATCTTCGACCCAGACGAGCCCGGTACCGCGCAGCTCGACACGCTCACCGAGGAGCTTGTCGCGAAACCCGCGGATCACGCCCGATTGATACGCGAGGCGATCGCGGCCGCTCCGCACGCGCGCATCTCCGCGATTCTCCGCCCACAGCCGATCCGCGGTCGCCAGCAGGAACGCGAACACGTGCGAGGCCATCTCGACATTGGGCAGCGTGCCGATGATCTCGTAGACGTGGCCGCGCGCGCCGGTCGCCGCGACGAACGTCGGGACGCGAATCACATCGACGAAGAAGAACTCCGAGAGCAGCCCGGCGATGTCGGCCTCGACCCTGGTTCGCCGCTTCGCGGGATCGCCCAAGTGCCGGACCTCGTAGCTGCGGTGAGTCGCGGCCTTCGTCGTATCGATGTTGTGGCGGAGCATCAGCTCGTGCGCTCTGCGCATCGCGATCTCGGCCTCGTTCTCGTTCGAGCTCCCCGCGAGCGCGAGAAGCTTGCGAATGCGCTCGAGGATCCGATCCGTCTCGCCCGCCGGCACCGAAGCGGCGACCGGCGCGCCCGCCGCCCGGCCATCGATCCCTCGCTCGAGGCAGACGCGCTGAAACGTCGGACCATGGGCGGGCTCGCCGACAACCCCGAGCACTTGCTCGACAAACTGATGCGCCATCTCGTGCTCGAACACCGAAATCACCTCGAGCCACGGCTTCGAGAGGACCAGCGAGCGCGAGATCTCGAGCGTGTTCGTCTCGCGGATCCAGCGGCCCAGCCGCGCCACCGTGTCCGACAGCACGATCACCGGCGCACGCAGCCGGCCCCCGAACCTCGACTCGTTCTCCCACTTGTAGCGTTCGCGTAGCTCGCGCAGCAGCGCGGCCTCGAGCGAAGTGGTGAGGTGGTCGGGAGTCATCACGGCGCGCTACCTTGCCATACGGATCCGACAGTCGCTGGCGGCTGCAGACGCCAGATCCGGGAACACTCGTGCCTAGGTACGGTCGTCTCCATCGCACACCAATGTCCGCACAACTGCTCGATCTTGAGCCTGGCACGGCGGCTGCTCATGGAGGAAACCATGAAAAGCCTCGCAGCCCGCCTCTTCGCGACGTTTGCCACGGTCGGCCTGCTCGGCGCACCCGCGCTTGCCGATACCCACAACAAGAAGCTAGCCATCGAACCGGCTCCGCTCAATACCAAGAAGCCGGTCGGTCGGAGTGAATCCAGCTCCCTCGGGCTCGTCCCTCAGCCGTTTGACCTCGCGCACGCGGCGACGATTCCGACTGCCGAGTCGCTCGAGCTCGCTGCTCCTGCGCCGGTTCCTGCCGCTCGCGGCGCGATGCTGCCGACCGCGGCTGGGACGATTGCATCACCCGACTTGCCGCCGATCAGCCTTCGCGGCTCGTTCGACCTTGGAGCCCGCCGCGCTGCGCTTCCCACCGGTGATGCTGCATTTGCCACCGGCGACGACGTGCTGCCGCTCAATGCTCGGCCGAAATCGCTGAGCGAAGCCCAGATCAATCGCGTCATGAAGAAGGCGCTTGGCGATGTCGAGTACTGCTGGGACAGGTTGCCCGCGGCCGCACGCAAGACCAGCACAACCGCGATCGTCAGGCTCTCGGTCGAGACCACCGGCATCGTCAGCGACATCGAAGTCGAGAGCGACGTTCCTGCGAGCGCGCAGAAATGCATCTCCGCCGCCGCGGCCCGCTGGACCTTCCCGACCACCGAGGCCAGCTCGGAAGTCGAATACGCGATCGCCCTTCACGCGATGTGAGAGACGGTCGTAACTTGCGCAACTCGTGGAGCCGAGCTACGCGGCTTTGTCGAGAGCAGGGGAGACGGTTGCAACGTGCGCGACCACGGCGCCTTAGCGGCGGCGTCGCGAGATGATCAGCGCGATCGCGAACAGAAGCACGATCGATCCGCCGCCGCGGCCCGCCGAACAGCCGCCGCTCTTACCGCCCATGTCGGGATTGCCCGGATCTGCATCGGGAACACCGCCGTCCGGCGTTCCGCTGCCAGCCGTGTGACAGACGTCCTCGGTGCCGACCGGCTGAACATCGCAGCCACCGGGACACGCTTCGATCTCGACCGTGCCGTTGACGCAGCGAACCGCCTCGGTCTTGTCCGTCGTGCAGTTCCAGAGCGGGTAGGCGTCGTTACACGTGCAGCTTCCGCCGAGCGACTCCATGTACTGACACCACTGCCAGTTGTATCCAGGATCGCGATGATTGTCGGCGCCGCCGTAGCTCGCGCTCGTCTCGCACGTGCCGAGCGTCGCGGTGCACGGCGCCGAGCTCTCGGCGATCACCGTGCCGTCGGGGATCTGATAATGACCGACGATGTGCGTGCGATCGACCGGGATCGACCAGCGCGAGCGGATGTTCTTCACGAGCTCGCGGCTCTTCGCATACAGCGCGGCGGAGTAGCCCGCGGGATTCGCCGCGGTCCCGACATGCTCGATGCCGACCGACGTCTCGTTGTAATAGAAGTTGCCGGCGTGCCACGTCGTGTCGGTCTCCGCGCGAAACTGGCCGACGCGCGAGCCATCGCTATCGATGATGTAGTGCACCGATTTGCCGGGATCGTTCTGCAGCGTCGCGACCGAGCCGTTCCAGCCGCCCTCGGTGTCGTGAATCACGATCTTGTTGATCGAGGCGTTGCCGAGCGGACGACCGGGCGTGCACTTGTTCGTGCAGCTCGTCGTGAACCACGTCGCGCCCGGAAAATCGGACGCGGGCGGTGGCACGAGCAGCGGAACCGCTTCCGGAGCCGCGATCTCGGGATGCGCGGCGAGCTCGACGATCTCGCCATCGCGCGCGTCGAACGTGCCGCCCGCACGCAAGATCGCAAACACGCGGTTCGCGTAGGCGCGAGCGTTGTCGTCATCCATGCCGGACAACACTTCGAGCGCGCGACGCCACGTCTCGAAGGAATCGCTCGCACCGTATTGCATGCCGAGAGAAGCGAGTACGTGCGCGCCGGCGCGAGTCGCGAGATCGGTGTCCATGCGCAGCGCGTCTTCGGTCGTGCCCATGAGCTGCGCGCCGAGCGCGAGCGTGTCGAGCCGGCCGTGCCGCAGCTCGAGCAGACCGGCGACGGGAACGTTGTCGTCTTCGCGCACGATGCGGAACGCCGGCAACGCGATGCCTTGCTCCTCGATCGCGATCGCGAGGAGCAGCTCCGGTGGAACGCTCGCTTCCTTCGCTGCCGCATCGACGATTCGTGCAACCGGACCTGCCTCCGGCGCCGGCGCGGTCGTGCACCCGACGAACGCGACTGCGAGCGCGATCCACTTCATGACGCCAGGTTTTGCAGAGGACGAGCCAGGTGATGACATCGTGATTTCAGTGAGTTGGACCGGAATCCTACTCTCGACTGCCCACCGAAGTCCGCATCAAAGGACTGTAGGTCCCGCTCCGTGTATCGAAACGACGACCGCGGCCGTCAAGCAGCGTTCACGGTTGTCGAATGGCATCAAACAGTTAGCCCGCGGCGTGCCGTTTGCTGAATAAGATCGGACATGCGCTCACTCGTCCTCGCTTCCTGCCTCGTGGTCTCCGGTTGCTCGCTGTTCATGCACTCGATCGAACGGCCGACCGCGACGGTGCGGAATGCCTCGATCTCCTCCGCGGGCTTCACCGGAATTTCCGGCGAGCTGCAGCTCGATGTGATGAACCCGAACAACTTCGGCGTGCCGATCTCTGGAATCGACTGGCAGCTCTCGGTCGGCGGCTCGCGCGCAGCGACCGGCACGGTGCAGCTGTCGCAAACGATTCCTGCGCGTGGCGTGGCGCCGATCACGACTTCGTTGACGATCACCGCTAGCGATGCAATCGCGATCGCCTCCGTGATCGCTTCGGGCGCACGCAACTACCAGATCAACGCGCAGCTCCACTTCTCGACCACGGTCGGTCAGCTCGACGTCGCCATCCAGCACGCCGGGACGATCGACGGCGGCTCGCTCCTGGGTCTCCGCTAACGCTGGACGTCTTTCCAGCGCCAGCACTCGAGCAGGTGATCGTTGACGAGCCCGCACGCCTGCATATGGGCGTACATGATCGTCGAGCCTGCGAATTTGAAGCCGCGGCGCTTGAGCTCGGCCGCGAGCGCATCGGAGGCCGCGGACGTCGCGGGAATCTGCTTCGACTTCTCCCAGCGATTGATCGCCGGCTTGCCGCCTACAAAGCTCCAGATGAACTGATCGAAGCTGCCCTTGTCCTCGCGGATCTCGAGGAACGCGCGCGCATTCGTCACGGCACACTCGACCTTGAGGCGATTCCGGACGATGCCGGGATCGGTCAGGATCTTGTCGACGGTGCGCGGCGTGAACCGGGCGACCTTCTCGGCATCGAAGCCGGCGAACGCACGCCGATAGCCCTCGCGCTTGTTGAGGATCGTCGACCACGACAGGCCGGCCTGCGCGCCCTCGAGGATCAGGAACTCGAAGTGCTTGCGATCATCGTGGATCGGAACGCCCCACTCGGAGTCGTGATAGCTCCACATCTCCTCGTTCGTCGCCCACGTGCAGCGCATGCGTTCCTTCGCCATGCGCACGACCTTACGTCAGTCGCAGCCGTTCGGGCCACACACCGCGCCCTCGGCGAACACGAGCGGAGCTGCCTGCAGATCGGACCAGGCTTTTTGGAGCGCGGCGAGCAGCATGTCCGCCGGCTGCGCGCCGGAGACAGCGAGCTTGCCTCCGAGCACGAAGAACGGCACGCCGGAGATCCCGAGCTCGCGCGCGAGGTTCTCGTCGGCGCGCACTTCCCTGGCATACCGATCGCTATCGAGCACCGCGCGGACCTCGAGATCATCGAGACCGACTTCACGCGCCAGCGGAACGAGCACGTCGGGCTCCCCGATCGCTTGGCCTTCCGTCATGTATGCGCGGAGCATCCGCTCCTTGAGCTCGCCTTGCACGCCGCGCTCGAGCGCGAGGTGGAGCAGGCGATGCGCGTCGAACGTGTTACCCGGGCGAATGATGTCGAACCGAAACTCGAGGCCATCGGCCGCCGCGGTCTTCGTCATCCGGGCGATCATCTCCTCGGCCTGCGCTGTACCGGTGCCGTACTTCTTCGCGATCCGTTCGGCGTAGCTCTGGCCATCGGCCGCGCGAACCCGCGGCGCGGACGGATCGAGCTCGAACGCGCGCCATACGATGTCGACCTCGGCGGCGTGCTCGAACTGCGCGAGTGCAGCTTCGAGGTGACGCTTTCCGACGTAACACCACGGACACGCGATGTCGGACCAGATATCGAGGCGAAGGTTCTGCACGATCACACCGTACCTCGCCCCGGCGTGGCGGGCGACCACTCGTATCGGTTGTCGCGCGGCTTCCGCGTATGCGAGGCTTGCGCAGATGTTCGAGGCCGCGTGATCCGAAGCTCGGGAGAACGATTCAAGACATCGGCCACTGAATGATCGCGCTCGGGTACGATGCGCGGATGCGGAGTCTGGGGCTGCCGTTCCTCCTACTGGCGGCGTGCACCGTGGATCAACAACAACCGGGCTCGACCGGCTCCGGCAGCGACGTGATCGAGTCCGGCTCCGGCTCCGCGTCTGGCTCCGCCTCCGGCTCTGGTTCCGGTACCCTGGAGACCGCGGTGGGCAGCGCGGGGGAGCTGCCCCACATCGTCCGACACGGTGCGCTCGCGTTCGAGATCCTCGACGACGCAACCGGCAAGCGGATGCCGGGCAAGCTCACGATCATCGGCGTCAAAGGCACGCACGATCCGAAGCTCTCGAAGGGTGATATCGGGGTCGAAGACGAGACAACCCTGCGCGCCTACAACCGCGTGTTCTCGCTCGTCGGCACGGGTGATGTCGAGATGCCGCTCGGCACGTACGACGTGACATTCAGCCGAGGCATCGAATGGACGATCTCGACGCATCGGATCACGTTGCGGCCCGAGGGCATGGAGCTGCGGATTCGGCTCAAACACGTGATCGACACGCCGAAGTGGGTCTCGGGAGACTTTCACGTTCATGCAGCCAGCTCGCCGGACTCCCGCGTGCCGATGCGCGACCGGGTCTTCGAGTTCGTCGCCGACGGGGTCGATCTGATCGTCTCCACGGATCACAACGTGATCTCCGACTATCAGCCGGTGATCGCCGAGCTCCACGCCGAGAAGCTCTTGGCCTCGGCGACCGGCGACGAGATCACGACCGGAAACTGGGGACACTTCGGCGCGTTCCCGCTTCCGCACGATACGGAGAGCGAAGGTGGCGGCGCGATCCCGGTGCGCCACAAGACGCCGATCGAGATCTTTCGTTCGATCCGTGCAATCGCACCCGCGGCGGTGATCGACGTTCATCATCCGCGGCTCGAGAAGGGCACCGGATACTTCATCCTCGGCAGGTTCGACGACCAGCACGACACGTCGACGCGCAAAGGCTTCTCGTACGACTTCGACGCGCTCGAGGTCCTCAACGGCTACCAGGACACGAATCGCCGCACGATCGACCGCGTGATGACCGATTGGTTCGCGCTCCTCGATCGCGGCCACCTGATCACCGCGACCGGAAACTCCGACACGCATCACATGAACTACAACATCGGCGGCTATCCGCGAAACTACGTGCGGGTCGAGAACGATGATCCGGGAACCGTCACGGCCGTCGACGTCGCGCGCGGCGTCAAGGCGCACCACGCGTACTTCACGACGGGACCGATCGTCGATTTCACGGTCGGCGACATCGGCATCGGCGATCTCGCTCCCGCTCCCGACGGTAAGGCGAAGGCCGATATCACGGTCCGCGCCGCGCCATGGGTCTCGGTCTCGCGCGTGATCCTCTACATTGCGGGCCAAGAAGCAAAACGCTGGGACGTCCCGAAGAGCGAGATGATCGAACGCTTTCACGCGACATACGACATCGCCGTAAAGAATGATACCTACGCGGTGATTCGCGTCGAGGGCGACAAGTCGCTGTCGCCGGTGGTCGGCGATACGCACGGCGTCTCGGTCACTCCGTTCGCGCTGACGAATCCGATCTTCCTCGATGCGAACGTCAACAAGGCGTACGACCCGGTGCTCGCGCACGGTGCCCATCAATCAGAAGAAGCTACAGTGCCAGTGAAATGAGCGTCGCCGGAACAGTGAAGGTGCGATGCCCGGCGTGCAAAGCCGAGCAAGACACCAAGTTGGTGCAGAGCATCAACACGCGGAAGGATCCGGACGCGAAGCAGCGTCTCGTCAAAGGCGAGCTCAACGTGCTCGTCTGCGCGTGCGGTAAACAGACCCAGCTCGCGGCGAACGTGTTCTTCCACGATCCGGACGCCGACTACTACTGCCAGGTGTGTCCGGGGGGCGATGCCGCGATGATCAAGGCCGCGGAGACGTTCCGCGCCGTGGGTGCAACGGGCACGCAGCGTCTCGTGCCTTCGCTCAACGCGCTGATCGAGAAGGTGAAGCTGCTCGACGCCAACCTCCAGGACTGGGCGATCGAGATGACGAAGGTCCTGCTGCTCGCGTCGATCGGCGTTCGCGATCTCGATCGCGTGCTGCTGTTCGACACCGTCGATCGCGCTGAGAGCGTGATCCGCTGGGTGCTGTTCGACGAGCGCGGACGCGATCCGAAGGTCGTCGCGAGCCCACTGCCGGCTTACGATAAGCTAGCAGCTCGAACCGCGTCGAAACCGGCGCCGTCCGAGCTGCAGATCGACCGCGTCTGGGGAACGCGCGCGGTCGAGATCATGATCACGAATCAGAACTAGAGCCGGCGAGGAAGTCTGCCCGGGGCGGACCTGCTCAGGGCAGCGTCGTTGTTGTGAAGAACAGCGTGATGTTGCCTTGGCAGGTGTTGTTGACAGGCGTGCCGCCCACTTGTGCGTTCAGGTAGATGGTCCCTGTACCAGCCGGTACCGCGAACGACCGACTCGCAGCCCACCCGTGGGGCGCTGCAAGCTCGACTGAGCCTTCCAGCCGAAACGCAAGACGGGGCGAACATCCGTCCGCCCCGTCCGCTTAACGTCTCACGCGATCAGCGCCGGCTTCGGCGTCGCGGGATGAGCGCGAGACCGACGACCAACGCGAGCGCGAGTGCACCTGAAACAGGCGTGCCGGTGCTCGAGCAACCGCCGCTATCCTTCTTCGGATCGCACTTGTCGCCGAGCCCGTCACCGTCGGCATCGGACTGATCCGCGTTCGAGACGAACGGGCAGTTGTCCATCGCATTCGCGATACCGTCGCCGTCGACATCGTTGCCGTTGGCGTGGTCGCACGCATCGCCGACGCCGTCCCCATCCGTGTCGGTTTGATCCGCGTTGGCCGTGAACGGGCAGTTGTCGGTCATGTTGGGGATGCCATCGCCATCTGCATCGGCGCTATTGGACATGTCACAGGCGTCGCCGAGGCCGTCGCCGTCGGTGTCGGTTTGATTGGCGTTCGAGACGAACGGGCAGTTATCCGTGGTGTTTGGGACACCATCTCCGTCCACGTCGTTGCTGTTGACAGCGTCGCAGGCGTCGCCGATGCCGTCGCCGTCCGTATCCGTCTGCGCGGTGTTGGCCACGAACGGGCAGTTGTCCGTCGTGTTCGGGATCGTGTCGCCGTCGACATCCTTGTTGTTGAACGGATCGCACGCGTCCCCGATGCCATCGCCGTCGGTGTCGGTCTGTGCGGCGTTCGAGACGAACGGACAATTGTCCTGACTATTCGCCTTGCCGTCGCCATCGACATCGAGGCCGTTGGTGGTGTCGCAGGCGTCGCCGATCCCGTCGCCGTCCGAGTCCAGTTGGTTCGCGTTCGCGACGAATGGACAGTTGTCCTGGCTGTTCAACTTGCCGTCCCCATCGACATCGAGGCCGTTGGAGGTGTCGCAGGCATCGCCGATGCCGTCGCCATCCGAGTCCAGTTGGTTCGTGTTCGCGACGAAGGGACAGTTGTCCTGGCTGTTCAGCTTGCCGTCGCCATCGACATCGAGATCATTGACCGGATCGCACGCATCGCCGAGGCCGTCGCCGTCCGTATCGAGCTGGTTATGGTTTGCAACTTGGGGACAGTTATCGAAGGAATCGACGACCTGGTCGTTGTCGGCGTCCGGAGCACCTGCTGTTCCGTAGATCAGGAGACGCGCATCCACTCCGGCAGTCCCAGAATACGATGGAGCCGCATACACCGTCGGGTTGGCGTTCGTTGAGTTGGTGTGAAGGCCGTTGTCAGTCTCCTTCGTTTGGTCGTAAGGATAGTCCGCGCATCCTTGGACAATTGCGCCGATCTGGTACGACGTACCCGCGAGCAGCGTATAGCTGAAGTGCGGGCTGAGGATAAGTTGGAGCCCAGATGTCACGGCGACAGCGCCTGAATAGAACAGCAAGCTGCCAGTGCTGTTGAAGATGCCGAACTTTACGTTCGTCGAGGTGGTTGGATTGATCCAAGCGCCGACCTGACCGATCGTGACATCGCTGCCGAGCGTATTGATCGAAGTTGATATCCCGCCGTCGCATCGAGACGCAGAGCTGGTCGGAGTTGGAGCGGTGTCGATCAAGATTTGCGCATGAGCGGTTCGCTCGATCGCAGTCATGCCGATACAGATAGACGCGATGACTAGAAGCTTGTTCGTCGGATTCAAAGGCGTTCCCCCAGGGGTTAATGACAGACCGTTCTCAAGACGGTCGATCGGGCCAACGTACAGCAACGACTGTCCAGTCGTCCACGTCGCGCGCGGATTCTTGCGAATCAGGAGAGTGGAACGCGATCCTTGATCCCGCGTGGGACTACGTAGGTACCTCTGGCCTTACCGGGGCTTGATCATGAAGACGAACGTCGACGCCGAGCTCGCGTCCGGGGAGTCGGAGTCGATCGAGATCGTCGTGCCTGCGCCGAAGTGACTCGCGATTAGAACCGACCGTGATCGCCGAAACGAAGAAGGGGCGGACATCGTCCACCCCGTCATTCACGCGCTAGTCGATCGCAGCCGCTACACGTTTGTTCCAGGTTCTGGGTTTGCGGGCAGTACGATCGCGAGGATCGTTCCGAGGACCGGAAACAGCGCTCCGATCACGAACCAGCCTACGGCGCTCCTGCGCTTCTCGGCCGCGAACGCCGCCGAAATCATTCCACACGTAATCATCAAGACGATAATTCCAGTCATAACGACCTCCTGACCGCCCGTATCGACCGCACCTCGTTACGGTTGCGTAGAAATAGACCAGGGCGAAATCACGAGCTGCGGGCAAGACTTGCCGGGCTGGCAGATCTTGCCGGCCTTACTCGCTCGCAGCGGGCGCAGGCGAAGCTTCCGGGGTGCCGCGAAGCTCGCGAATCGTCGCCTCGAGCACTTGCACGCGCTGCTCGAGACGCTCGACCAGCGTGATCTGCTGCTCGAGCTTCGAGATCCGATCGTCTTCCATCTTTCGGTGTCCCGGCCACCGCTTCGTCTCGGGAGTCAAACCTCCACACGCGCCAAGACACACGACCGCCAAGACCACCAGGGAATTGATTCGCACGTCTCCATCCAGAGCACGTTGCGGGCCTGCAGTACAGCCTACGCGCCTACCGGCGCAATCTCGCCAGCACGGCGCGCGCGGTCGTCGAGAGGCCGTCGGGATCGAGCGCGGCTTCGAGCGGACGCAGCGCGCGCGACAGCTCGAACGCGCGCTTGCGCCCGGCTGCATCGAGATCGTGCCATGCGGCGTGATACGCGAGCTCGTCGTGCGATGGCGGCCGGTACGCACCGGCGACTTGCTCGATCAGCAACGCCTGTTCTTCGCGAGTCATGATCCGAGCTCCTCGTCGACGACGATCCCGCGCTTGCGCAGACAGTCGGCGAGCAGTTGCCGCGCCCGCGTGAAGTTCTGCAGGAACGTGTTGAGCCGCATGCCGACCGACGTCGCGAGATCCGTATCGTCTCGCCCACCCGCGCTCGCGAGGCGCGCGTCGAGCACCTGTCGCGGCTTCGCGGGCAGCTTGTCGCGACAGTCGGTGATCGCGCGCCGCAGCAAGGGATCAGGTGCGTTGACCTCGACGAGAACCGCGGCTTCGAGATCGTCCGCCTCGGTCGGTTGAGCCTTGGTTCGCCGAACTTCACTGACCGCGAGGTTGCGCGCGATGCGAATGCCGAGCCGCAAGAGGCCGTTCGGCTTGCCATCGGGTACGAACTTCGGCGCGACCTGCCACACGCGCAGCAGCGCCTCTTGCAACACGGCTTCGACGTCCACCACGGCCGCGAACGAGCGCAAGGTCTCGCGCACGATCGGCTCGGTGCCGGCCATCCATTGGCCAAACGCATCCGCGTCGCCGGAGACGATCGCGAACAGGTGGACGTCGAGATCGACGGTCACCGGAGGAACCACCACATCAGTGCCGCAATCAACAGCGCCGCGAGGAGGTACGGCCAGATCGGCGCGGTCTTGCGAGCCTGCGGTGTTTCGCCGACGACTGGCTTCGGCTCTTCGATTCGCGTCATCGAGACGGGTCCTCGCGGCCGATCGCTCGAAGGCGCGATCTGCTGCGGAGCGCTCTCTGGCACTGCCTGGCGTCGTGGTTTATCGCTCGGTGCGATCTGTGGCGGAGCGCTCTGACCCAAGGCCTGTTGCCGCGGTGCACTCGGTGGCGCAGGTTGCGCCGCGGGTTCGCTCGCTGCAGGGGGCGTGGTCGAGGGCGCGACTTGTTGCGGAGCGACGACCTTGCTCACTTCGTACTCCCCGGTCGTCCGACTCTCGTCGGGTGCGTCCTTCGAGGATTCGCCTTTCGCTCGCTTCTGCATTTCCCGCGGCGGTGGGCCGCCCGCATAGCCGGGCGCCCGCGGTGCGCTGGCGTACGCCTGCGGTGGCGCTGGCCGCGCCGAGCGGATCAGGCCACCGCGCGTCCGGACCTGACTGCCGCCCGTCGTTTCTTCGGCCGCAGACTCTCCGAACATCATCGACGCCATGGCGGGCGCAGCTGCGGCAGCACCGCGCAGCCCGAACGCGGAGACCGAGGTTCCATACGGCAGCTCCTGCGGGATCAGCTCGGAGGTCGAAGGCCCGGTCACCCGGCGACTGTCATCGATGGCGACCCACGAGGTCAGCCGCGTCGCGATCTGAAACGTCAAGCCGAGATCCTCGATCTCGCCATCGACGCTCGAGAACATCGCATGCGCTTCGACATCGGCGACGCGCTCTCGGCCGTACAGCGCGGCGATCGCCTGGTTGCCTTCGCCCGCGGCGTTTGCCGGCACCGCGATCGTTTGCTCCCACGTCTCGCGCGCGAGCTGTCCACGGACGACGAGCTCGCCACCTTCCGGGCGTAGCGCAAGCGCAGCGACGAGCGGCGCACCTTCAAACACGTCGGGAAGCTGCGCGGGCGCGTGCCGCAGCAGCGCGCTGCCGGAGATCTCGACGTTCGTCAGCATCGGCAGCTGCGTTCGATCGAGCAGCCGCTTCGCGCCGCGCTCGGCGTCCTCGTCGATCCCGACGATCACCTCGGCACCGCGACCCGCGCGCGCGAGCGACGTCGCGAGTGAACGATTGACCGCAGAGCCGACGCCGAGCACGTGCAGCCGGCACGATTTCGGCAGCCGCTCGTGCAGCGCGGCCAAGATCTGCTGCTCGCCGCCGACGTAGCCATCGGTCACCACGACGACCTGGCGCTGTGCGCCCACCCGCAACGTCTGCAACGCCTCGATCACGCCGGCGCGCATCTCGGTGCCGCCGTCTGCCTTGCGCGACCGCACCCAGCGGATCGCATCCTGTTTCGCGCGCGCCGTCGCGAGCACCGGCTCTTCGAGGTAGCGACGCGGCTGATTCGAGAACTCGATCAGCTCGAGCCGATCCGTCTCGCCGAGTGAATCGATCAGCATCGCGACGACTTGTTTCGCCTTGTCGAGCGGGCCACCGCCCATCGAGCCGCTCGTATCGAGGAGCACGATCAGATCGCGAGCCACGGCCGTTGCGGCGCCGCGCGCAGGCGGGACGAGCGTGAGCAGGCCGTAGGCTTGTTCGGCGATCCGCGCGGCATCGAGCGAGATTCCCACCGTCGGAGTCGCGACGCGCCAGCGCATCACGATGTCGCGATCGAGGCGAGCCTTCGAGCGCAGCTCGATCACGCCATCGGCGCGCTTCTCGAGCGCATGCGACGGCGAGCTCGGCTTGCTTCCACCGACGATCGCGTCGCGGATCGTCATCTCGATCTGGATCCCCGCGGTGAGGGGGCGATCGGTCACCTTGATGTGCGTAGCGCGCACGTCGGCGGCGGTATCCGCGAGCCCGATGTAGCGCGGTCCGATCACGGTCGGGAATCGCAGCTCCCATTCGCCCTCGGGAAGCCACACGAGTCGTTGGTCGATCGTGATCTTCGCGACGACCGCTTGGTTCGGCGGGATGTTGCCGATCTGCTGCGTGAAGATGTCGGCGCGCTCCTGTTCGAGCAGCGCCGCGGTCTTGCCGCTCGCGACGGCTTGTTCGAAGCGTTCGCGCGCGGCGGCCTTGCGATCGACGACCCCGGTGATCGTGCGGTCCGCGATCACGAAGGCATATCCGCTGATCGCGCCGTCCGCGGGCAGCGGCATCCGATACGTGACGTGGAGGTTCTCGTCGTAGGTGTTCTCGAACCGCTGCTCGAGGACGAGACGTGCGATGCCACCTTGCGCCTCTCCGCGAAGCTGGGCGGAGACCAGCGAGAGCGAGCGGCCGTCGCTCGTGACGAGCTCGGCGCCACTAGATGCGCCCTCCGGGGTGGTTGGAAGTAGCGAGCTCACGCGAGACGACGAAGGTAGCTGGAGCAGCATGGTGGTTGGGTCCTTTCACCCGACCAACGCAACCGCGCCCGGATCAGTGACAAACAATCTGCGAGCTCGCTAACCGCGCGCGGAATCTAGCGTTTCAAGCGCCTACCCGCATAACGATCGCGTTCGTCGGCCGAGGTCCCGACCGCATCCGCCTCGCGAAGCTTGATCGTGCAGGTGGCGCGCAGCGGGACGCCATCGCTATCAAACACGAGAAACTTGGTCGACACGCCGTCGATCACGCACCGAAACGGCGGGATGCCGCGATCGCCCCAGGACACGACACACCGATGCGGCCGCCGGAAGTCTTCGTCGCCAGACGTTCCATCGCGCACCGAGGCCATGCGCTCGAGATCCGCGATCTGCGGCATCACCGATTGCTGGGTTTCGTATCCGTCGAACATCAGCTCGACGGCCATCGTGCGAGCTTCGGCGCCCGTGAACTCGAGGTGCATGCGTCCGCGACTCGCGATCGCATCGCGTCGTGCATCGGCTGCACGTCCGTGAGCGAGCACGTCGTGCTTGGCCCATTGCACGGGCTTTTCGATCTGTAGCTCTTTCGGATTGTATTGCGCCTCGACCTGCAGCGTGGATTCGTCGAGGCTACCGATCGACAGCTTCTTGCGAGGACCCGAGAAAGTTGCCATTCGCCGGGTATCGGCCGGCGCCCCGAAAGGTTGCGTCGCCGCTAACTACGCCTATCTCCAGTGGATCAGGAACACCGGCCGATTGTCGGCGCCGCCTGGGGGTCGTGCGACGCGGTTCGCCCATAACCGATCGCGCGCGACGCCGAGCGTCTCGGCCAAGGCGTCGAGCATCGGGATCGACGGCAAGGTGATCGTCGCGGACAGCCCGTCGAATCGGATCGGCTCGAGGACCTTGATCGAAGACTCGGTCGTGATCGTGATCTTCGCGTCGTGCCGCGGTGGCCGCGTGTGCGTGTCGCTGGTCTCCGCGACCACGCCAAGGGCATCACCATGGCGACAGCTCGCGAGCAATGCCCAGACGAACCAACGCACTCGCTCGAGTCTAGTCGTCAAATCGGGGCAAGCAACTGAAGCCCGTTAGACCAAAATTGCAACAAGACCGTAATCATTGTCGGTGAAATCTACGTACATGTCAGCTCGGGGAACGCTGGGTGCCGAGTGACGTATGATGATTATTGGTGGCTGACGACCCGCTGATCGACACGGTGGTTGCGGACCGGTATCGCGTGCTTCGTAAGCTAGGCGAGGGCGGAATGTCCGCTGTCTACGAGGCGGAGCACCTCAAGCTGAAGCGATCGTTCGCGCTCAAGTCTCTGCTGCCGTCGCTCGCGAACAACCAGGAGGCGTTGACCAGGTTCGAGCGAGAAGCGGAGATGCTCGCGGGGCTTCGTCATCCGAACGTCGTCGAGATCTCGGATTGGGAGACGCTCCCTGATGGATCGCCCTGCATGATCCTCGAGTTCTTGCACGGTGCGAACTTGAGCATTCGCATCTCGCGCGGCGCGATGCCGTGGGATGCGATCGCGCGGATCGGCGATCAGGTGATGTCGGCGCTCGTGCTCGCGCACCGCAACGGGATCACGCATCGCGATCTCAAGCCGGCGAACATCTTCATCGCGATCGACGACGTCGGCGACGAACGGATCAAGCTGCTCGATTTTGGTGTGTCGAAGCTGCGCGGCGTCGGGACGATGACCGGCATGTTCGCGATGCTCGGCACGCCTTCGTACATGTCGCCCGAGCAGGTCTCCGGCAACTCGGAGGCGGTGGGTCCATCAACCGATGTGTGGGCGATGGCAGCGATCCTGTTCGAGATGGCGACCGGCCGGCTCGCGTTTCAGGGAGACACGTTCGCGGCGACGGTCATGCAGATCACGACGGGCCGCCCCGATCCGATCCTGGCGTTTCGGCCCGACGCATCGCCGGCGTTCATCGATCTGGTCGATCGCGCATTGTCGCTCGATCCTGCGCGGCGGATTCACACGATCGACGAGCTGCGCGCAGGCTTGCGTGCAGCGCTCGAGCCGAAGAATGCATACCGGCTCAACACGCCGGTCGCAGGGATTCCACGCATCCCGATGGCGTTGCAGCCACGCGCACCGTCGCCACGCCCGACGGCAGCGAGCGCATCCCAGTCGGTTTCGGTCGCACTCGCGCGCGGTGATCAGTTGACGATCAGTCGCCGCACGGTCTGGATCGCGAGCACGGTCGCGCTCCTCGTCACGATCGGATCGCTTGCTTTCGCGCTCGCCACTTGAGTACGATCGTTCGATGCGGGGATTGATCGTGCTGGTGATCCTGGCTGGGTGCGGTGGTGGCAATGACTTGACCTGTGCGGTCCTCGCCGATCCCGGCAACTGCTGGGCGAGCGCCGCTGCGCAGGTCGCGGCATGTCTGCCGATGCGCGCGACACCGGCGACGCTCAGCGCCGATCGGACGGCGTGCAATTTCGCCGATGGGTCCTCGGTGCACTTCGATACGCCATTGCCAACGTCGACGACTCAGTTGACCGGGCTCGCGTTCGACATCACGGGGGCGGGCTGCTCCGCGCGGTTTGTCGACAGGTTTCACATTCGTCTGGAGCTCACAGTCGAGGGCAAGACGGTGGTC
>JAQBQF010000200.1 GCA_028287115.1 Myxococcales bacterium
CGCTCCCCGGCGTTGTCGAAGATGTCACCGACATCATCCTCAACCTCAAGGAGACGCTGTTCAAAGTCGAGCACGACAAGACGTACACCGTCCGCATCGACAAGCACGGCGAAGGCGTCGTCACCGCTGGTGACATCACGCTCGTCGACGGCGTCACGTGCCTCAACCCGACCCATCGCATCTGCACGCTGTCGAAAGACGGCAAGCTCGCGATGGAGCTCACGATCGCGACCGGTCGCGGCTATGCCCCGGCCGAGCGTCACTCGAGCGAGCTGCCGGTCGGCACGATCGCGATCGACGCGCTGTTCTCGCCCGTCCGCAAGGTCAACTTCATCGTCACGAACGCTCGCGTCGGTCAGCAGACCGATTACGACAAGCTGACGCTCGAGTGCTGGACCAATGGTTCGGTTCGTCCCGACGACGGCGTCGCGTACGCCGCGAAGATCCTCAAGGAGCAGCTCAACCTGTTCATCAACTTCGAGGAGATGGCGGAGCCGGTGGAAGCACCGCGCGATGAAGCCGCCGAGAAGCTCAACGAGAACCTGTGGCGCACGGTCGACGAGCTGGAGCTCAGCGTCCGCTCGGCGAACTGCCTGCAGAACGCGAACATCAAGTACATCGGCGAGCTCGTTCAGAAGACCGAGTCCGAGATGCTCAAGACCAAGAACTTCGGCCGCAAGTCGCTGAAGGAGATCAAAGAGCTCCTCGCTGAAATGGGTCTCCAGTTGGGCATGAAGCTCGACAACTGGCCCGGCCCGAACCCGCTCAAGAAGCCCTAAGGCTGTCTGTAAGTTAAGTAGAGAGAGACCCTCATGCGCCATCGTAATTCTGGACGGAAGCTCGGTCGCAACGCGTCGCATCGGCACGCGCTGTGGAACAACATGGTGACCTCGCTGCTCACGTATGGGCGGATCGAGACCACCGAGGCGAAGGCCAAAGAGCTGCGCAAGTACGCTGACCAGACGATCTGGTGGGGCGTGTCTGTGCAGCCTCTCGTCGCGAAGGGCGACAAGGCCACGCCCGCGGACAAGGCGAAGCTCGTCCACGCCAAGCGCATGGCGCGCCAGACCGTGACGACTCGCGATGCCCTCGCGCGACTGTTCGGCGAGATCGGCTCGCACTTCGTGTCGCGCAAGGGTGGCTACACCCGCATGCTGAAGACCCGCGTCCGCAAGGGCGACGCCGCGCCGATGGCGTTCGTCGAGATGGTCGGCCTCAACGCCCCAGCAGCCTGAACGCCTCGTTCGCTACGACCTCGATGCCCGCCCGCAAGCGGGCATCGTTCGTTTTCGGCGTTACGACCTCGAGGCCCGCCCGCAAGCGACATCGTTCGGTTTCAGCGTTTTCGGCTGTGTGACAGCTCTGCCTTGCCGGAGCGATCTCATGCTTGAGATTTTCACGTGCGTGTGTGACGTCCGCCACCAGTGAGTCTCTGCTTTTTCGGTATACACGCGCCTCGGCGCGGTTTATTTGATCCCCGCTGCGCCCTCAACGCGCACACACCTACTATCCCGCGCCGACACCCTGGAGACTTCATGCGTATTCTGCCTTTCGCTCTTTCTACCGGCCTCGCGCTCGTCGCGTGCCGCAGTGATTCACCCAGCACCATCGATGGCAACGGCAGCGGTGACAGCGGCAACGGAGGCGCCGTCAAGATCCAGATGGTGCAGAACGATGCGATGGCGCCCGGAACGGCCGTATCGCTTCACGGCGTCGTCGTCACCGCGATCGATAACTTCGGCGCGAAGGTCGGCGACTTCTGGGTCGAAGAACCCGAAGGCGGCGAGTTTTCCGGCGTTCACATCTTCAAAGCAACTCCCTCGCAGGTCTCGCCGCTCATGCTCGGCGACATCGTCGACATCACCGGCGCGGTCAAGAGCGAGTTCGCGCTGACCAGCGATACCTCGGGTCGCACCGTGACCGAGCTCGAGCCGCCGATGGGTGGCACGATCAACGTCACGAAGACGGGCAGCGGCACACCGCTGACACCGCACGTTGTCGATGCGCTCGCGATCGGCCAGATGGCGGATCCAGCTCGCTCCGCCGAGTGGGAGAAGTGGGAAGGCGTCCTCATCACCGTCAACAATGCCAACGTCATTGGGAACTTGAAGCAGATCGGCGGCGCGACCCCCGATCCGACGCTGCAGAGCATCGCCATAACGGGCGTCGCGAAGCTCGAGTCGAGCCTCGCGGCCTTTCCGGCCAACATCCAGCGCAATGACTGCCTGGCGAGCGCGACGGGCGTCCTCGACTACTTCTTCGACTACCTGCTCCTGCCGCGTACGACGGCCGAAGTCTCGACCGGCGGTACGGGCTGCCCCGCGCCAGAGAACTCGCCGCAGCTGTGCGAGAACTCGACAGACGACGATGGCAACGGCTTCACCGACTGCGCGGATCTCAACTGCATAGTCGGCGACAACACGTGCCGCGCCGGCAGCACGATCTCCGCGATCGATATGGCGACGACGTTGCCGACCGGCGGGATCGAGATCGGCTCGGTGGAGAACGTGTACGTCACTGCGATTTCAAGTGGAGGCAAGAACTTCTGGGTGTCCAAACTGCCTGGCACCGGACAGGCAGCTGCGAACCAGGGGCTCTACGTGTTCACCGGCGCTGGAATGGTGCCCGGTACTCTCGCCGTCAAGGCGAAAGTGGACATTATCGGCACCGTCAGCGGGTTCAACAACGACGCGACCGGCAACGCGCTCACCGAGTTCGACCAGCTGCAGGTGACCGTGAGCGGCGCAGCGGCCGCAGCCCTCCTCCCCGTTACCGGCCAGATGGCCTCGACCTTAACAACCGATGCTGGTGGGAAGCCGCTGATCGGCTCGCTGATCACTCTTACCAATGTTGCGGTGGTCACCGCGGGTACAGCCGCGAACCACGGGACGGGCAGCCTCAAGCAGGCGGGGGTCACCTTCGAGTCCTTGGCCGACATCATCGGTATGACCGGTCTTCCCGCTTCGGAAGTGGGCAAATGCTATGCATCGATCACCGGCATCTGGACGTACGATGTCTTCAACAATATGTACGGCTTGATTCCGACCGGCGTAGGCACCGGCGTCGGAGCCTGCACCTAGTCAATCGGCTTGTTCGGGCGGAGACGATCGCCTTCGCCGAAACAACGAAGCGTCAAAAGGTCTCATCAGCGCCGACGTCGCGTCCGTTCCCCTTCGGACGCGGGTCGCCGTCGAAGTCGTGGTCGATCGACGAACCTGTCGCCGTGTCAATCGCGCTGCTGCCCAGATCCACGTGATAATCGTAAGGCTGAACGTCGGGAGACTTGAAGTGCAGGGTCGCGATGTTGTCTGTGATGATCGAGCCCGGTAGCG
>JAQBQF010000069.1 GCA_028287115.1 Myxococcales bacterium
CATCCTCATCAAGCTGCGCGATCGCAAGAAGCTCGCGCCCCGCCAGCTCGGCAGCTTCTGGACCCGCAATGCCCGTCGCGGCACACCCGGCGACATCTTCATCCCCGACAAGATCATCGCGATGCCGCTGCTCAACGCGGTCGCCGCGCTCCACGGCGAGCGTCCGCGTTAGGCTCCTCGAAGGCGCCGCCCAGATTCCGGCGAGGCGCTCGCGATGTCTCCGACGCGATACTGCGCTACCCTCACGGCGCATGTCGATTCAACGCAGTCTGTCGATCTTCGAGCGCGCGAAGGCCGTAATTCCCGGTGGTGTCAATTCGCCGGTGCGCGCGTGTCGCTCGGTCGGCGCAGATCCGCTGTTCATCGCGCAAGGCGATGGCGCGCGGATCACCGACGTCGACGGCAACACGTACATCGATCTGATCGGCAGCTGGGGCCCATTGATCCTCGGGCACTCACACCCGGCGATCCTCGACACGATCGCCGAGGCGATGTCGCAAGGCACGACGTTCGGCGCGCCGACCGAGATCGAGGTCCGCTTCGCCGAAACGATTCGCGCCGCGTATCCTTCGATGCAGATGGTGCGCGCGTTGTCCTCGGGTACCGAAGCGACGATGAGCGCGCTGCGCCTCGCTCGCGGGTTCACCGGCCGCGCGAAGATCATCAAGACCGATGGCGGCTATCACGGTCACGCAGACTGCCTGCTCGTCTCGGCCGGCTCGGGCGCCGCCACGCTCGGAATTCCCGGCTCGGCAGGCGTTCCCGAAGGCGCGGCGCGCGACACGATCGTCGTGCCGTACAACGATCTCGCTTCCGTCGAGGCCGCCTTCACCACGCACGGCGCCGACATCGCGGCGATCATCATCGAACCGATCGCGGGCAACATGGGCCTCGTGGCACCGCAGCCGGGCTATCTCGAAGGCCTGCGCTCGATCACGCAGAAACACGGCGCGCTGCTGATCTTCGACGAGGTGATCACCGGCTTTCGCGCCGGCTTTGGCGGCGCGCAGGAGAAGTACGGCATCACGCCGGATCTCACGTGCCTCGGCAAGATCGTCGGTGGCGGCCTCCCAGCCGCGGCATTCGGCGGCCGCGCCGATATCATGCAAAAGCTCGCGCCGCTCGGGCCCGTCTATCAGGCCGGCACACTCAGCGGCAATCCACTCGCGATGGCCGCGGGCCTCGCGGTGATCGAGATCCTCGCGCGCCCCGGCACCTATGATCGGCTCGAAGCACTCGGCAAGCGCCTCGGCGACGGCCTGCTCGCCGCCGCAACCGAAGCCGGCATTCCGTCGTGCTTGAACCGCGTCGGATCCGTGATGACGCTCTTCTTCACCGCGGGCCCGGTCACCGACTACGCGAGCGCGAAGTCCTCCGATACGAACCGGTTCGGAAAATTCTTCCGCAACATGCGAGACCGTGGCGTGTTCCTGCCGCCGTCGCAGTTCGAAGCGATGTTCGTCTCGCTCGCGCACACCGACGACGATATCGATCAGGTGATCGCGGCCGCGCGCGCGTCGCTGCTCGCTTCGTAACGGTCAGCGCAGGAATCCGGCGATCAGGGCGCCGACAACGACACCCGGTGTCACGAGGATGCCGACCCACCCCGCGAACGCCGCGCGATCGCCCCACGTCGCTTTCGGCTCGCGATCGATCTCGACGCGCCGCCGCAGCTCGCCGACCGTCAGCTCGAGCAGCTCGTCGCTCCAGCCGGTTTGATACAGCGTGCGGCTGTGGCGACCGCGAATGAACGCGCGATAGATGCGCCTTGGCGACAGCGCCAATCCCCACGTCATCGCGGACGCGTTGAGAAACCAGGCCGCCCAATACCGGCCGCAGCCGCCGGCGACCTCGAATGCGCCGATCTCGCCCTCGCCGACGAGCGTCGTCGCGTACCCCGTCGCGACATGATGCAGATCGTGGAGCGGGATCGCGCGCTGGCGCGAGCGCGTATTCGGGAACATCAGCGGAATTCGCCCGATCTTCACGTGCACCCAGGCATCGCGATAGGTCGCGTCGGAGAACCCGTTGGCTGCGAAATATTGCTCGCGGGCGGCGCGGACCTGGCTGGTATTCGCGTATTCGGTCATGGGGAATTCGATGTCGATCGCCGTCCGTTCGTGGCACCCGGCCCGGACCTCCGGATCCACCGACCGGCGAGGGCCCCGGGATCGCAAGCCACCGTCGATTGACGCTGAAAAAATGCAGTGCTATGAGGGCCCCGCTGATGTCGGTCGGCTCCACCCATAGCGGCGAAATGTCGCAGGATTCCCTGATGACCGACCTGCATCGAAAGAACGTGTCGATCGACCCAGCCGCTCGCAACGCCAAGGCCGGATTCAAGTTCCTGTCGGCGAGCTCGGTCGGCCTCGAGATGGGCCTGTCGGTCCTGATCGGCATCGCGTTCGGCTACTGGCTCGACACCAAGGCGCACACCACGCCCTGGCTGATGCTCCTGTTCCTCGGGCTCGGCCTCGTCGCCGGCTTCCGAGGCGTCTTCCGTGCACTTCGCGACGCGGATCGCGATGCGGCGGCGGAGAAAGCGAAGGAGCCGCCCCATGGCTAGCGCACCGAGCATGCTCCGCATCGAGCGCCTCAACTACATCCTCGGCGGGATCCTGATCGTCGCCGCGACGCTGATCTATCGCACCGAGCAGATCGCGCTCGGCGTCGCGGTCGGCGTCGTGCTGACCTGCGCGAACTTCTTCGTGCTCCGCCGACTCGTCACGCGGTGGACCCACGACGCCGCCCACGGCAAGCCGAGCAACGCCTCGCTCCTGATGTTGCCGAAGATGGTCGGCCTGATGGTCTCGGTCGTCCTCGCCCTCATGTTCCTGCCGATCGATCCGATCGCCTTCACGGTCGGATACTCCACGTTCATCGTATCGATCATTCTCGACACCTCTTTCTCGGCACTGCGACCTCCCCCCAACGAGACCAACGAGAACGGCGAGACCCATGGGTGAGCACGGCACGTGGTTCGATTACCTCAACAAGTTCAGCTTCTGGCACGACGTGAGCCATTGGTCGCAAGACCACCTCGGCCGCAAGTGGCAGGCGCTGATGTTCACCGAGAACGGCTTCACGCTGACGCACGTGCTCATCACGTCGCTTGTCGTGTTGATCACGATCTGGGGTGGCGTCGCCTTCCTCCGCGGCACCAAGAGCGCCGACAAGGGCATGGTCCCGCCGTCGAAGATGACGTTCCGCAACTTCTTCGAGTACATGACCGAGAGCGTCTACGGCATGGTCGAAGGCGCGATGGGCGAGACCAACGCCAAGAAGTTCTTCCCGCTGATCGGCGCGCTGTGGATCTTCATCCTGTTCAACAACCTGTTCGCGCTGATCCCCGGCTTCTCCGCGCCGACCGACACGCTCAAGACCAACGTCGGCATTGCCTTGATGGTGTTCCTGCTGACCCACTATTACGGGATCCGGCACCACGGGTTCATCAACTACATGAAGCACTTCATGGGGCCCTCGATCGTGCTCGCGCCGCTCGTGTTCCCGATCGAGCTGATCAGCCACTTCGCGCGACCGATGTCGCTCTCGGTTCGCCTCATGGGCAACATGATGGCCGACCATAAAGTCGTGATGTCGTTCTTCGCGCTCGTCCCGCTGCTCGTCCCCATCCCCTTCATGCTGCTCGGCCTGCTCGTGTGCTTCGTCCAGGCCCTCGTGTTCTGCACCCTCGCGATGGTCTATATCGGCATGGCGATCGAGGACGAGGAACACTAGTTTTTTTTGAATCGTACCGCCTTTACCAGCGATCTAATCCACGCTACGTAACCCCGCGCGACCCCCAAGGAGACCGACATGAACCGCACCATCAAGTTTCTGCTCAAAGCCCTGCCCTTCGTCATCATCATCGGCTTCTCGGCCGTCGCCTTCGCCGACGGTGGGCAGCTGAGCACCGACCCCGCCGTCGCCAAGGTCCAAGGCCTCGCGTCGAACTACGGCTGGATCGCCCTCGCAGCCGGTCTCGCGATCGGCATCGCAGCCCTCGGTGGCGGCATCGGCCAGGGCCGTGCAGCCGCGGCGGCGCTCGACGGCATCGCTCGTAACCCCGGTGCTGCCGGTCAGATCCGCGGCCCGATGATTCTCGGCCTCGCGCTGATCGAGTCGCTCGTCATCTACGCGCTCATCATCGCGATTCTGCTCTGGCTCAAGATCAGCTGATCACCTGGGTCGCGCAACGCCGAAACGGTCCGGTTCGCCGGGCCGTTTTGCGTTTTCGGGGGGCGTATGGGACCCTCCATGGGTCCAATGTCCGATGCTGAGCCGAAATCGGCCGAGCTCGATCTGAAGGGGAAATCGACGATCGAGATCCTCACTCAGATCGACCTGTTTAACGGGTTGCCGCAAGGGCACCTCAAGCGCATCGTCGATATCGGCCTCGAAGAGCAATACAAGTCGAACGCGACGATCTTCGCCGAGGCATCCCCCGGCGATAAGTTCTATCTGATCGTCGAAGGCGCGGTCCGGATCAGCCGCATCGTCCCCGGCATGGGCGAAGAGGCCCTCGCGGTCCTCCGCCCGGGCGCCTACTTCGGCGAGATGTCGCTGATCGACGACGCCCCGCGCTCCGCGACCGCCGTGTGCCACGAGAAATGCCGGCTGTTCGTCGTCAATCGCCGCGACCTCGAGGATCTCCTGTTCGTCGACCGCGATCTCGCCTACGAGCTCTTGTGGAACTGGGTCCGCACGCTGTCGCGTCGCCTCCGCGCGACCAACGACAAGATGACGTTCCTCGCGACCACGTCGAAGTTCTAATGCGCGGCGAGCTCGCACTCCGCAACGTGCGGATCTTCAGCGCCGGGCTCCTCGTCGTGCTGGCACAGCCGGCCCACTCGGAACCGCTGCCCTCGGGTGCGATCGGCGGCGCGATCGGCGGCGTCAGCGGCACCGGCCCGGACGCAAAGCGGATCGGCTTTGGCTACCAGGTCGGCATCCAAGCTTCGTGGCAGCCAACCTCGACCGAACGCAAGATCGGCTGGACGCTCCGCGGCGCGCTCTTGTTCGGTCAGCTCTACACTGGCAGCGCCCCGCAGATCGATCCGACGATCCGTACCGTTCAGATGGATCTCACCATCGGCGCCCGCTTCCGACCCTGGGCGACGCCGAGCCGCTTTCTCACGCTCCGCGGCGGCGCCGAGCTGCTGCGCACCAACGAACCGATCCCACCGCTCAACTCGCGCGCATTCCTCGGCGGCATCGCCAGCGTCGGCTTCGATCAATACGCCTTCGGCTTCCTGTTCTCGATCGACGTTCGGTACGGCCTGATCGCAACCTCCGGCCCTTCCGAGCTCGGGCTTCTCCTCAGCATCGGGCGCGCAGGCCCCTGATGCCGGCGCTCGTCACGCCGCGCCTGCGCCTCGTGCCGATGACGCTTCCTGCGGTCGAAGCCGTCCTACGTCACGATCGCCAAGCCGCCGAGCATCTCGTCGGTGCCCGATTTCCCGACGCCTGGCCCAACGACGATCTGATCGCGCGCGCCTTCCCCTACTCGCTCGACGCGATCCGCGCCGATCCCGACAAGCGCCTGTGGGGCGACTCCCTCATCATCCCTCTCGCCGATCCACCGCGCATCATCGGCAGCGTCGTGTTCCATGGCTTCCCCGACGACGGCATCGCCGAAATCGGCTACGGCATCGAAGACGGCTCGCGTCACCTCGGGTACGCGACTGAAGCCACGCGCGCCTGCGTCGACTGGGCGTTCTCGCACGAAGCGATCACCGCCGTGCAGGCCACGACGTTTCCCTGGCACCACGACTCGCTCGGCGTGATCCGCAACCTCGGTATGACCCACGTCGCGACCCGCCAGCACGATCTCCTGGGCGATCTGCTCGTGTTCGAGCGCAAGCGCTGAGCGGATCGACCATCGGACGGGACGAATCCGCGTCCATGTCTTTCGAATGTTGCGAGACTCTCGGCGTGGAACTCGAACCGTACGCGACCGCAGCGTGAAGAACGCGTGATCCGCAAGCTCCTCGGCCGCGCGAAAGGCGAAGGTGCGGGCGCGATGATCAAGACGTTAATAGCCATGGCATTGGTTGCAGTCTCCGGCTGCAGTTTCGGCGTCGCTCGCCCTCCGGCGAGCTCCGCGCCTCGTTACGAGATCGATGCCGCCGGCGCGACGGCCCACGCCGATTGCCTTGCACGACGGAGTGAGCTCGCCCTGCTCGCGCAGGAGCAGGACGACGAGCACGAGCGCATTCGGTTGCTGATCAACCTTCCGCGTTGCGAGCGATCCTGATTAGCGATTGGCGCTAGACCGGTCGCCGCTTGCGTCGCAACACGAGCCCGACCAGGCCGATGCAGGCGAGCACCGTCGGGGCGCCCGCTCCGCCAGCGTCGCAGCAACCGCCGCCGTCGGTGCTCGCAGGCCAGCACGTGCCCGCGGCGCCCGCGGTGATGCAGTCAAAGCCGGCGGGACAGGTCGAGGCCATGCCGAGCGTGCAACCCATCGAACACTTGCCGCTGCTGCCGTCGAGCGCGCATTGTCCCGAATCGCAGTCTGCGTTCGCCGCGCACGTCGCGCCGAGGCCCGTCGGCTGAAACGGCGTGACGATGCATTTGTTCTCGAAGCATTCTTTCATCATCGGGCAATCAGCGTCGGTCTGACATTGGAGCTCCGGGATGTGCTGCAGGATGAAGGCGCGCTCGGCGTCGGTGCGCGTGTCGGCGCCGAATTGCGCGCAGTTCTGATCGCCAAACGACGTGATACCGATCTCCATCATCTTGCCCGCGATCATCGCGAACGAGGGACCGCCCGAATCACCCTGGCACTTGCCCTTGCCGCTCACTTGATTGAAGCACAGCAGGTTTGCATCGAGTCCCGCCATCGCGGTCGTGCAGCTGACCGAGGTCTGGGCGACGACGTACTCGACCCCGACGGAGCCACCACCGCCTTGCGCGGTCGCGCCGAAGCCGACCATCGTCACCGCGACGCCGATCGGCGCATTCGCGGCGTCGAAGCTCACCGGCACCGGGGTGATATCCGTGACCGGCGTCTTCAGCTTGATCAGGCCCGAGTCATGCGAGCCGAGATTGTTGAGGTCGAAGCCCGGATCCGGAATCGTGTCCGCGGCGAGGACCACGGTGCCGGTGCTCATCGCGGCGTTGACCGTATTGAAGTGAACTTTGACGCTCGCGGTGACCTGCGCCTGCGTCGCGACACCGAGCTCGGCCGGCGAGACGCAGTGCGCGGCGGTCAGCACCCAGTCCTTGGTGACGAGCGTGCCCGTGCACAGGCCACCACCGACCTCGATCAATACGACCGACGGATACTGACCGAGCGTCGCGGGCGTCCCGCCGAGGATCGGAGATTGGATCGGGCCGGCGACCACCGGGGTGGCCAACAGCAACAGCGAGCTCGAGACAAGGATCGATCGGCGCATGCGCAGCGGAGCATCGTCGCACCACCGCTGGCAAAGGCAGATCAGGCACTAACGTCTCGTGGCATCGCTGCGACCTGGGCGGCTCGGTCCTGCCTCCGCTAGCATGCCGAAACTGCTGGGGAGCTTGCCTGACTGAGAAGCGCGGTCTCCGTGCCCGGGATCCTCCTCGACATGCGTTCCCGCGGGAACCTCGTCGTGGCGGAGGGCCTCATCCCGATGTGCAACCGAAGTCCGCCACGGCAAGAAACCTGGCGGAGGGCAGGCATTTCCTCATCTGCAACGGAACGAACCTGTGGTCGGCGGTTTCACATCCAGCGAGCACGGCGGCGCGAATCTGCTGCGCACCGCGCAACGGTAGCTGAGCGACCGGCGCGGTCGCGCGAAGTCCCTCGGCGAGCACGCGTTCCCGCGGGAACGCGACGCCCCGACGCACGCGTCGCGAGACGGTCAGCGACCGGGCAGCAACCCCTTGAGCTCGTCCGCGTCGATCACGCCAGCGATAACGAGGATTGCAAACACCGCGACCGCAATCGCAAGGCCGCCGAGCAGGACCCACGGCCACTGTGACCGAGGTAGCGGTGCGCGAGATTCGGCCTTCCCGCGCGTCGGCGGATGCAGATCGATCGGCGGAAACGTGATCGAGCCATCTGCCACGGTTCGCAGCAGTGTCCTCGCCTGGCTCGCATTCGGACGGCGCTTCGGATCCGGATCGATCAGCGCCGTGACGACGCGCCGGAGCGCCGGCGGCACCAACGCGATCGCAGGCGCGGGTGCGAGCTTCTGCGGGACGAGCTCGATCAACTGATCCGAGCTCCACAGCGGCTTACCGACCGTGAGCTCGCCGAGGATCACGCCGAGCGCGTAGATGTCGGCCGCCGGCTCGGTCACACCCGTCGTCGCGACTTCCGGCGCGATGTACCGCGGCGTTCCGAACACGCCCGGCGACGTGCTGCCACTCGAGAGCTCGCCAAATAGCTTCGCGAGGCCGAAATCGAGCACCTTGAGCAGATCGCGTCCGGGCGGTTGATCGAGGACGATCACGTTATCGAGCTTGAGATCGCGGTGGATGATGCCGAGCGCATGCGCGGCTTCGAGCGCGTCGCAGATCTGCGATCCGATCCGGACCGCGCGCTCCGCCGTGAACACGCCATCCTCGGCGAGCCGCTCGAACAGCGTGCGGCCTTTGATCAGCTCCATCGCGATGAACAGCCGGCCGTCGTCCGTCTGCCCGAAGTCGAACACGCTGACCGTATTGGGATGCGATAGCCGACTCGCGAGCTGTGCTTCGCGCTCGAACCGGCGCACCGCATCCGGATCCCGCGAGAACGACGCGTTGATCAGCTTGATCGCGACCTCGCGTTTCACCGACCGCTGGAATGCTCGATACACCGAGCCCATGCCGCCTTGGCCGAGCTTGTCCAGGATCTCGAAGCGATCGCAGATCACCGAACCGATCAGATCATCGGCTGGCATTCATGAAGTCGTCGCACAACGGCGCCGCACCGGCAAGTCATGGCAATGCGTACTCTCTAACCTCGCTTCGGAGACTTGCCCCTCACCCACGTGCCTGACTTCCCGCCGCGCTTTTCTTCGAGACGGACGTCGCCGATCACCATGCCGCGATCGATTGCCTTGCACATGTCGTAGATCGTCAGGGC
>JAQBQF010000083.1 GCA_028287115.1 Myxococcales bacterium
GAGCGATCTGAGATCCGAGGGTCCCGGCGCGGCTAAATCCAACCGGATCACGTCGTCGGGCTCCGGTTCAGAGGTGGTCGAGTACGAGCACGAGTACGAGTACGAGCGTGCCCTTCGCCAACCGCGACGAGCACCCGTTAGAATCGTACTCGTGCTCGTGCTCGTACTCGGTCGTGTTGCTCGGCCGAGCTCCATGCGTCGGAGCGATCTGAGATCCGAGGGTCCCGGCGCGGCTAAATCCAACCGGATCACGTCGTCGGGCTCCGGTTCAGAGGTGGTCGAGTACGAGCACGAGTACGAGTACGAGCGTGCCCTTCGCCAATGTCACTTGTACGTGCGAGAGGCACTCGCCAATGTCACGTGTCGCCCCTAAGATGCGCGTCGCGTGGCGGGCGAGTCTCATACAGCGGACGTAGTCCTCGACGGTACCGTCGAGCGAATCACGTTCCGCAACGAAGACACGAACTACACGATCGCCCAGTTCTCGCACGGCAAGGAGACGGTGACGATCGTCGGCGAGCTGTTCGGCGTGACCGAGGGCACGCACCTCAAGCTGCGCGGCCAGTATGTCGTCGATCGCAAGTGGGGGCGGCAGTTCAAGATCGCGAGCTATCAGCCGGTCACGCCGAACACGAAGCTCGGCATCGAGCGGTTCCTCGGATCGGGGCGGATCCCCGGCATCGGGCCGCAGTTCGCGAAGCGGATCGTCGACAAGTTCGGCCTCGAGACCCTCGAGGTGATCGAGAATTCTCCGCAGCGACTGACCGAGGTGCCGGGGATCGGATCGGCGCGCGCGGCCAAGCTCGCGGAAGCGGTCATCGAACGGCGCGGCGAGCAAGCCGTCATGGTGTTTCTCGCCGAGCACGGCGTTGCCGGCGGGGCGGCCGTCCGGATCTTCAAGAAATACGGCGCCGATGCGATCAACGTGATGCGCAGCAATCCGTATCGGATCGCGCACGAGGTGTGGGGCATCGGGTTTCGCACCGCCGATACGATCGCCGCCAAGCTCGGGATCGCGCGCGACGCGCCCGAGCGACTCGAAGCCGGGCTGTTGCACGCGCTCGAGACCAGCGCCGAGGACGGGCACTTGCACTTGCCCGACGACGAGCTGATCGCGCGCGCGGCCGATCTGCTACAGGTCGCGGCCGATCCGTTGCCACCCCGGCTGGGTGCGCTCGAGGCGCGCGGGCTCGTCATCCGTGAAGTACTCGGAGATCGCGGCTCGTGCACCGAGCTTCCGGACCTGCACCGAGCGGAGGCCGAATCCGCTGAGCTGCTCGCGGAGCTCGCGAAGTCGCCGGCGCGCTCGTTCGCGATCGACATCGGTGCGGCGATCCACGCGTTCGAGTCGGTGACCGGGCTCGAGCTCGCGACCCAGCAGCGGAGCGCCGTCGAAGCCGCGCTGCGCGACCGCTGCGTCGTGATCACGGGCGGTCCGGGCGTCGGCAAGACGACGATCGTCAAGGCGATCGTGCACATCGCGCGGATCGGCAACCGCAAGGTCTCGCTCGCAGCACCGACGGGACGCGCGGCGAAGCGTCTCGGGGAAGCGGTGTTCGGCGCGGCCCAAAGAGAGAGCGCGGGCGAGGCGATGACGATCCATCGGCTGCTCGAGTTCAACCCACGCGAAGGCGGGTTTCAGCGCGATGGTGATAATCGCCTCGATGCCGATCTGCTCGTCGTCGACGAGGCGTCGATGGTCGATGCGATGCTGTTTCGTGCCGTGCTCGGTGCGTTGCGTCCGGGTGCGCAGCTCGTGCTGGTCGGTGATGTCGATCAGCTGCCTTCGGTCGGACCCGGCTCGGTGCTATCCGACGTGATCGACTCCGGCGCCGCGGCGGTGATCCGGCTGACCGAGATCTTCCGGCAAGCGGCACAGAGCCGGATCGTGCAGTCGGCGCACAAGATCAATCACGGCGAGCTGCCGGACCTCGACACCGCAGCCGGCGCGAATTCAGACTTCTACTTCATCGCCCGCGACGATCCGGAAGCCGCGCGCGCGACGATCGTCGAGCTCGTCGCCGAGCGCATCCCGGCGCGGTTCGGTCTCGATCCGATCACCGACGTGCAAGTGCTGACGCCGATGCATCGCGGCGAGCTCGGCACGCAAACGGTCAACCGTGCACTCCAGGAGCGGCTGAATCCGAGCAGCGGGGGCACCGAGATGGTCCGCGGCGATCGCACCTATCGGCGCGGCGACAAGGTGATGCAGCTGCGCAACGACTACGACCGCAGCGTCTTCAACGGCGATATCGGCGTGATCGAGAACATCGACGGCGAAGCGGGCGTGATCCGCGTCGACTTCGAAGGCCGGATCGTCGTGTACGAGCGCAACGAGCTCGATCAGCTCGTTCACGCGTACGCGATCAGCGTCCACAAGAGCCAGGGCTCGGAGTACCCCGCCGTCGTGATCCCGCTCGTCACGCAGCACTTCATGATGCTGCAACGCAGCCTGCTCTACACGGCGGTCACGCGCGGCAAGAAGCTCGTCGTGCTCGTCGGCAGCAAGCGCGCGGTGCAGCTCGCCGTCCGCAACGCGGAGGCGAAGAAGCGTTACACCTGGCTCGCCGAGCGCGTGCGAGCAGCGATGGCGTGATTACTTCTTCTGCTCGTGACAGGCGAGGCAGCCGAAGCCCTTCGGGTTCGACTCGCTGTACTCGGGCAGGTTCAAGATCTTCGCCATCTCGGGGTTGACGACCTTGCCCATGAACTCGGCCGTCTTCGGCTTCTGCTTGCCGGCCTTGAGTGCGGCGAAGTCGAGCTTCGGGAGATCGGGGTTCGGCATCTTGAACTTCGACTTCTGCGGATCCTTGCCGTGGCAGGTCTTGCAATTGAACTTGCCGAACTTCTTGCCGTCGAAGTCCTGGAACGCCGTCTTCATGCCCGGCATGACCTTCTTCTTCATGAAGTCGACCTGCTGCTCGTGCGTCAGCTTGCTGAAGGCGATGTCGCCGCTGTCTGCCGCGCTGCCGGCGGCGGCGCTGCTGCCGCTCCCACTGCCGGCGGCGCTGCCGCTACCGGCTGCGCTGCCACTGCCGACGAGACCGCTGTCCGGCGGCATGTTGCCCGCGGCCGCACTTCCGGCGGCACTACCGGCGGCGCTACCGGCAGCGCTTCCGGTGTCGGCGCTTCCAGCCACCGCGCTGCCACTGCCGCTGCCGGCCGCCGCACTGCCACTGCCGGTGGCGGGTTGTTCTTTCGATTTCGAGCAGGCGCAGACGAGCACGACCACAAGGACAGCAATTCGCTTCATGCGCGCGATGCTAATCCAGAACGCCGCTCTGAACACTCCGGAACGAATGCTAACCGCGGTCGATCTCGCTCAGGAGCTCGACGAGCCGTTCCACGCCGGCTTCCGGGAACGCGTTGTAGATGCTCGCGCGCAGGCCACCGACGCTGCGATGGCCGCGCAGGCCGGTCATCCCACGCGCCTCGCTCTCGGCGACGAGCTTGTCTTCGAGCTCGGGAGTCGCGCCTCGAAACGTGACGTTCATCATCGAGCGACTGCCGGGCTTGGCGTGCGTGCGCCACAGCTTGCTGTGATCGAGGAAGTCATAGAGCCGCGCGGCCTTCTTGCGGTTGCGCTGTTCCATCTCGGCGAGCCCGCCCTGGTCGCGAATCCAGCCCACGACCTCGGCGATCATCCAGATGCCAAACGTGTTCGGCGTGTTGTGCATCGAACGCTCGCGCGCGTACGTCCGGTACTGCGTGAGCGGGGACAGATCCTTGCGGCCGGTCTCGATGAAGTCTTTGCGCGCGATCACGAGCGAGATCCCGGACGGACCGAGGTTCTTCTGCGCACCGGCGTAGATGAGGCCGTGCCCCGCAAGCGGCAGCGGACGGCTGAAGATGTCGCTCGACGCGTCGCACACGAGCGGCGCGGGGGCGGCGGGCGGCGCCGGCCATTGCGTGCCGTAGATCGTCTCGTTGCTCGTGTAATGGACATAGCGCGGCGCGCTCGACCACGCGATCGACGGTGGGACGCTGGCAAAGTTGTCGGCTTCCGACGAGCACGCGATGTGAACGCCGCCGAACCGCTTCGCCTCCTCCATCGCTTTGCCCGACCACACGCCGGTGTGGCAGTAGTCGGCGGTCTCGTCCTTGCCGAGAAAATTCTCGGGAACCATCGCGAAGTGCTGGGTCGCGCCCGCGGTCACGAACAGCACGGCGAAGTCATCGCCGATGCCCCCGACCTCGCGAACGACAGCTTCCGCGCGATCGAGCACGCGGCCGAACTCTTTGCCGCGGTGGCTGTGCTCGAGGATGCCGATCCCCGAGTGATCGAGATCGAGGATCGCCTCCTGCGCCTTCCGAAGGACTTGTTCCGGAAGGACCGCGGGGCCCGACGCAAAGTTCAGTCGCCTCACGGCCGTTAGCGGGGGTTCGAGCGCGCTTGGGAAGTCTCTTCCCAGTAGAACACGGTGATCGCGATGCAGTGGAACGCTTCATCCGATGACTGCGTGATCACGATGTCCGTGACCTTCTTGTCGGGATGATTCGCGATCCAGGCCGTGACCTTTTCGCCGAGCTGATCGCGGTCCGCGACCATCGTCGCGGAGAAGACCTTGACGCCGTTGAACTTGACGTCCTTGCGCAGGGTGACGTGACCCTGCTGATTAGCAAGATTCGCGGACATATACGGACGTCACCGTAGCACGTCTCGATGAAGCTCGAATGAACCGCGAAGGACTGAAACAATCACTCGTCGTCGTCGAGTGCGCGATCGAGAGCGTTGGCCAAACGTTCAGCTTCCTGCGGAGACATCGACGTGGGGGTGAACGCTTTTTCAGCGGTCTCGACGAGCGAGACCATCCGCGCCTGCTCGACCGACAGCCCGGAGGGATCATTCGTGATCCACTCGTCGAGCTCTTCGGTCAGCCGCTTCTTGGGCGATCTCGCCTCTTGACCGCGCGGCTGGAGGTCCGGCGCCGGACCACCGTGGCGGCGGTACGAGATCGAGCCGTACGAGATTTCGAGATCGCGCCGGAACTCGATCATGTCCTGGTAGCGCTTCTTAGGATCCTTCTGCATCGCTTTCAGGATCACGCCCTCGGCCTGCTCCGTGATCTCGCGATGCGGCGCGAACTCGCGCGGCGAAGGTGGCGGCGTGTGGATGTGCATCGCGAGCACTTCGCTCGATTGCGGCGCCTCGAACGGCGGTCTGCCGCACAGCATGTCGAACAGGATCACGCCGAGCGAGTAGACGTCGGCGCGATGGTCGACATCTTCGCCGCGTGCGGCCTCTGGTGACATGTACTCGGGCGTGCCGAACACCGCGCCCTGCACGGTTTCGGCGAGCAACTCGTCCTGGACGAGGACCTTCGCGATGCCGAAGTCGAGGACCTTCACGAAGTCGTACGATTCTTCGCGCTCGGTGATCCAGGTCTGGTTGGGCTGCATCCGCACCAAGTCGCGTCGACCGGGCCTCTTCAGCAGCATGATGTTGTCGGGCTTGAGATCGCGGTGGATCACGCCGACCGCGTGCGCCGCATCGAGCGCGAGCGCGATCTGGTTCGCGATGTTGAGCGCGCGGTGCAGCTCGACCGCGCCCTCTTTTTCAATCAGATCCTCGAGAGACTTGCCCTCGAGGTACTCCATCACGAAGTAGACGGGCCCCTCGGGCAAGATGCCGAAGTCGGTGACATCGACGATGTTCGGATGGTTGATCGCGGTGGCCGCGCGCGCCTCGCGCAAGAAGCGATGGATCGCTTCCTGGTAGCGCGCGAACTGCGGGTGCAGCACTTTCACCGCGACGGGCTTCTTGATGTAGATGTGCTCGCCGAAGTAGACGGTGCCCATCCCGCCGCGGCCCAAGATCTTGTCGAGCCGGTAGTTACCGATGTTGTGGCCGAGCCGTGCGATGTCTTCTTCTTCGACGAGGACCGACGAATCGTGCAGGCAGAATCGTTCCCCGTCGGGGAACCGCGTGAAGCAGCGTGAACAGACTTTCACGCGGTCACATCCGCGCCTGGACGAAGAGATTGATGAACCGAGAGTCGTAGAACTTCTCGTCGGGATTCGCCGGTTTCAGGTTGAGGAACGTGAACTCGAGACCGAGGTCGAACCGGTTCGTGGGCGAGAACTCCGCGCGCGCGGTCGCGGGAATGAACAGGCCGTTGGTCGTATCGAAGTTGCGGATCTGGAGCTGCGCGAAGATCACGACCGACAGCGCGGGGATCGGGTTGGTCGAGATTCCGAGGGAAGGCAACAGGTCCGGTTTGCGCCCGTTGAGGTTGATCGTCATCAACGTGTCGAGCGCGACGATCGCGATCTCCGGCTTCGCGACGTAGCGAAACGGAAAACCGATGTCGACCCCGAAGTCGACGTCCTGACCGACGTACTTGCCGTTGGGCAAGTTCACGATGGTCGCCATCGGGTTGCCGCAGTCCGCCATCGTCGCTGGGTCCATCGCGTCACCCGCGGCCGGCGGGGCGCAAAAGTTCGAGCGCAGCGCATTCGCGAACCGGCTGAGCCGCAAGCCGGCTCGAAAGTCGATCGTGTTGTAGACGATCGCGCCCTCGAAGCCGGCGTAGAACGCGTACTGGTGGAAGTTGTACGCGGACGTCATCCCGGCGCGCAGGGTGAAGTTGTCCGTCATGCCGTAGACGCCTTCGAGGTTCAGCCCCGCGCTCGCAAATGCGCCTTTCGCACTGACGTCCGTGCCGGTACCGAGCTTCACCTGGGTGACCCCCTCGATCATCGTCAGGGGACGCGCGAGCTCGCTCGTCGGATAGGTATCGAGCGTGAACAGACCGCCCGAGGTTACCGGCGGCTGATCTTTGTCGTCTTCGTCGGGCTCATCGCCCTCGTCGCCGCCGCCCTTGACCCCCCCAGCGTCGTCGTCGCCACCGTCCTCACCATCGTCGCCCCCGTCGTCGCCCCCACCGCCCTTTGCGAATGCAGAATGCGCATGGCCGTGCCACGCCACGTAGCCGACGGATAACGCCAGCACCAGGGCCAGCCGCAGCCCGCCCGAAAGCGAAGGAAGCATCCTCACCTCAGTGAAATGCTACAGCAAAACACGGAGCTGATCGCGCGCGCCGCGAGCGAAAACGTCCCAGGGCGGCGCGGATCGTCGCTGAAACGTCGGTGCGGTCGCGGTTGGTTGCCGAAACCGGTGGCCGAAAACGCCGAAGGGCCCGTCGATCGACGAGCCCTTCTGCGTTTTAAGTAAGTCTAATGTACGCGAACGGAAGAACGAGCAAACGCTACTTGCGCTTGCCCTTCTTGCCGCCGCCCTTTTTCGCGGGCTTCTTGGCCGTCTTCTTCGCGGCCGGCTTCTTGGCAGCCTTTGCCTTCTTCGGTGCCGCGGCCTTCGCGCTCTTCTTGCGCTTGCTGCCGCCGACTTGACGCTCTTTGCGAGCTACGTCGCCGTCACCGTCGAGATAGTAAAGGTACTTGCTGTAGTCCATCTCGATGCCAGCCGGCGCGACCTTCGCGGCTTTGCCTTTCGGCTGGCCTGGCTTCTTCCGGGGCGTAGCCCAGACGTCGCCAGTCTTGATGTAATACATCAGGTCGTTGTCACGCTTGATTCCGAGCTTCGCGATCTTCTCACCCATAACTTGAGACCCTCCCTAAGGGTAATTGGGGTTCGCGAACACTACACGACCGATCTGACAAATGTTCCCCAAAGCTCGTCGAAGATTTAAAAAAATGGGGGAGATCTCCGTCGAGGAATGGGGGCGGCAGGCCCGGGGGCTGGGTTCCTCGACGAGAAAAAGCTGTGGATAACCTGTTTCTCGACGGAGATCCGAAGTGACGCAAATCCTCGTCGGAAAAGGGGTTTTTCTCGACGACGATCAATCAGCGGGCGGTCTTCTTCGGGCCGGTCCGGGCCCGCTCGCAGACGAGGACCTGGCTCTCGGCCGACCCGTCGAGCGGACGCCACTGAAAGTCACCAAATTGGTCGACGACGCGAAATCCGGCATGGGCGACCAGCGCTTCTAGCTCGGCCGGGAAGAACTTTCGTTGCGAGAGGTGGACGACGCGCGAGGGCCCCCTCCCGTCCACGGGCTCGTAATAGAGCCGGATCATCACGATCTGATTGACCGGATCGTAGTCGTGGTTCGTCGAGTAATACATCGCGCGCTTGGTCGTCGGATCGGTAAACCGTGTCTTGGCCCAGCGCTTGTTCGGATCGCGGATCAGCCACGCGAGATCCGGCATCTGCACGTCGAACGCAAACGCGCCGCCGGGTGCGAGATGCGCCGCGACTCGCTCGAGGCATGCGTGCAGCTCGCCGCGGGTATAGAGATGCTCGAGGACGTTGAAGGCCGCGATCGCGAGCGGGAACCGCGACCGGGAATGGAGTGAGCCGGCGGATGCCGGCGAGCGCGACAGAACGTCGAAGTTACGCAGATCGCCGGGCACGACCTGGACTCGCGCGCCCGCCGCCTTCGGCAGCGCCGCCACGCGGGACCGCAGGCGAGCGAGCATCTGCGGTGATGCGTCGACGGCGACGACCTCGTGGCCGGCCCGCGCCAGCGCGATCGTGACGCGTCCGGTGCCGGCGCCGAGCTCGAGGACGCGGCCCGATGCACCGAGCCGCTTGTTCGCGAGCTCTCTATAGAAGGCGACGTCCGCGCGACGCCGCCGGTACTCGTAATCGTAGAGCGCGGCGTCCGTGTAGTGCTCTCGGGATCCCGAATCGATGAGCTCCTCGATCAGCTCTTGCGAGACTCGCGGGCTCATCGCGCCGAGTCATCGGTCACGGGCGCGTCGTGCCTTCGCCTGCGGCCTCCACGCCGCCTGCGCCGGCGCTTGCGCGGGCGGTTCGGATCGTCCTCTTCGTCGTCGTCGCGACCCTCCTCGATAGCGGCGACCGGCGGGATGGGCAGGGCCTCGTCGTTGCCCGCGGCGCGCTCGATCAGGCCATACAGCAGCACGGCGTCGTCGATCAGGTCGCGGCCACCGGCGAGCTCGGCCTGCACGCTCTTCTTGCGAGCGGCGGCGAGCTTGCGCTGCGCGATCAAGAGATAGCGCAGGCGCTCGCTATCGCGGCGCGTGACGTGGAGCTGGACGATCAGCGGTTGCGACAGCTCGTGAATCGCCGCGTGGAGCTCGCCACCACGAAGCTCGTCGGCTTGCGACGGCGTTGCCGCGACGACGTAGAGATATGGCGCGATCAGCGCGCCGAAGGCGACGGCATTGGAAGGATCGCGGCCTTCTTTGATCGCGACGTCGATCTGCATGAGCGTCGACCACGCGAGCTCGCGACGCTTGACGATGTCCGTCACGCCCATGAACGACAGCCGGACCGGCACGGCATGCGCAGGCCGCGCGGGAGGCTCGTTCGCCCACACGCGATGCCATTCGCGCTCTTCGTCGTCGAATTCGTCGATCTCGATCGCTGCCGTGTCCGCCGCGACCTCGGACTCGGTGGGCAACGAACCCGGCTCTTCGTCCGGATCGTCGGGATCGTGCTCTACCGGATCGTCCTCGTCGTATTCAACGCGCGGCACCGTGGGACGCGGTGCGGTGTCCGCGAGCGGCGGCGCCGTCGTCGGCGCGCCGGATCCTTCTAGGAGCCCTGCCAGATACGGCGAGAGCACCGCGAGCACCCCGGTCTCGACCATCAGCTCGAACGAACGCCGGGCCGCGCCGCCCCGGAGCAAGCGATGCATCTCTTCGAGGAGCCGAGGGGGAGCGCACTTGCTGATCTCGCTGCGCCACCGCAGCAGCGCACGCCAGGTGACCGGCTCGAATCCGAAATCGAGACGTGCGGCGAACTTGATCGCGCGCAGCATCCGCACCGGGTCCTCTTGAAACCGGATCTCGGGATCTCCGATCGTGCGGACGAGCTTCGCGTCGAGGTCGGCAAGCCCACCGACGTGATCGATGACCTCTTCCTTCTCGACGTCATAGAATAGCCCGTTGATCGTGAAGTCGCGGCGGCGCGCGTCTTCGGTCTCGTTGCCGAACACGTTGTCGCGCCGGATCAGGAGATCGACGTTGTCTTCGTCGCGCGGATTCGCGCGGAACGTCGAGACCTCGATGATCTTCGAGCCGAAGAACACGTGCGCGAGGCGAAACCGGCGGCCGATGATCCTGCAGTTGCGAAACGTCGCCTTGATCTCGTTCGGGGTCGCACTCGTTGCGACGTCGAAGTCTTTCGGTTTTCGGTGAACGAGCAGGTCGCGTACGCAGCCGCCGACCAGGTAGGCCTTGTACCCGGCTCGATTGAGCTTGCGGACGACCCGGTCGGCATCCGGATCAATCCCGGCACGGTCCAGCGAGGGCATCAGTCAGAGGGTTCCGTACCACGCACCTCAAACGACGCGCAAGTATGCAAAGTCCTTGTGTTGTTCGCGTTCGTACCCGAGCGCCTCCTGATTCCATGCCGAGCGCAGCCTCATCAAGTGACGTGAACGGCCGATCGTTAAGTGCGTGGTAGCCAACTCTCCCCTGGCGGCAATCAGCGAGTTCGAGCGACTTCCCGTCGCCGGGCTCGTGATCGAGCTCGACGGCACGATCGTCGCCACGAACTGCGCCGCGGACCGGCTGTTCGGCCTCGCTGACGACGCGATCGGGCAGCCGGTGTGGGAGGTGATCCCGGGACTGCGCGACGGCTGGCCGGAGCTCGTGGCCGGTGCCACGGAACGCGCGAGCGCGAGCACGTCGTTCGCGCTCGACACGCGTGCGATCGATCTGACCGCGTCGTTGCGCGACATCGGTCGCACGGTGTTGTTCGGGCTCGCGATCGACGTCACGCATCACAAGCTCGCCGGTGAAGCCCAGGCGCGCGCCGACATCGACTCGAAGCAACGGCTCGAGAGTCTCGGCCTGGTCGCCGGCGGCATCGCCCACGACTTCAACAACCAGCTCGTCAGCGTGCTCGCCGAGGCGAGTGCCGCACGCGAAGACGGCACGCTGAGCGAGCCGACCCGCGAAGCGCTGCGCCGGATCGAGGGCTCCGCGAAGCGGATGGCGCAGCTCACGCGGCAGCTGCTGGCCTACGCGGGCCGCGGCCGCTTCGTCACCGAGCTGACCGACCCCGACGAGCTCCTCGATCAAGCGCGCGAGCAACTCGCGCATCTCGTCAACAAGGGTGCGAGCGTCCTCGAGATCACGCCCGGCGCGGGAACGATCGCGATCGAAGCGGACCGCGGTCTGTTGCGCCAGGTGATCACGAACCTCGCGTCGAACGCGTCCGACGCGTTGCCGGAGGGCGGCGGGACCGTTCGGATCACGAGCAGGCTGATCTCGCGCGCCGGCGTCGCATGGTGGCAGCTCGAGGTCAGCGACGACGGCAGCGGCATGGACAGCAAGACGCTCGCCAAGATCTTCGATCCGTTCTTCACGACGAAACCGAATCATCACGGCCTCGGGCTCTCGGCCGTGCACGGGATCGTTCGCCGGCTTGGCGGCGACATCGAGGTGGACTCTCAGGTCGGTAAAGGCGCGCGGTTTCGCATCCGCTTGCCGGTCGTGCCCGGGGCGGAGGCGAAGCGCAAACGCTCGACGAGCAAGCAGGATCCCGTCCCGAGCGTCAAAGGCATGCGCGTGCTGATCGCCGACGACGAAGCGACGGTACGGGCGACCGTCTCGCGGCTGCTCGAACGCCGAGGCGCGATCGTGGTCGTCGCCAGCGACGGCCGAGAAGCCGAAGCCCGAATGCGCGAAGAGATCTTCGGCCTCGTGCTGTTCGACGTGATGATGCCGGGCCTCAGCGGCTACGAGCTGCTGCCGATCGCGCGCCGGCTCCAACCGCAGGCAGCCGTGATGTTGATGTCGGGATTCACCGAACGCACGCGCTCGGTCTCTGACGAGGAGCCGGACAAATTTCTCGAGAAGCCGTTCACGACCAAGACGCTCGACATGGCGATCGAAGAGCTGCTGCAAGATCGCGCGGAGTAGGCGGGCCGGCGTGGGCCGGAACGCCGTTCGGGCCCACGTGGGCCGAGATCTCAGCGGGCGCGAATCAAAGGCTGTTTGATCGAGCACGCGCGTCGCGATGTCTGTCTCGCTCGGCCCACGTGGGCCGGATTGCGGGTGGCTCGCAGTACTCAACCCTCGCACTTGCGCGCGCGGTCTCGCCGTTCCCAGCCGGCGACGGTGCGACCGACGAGAACGCGTGCTTCGCTGCGGACGGTGATGGACAGCCGCAGTCACCCGCTCATTGCTGTCTCGCGCCTGACCACACCGCCCTCAGCGCTGACGCCGAGCGCGAGCGCTCCGTTCCGGAATCAACCTTTGGTTGATCGCAGAGCGTTGAGGCGGAGCTCGTGAGCAGTACGCGATCGCCGAGCGCGTTGCTGCGTCGGCGGTTCCGGATCGGCCCACGTGGGCCGGAAATTACGGGCTCGAAGTACGTGTTGCATGACCGGGCCAATTGTTCGCACTTGCGCGTGCGGTGTCGCGGTTTCCAGCCGGCGACGGTGCGACCGACGAGAACGCGTGCTTCGCTGCGGACGGTGATGGACAGCCGCAGTCACCCGGCTCATTGCTGTCTCGCGCCTGACCACACCGCCCTCAGCGCTGACGCCGAGCGCGCGCGCTCCGTTCCGGAATCAACCTTTGGTTGATCGCAGAGCGTTGAGGAGGAGCTCGTGAGCAGTACGCGATCGCCAGACGTGTCGATGTCTGTCGGCCGCTCGGGCTGGCCCACGTGGGCCCGGAAATTACGGGGTTCGAAGTAGGTGTTGCAACCGGCCATGCCCCGCGCTCACACGCGCGGTCTCGCCGTTTCGTCCGACGACGGTGCATCGCTGGCTACGATCGACGAGAACGCGTGCTTCGCTGCGGACGGTGATGGACAGCCGCAGTCATCCGCTCATTGCTGTCTCGCGCCTGACCACACCGGGGCATAGCGCGAGCGCTCCATGCAACCGGGCCAAGTCACGCGCTCACACGCGCGGTCTCGCGGTCCAGCTGACGACGGCACATCGCTGGCTCCGAGAACAAGTACTTCGCTGCGGACGGTGATCGACAGCCATAGTCACCCGCTGGTTGCTGTCTTGCGCCTGACCACACCCTCAGCGCTCACCCCAAGCGCGAGCGCTCCGTCCGGAATCAAACTCGTGGTTTGATCGGGGAGCGTTGACGAGCTCATGAGCAGCATGCGATCTCCGACCGCGTTGCTGTATCGGCGGTTCCGGTTCGGCCCACGTGGGCCCGGGAAATCGGGGCCGCTCTCGCGGTTCTCGGCAGCGATCATTCGCCTCACGCGACTCACCTCGCGCGGCGCATGCGTGTTGACCTGCGCACGCGATCGCATGACAGGTTCGTGTCGGTTTTTTTACGAATGTGCTTGACGTGATCCTGCGACGTCCTCGCGTTGAAAGCCGCAACGGCTTTCATTTCTTCGACGAGAAACGCTGTCGTGAGCACTGCGAGCGTTTCGCGATGCGAACGCGCACGCGGAGGGTGATCGCGTCATTCGTCGCGCAGATCGCAAACCGAGGGGCCCGAATTTCACGTGCTACAAGCGACGTGCACGTTGGGAGCCGTGCACCTAACCGGAGGTCTGTGATGCTACGCGACGAATCGACAACGGCGAACGACAACGACAACGCTAACTGGCCAGCTGCCGCGGCGGGTCCCAGCCACTGGCGCCACATCGACCGCAAGCTTCGCGTCATTGCGAAGAAACGATCGGCACTCGACGCGACCGAGGCGCAGCTCCTGCTTCAGGCCGAAGCGCTCGAGATCTGGAGCGAGTACGGCTACATCTCGATCTTCGAGTACATGGAACGCGTGCTCGGATACGGACCGAAGGCCGCGCACGATCGGTTGCGCGTCGCGCGCGAGCTCGATGGGCTTCCCGCACTCACCGAGGCGCTTGCACGTGACGAGCTGAAGTTTTCGGCGATTCGCGAGCTGACGCGCGTTGCGATCCCGCGTACCGAGCGGGCGTGGCGCGACAAGGCGATCGGCAGGTCCCTTCGAGAGATCGAGGCGATGGTCGCGGGCCGCAAGAAGGGCGACCTGCCGACAGATCCGGCCGATCCTGACCTCAGCCTTCGCACGCTACGCTTCGACGTTACGCCCGCGACGTATGCGTTGTTCCTGCAGGCTCAGCGAGCGCTCGAGCACGAACGCGGCGCGCGGTTCAACGATGATCAGATCATCGCCGCGATGGCGGGCGCTTCGCTCGAAAGTGGAACCGCCGCTGACGCGCCGACTCGTGCAAAGTTTCAGATCGCGATCACGCAGTGCGACAAGTGTCTTCAGGGCTGGCAGCACGCGGCTGGCAAAGAGATCGCGATCCACAAGAGCGCGATGGAGCGCGCCGAGTGCGATGCGCAATGGATCGGGTCCGTCCGTGCGGACAGTCCCGCTCGAGCCGTGCAACCGGTTCCACCGCGTACGCGCAAGCTCGTGTGGGCGCGGGATCACGGAAGGTGCCGCGTACCCGGGTGTCGGTCGTCTCGGTTTCTCGAGGTTCACCACATCGTTCATCGCGCCGACGGTGGCGATAACTCGCCTCGAAACCTCCTGATTTTGTGCGATGGCCACCATCTCGCTTTGCACGCGGGCAAGCTGAAGATCACGGGCTCTGCTGACAATCTTGCCCTCTCGTTCACGTTCGATCCGCAGCGCGATGTTGACGACCCTGCGGCCTCGGCCCACGTGGGCCCGAACCGCGCTCGTGCATCCGCGGGAACCAGCCGCGTCGACGGAAAACTGCGTCACCGATCTGCTCCGGGATCAGATGTGGCTGATGCACGAAATGGCGGCGGGGACTCTGTTGAAGCCGATGCAGCGGTGGTCGCGATCAAGCACATCGATGACGAAGCCGTGTCTGCCCTCGTGAGCTCGGGCTGCAAGAATCGCCAGGCCAAGGCCGCTGTCGAAGCCGCACGATCGCACGTCGGTGCTGATGCGCCGCTGGAGAAGCTCGTCTTCGAAGCTTTCAGGCGATGCGTGTGGTCGACCCATTGAAACGCCCGGCCTCAAGACCACTCGCATAGTCACCGCCGTGATCTACGCGAGCCTTCGGTCAACCAACGGTGAACGGAGAGCACGCGCTCGGCGTCAGCGCTGAGGCGGAGTGGTCCACGCGCGAAACGGCAACGACTAGGTAACGGATGTCGGAGCCGCGAGGTCGCGCGCGTGAGCTCTCGCGCCGTGCTGGTAACGCATGCTTCGCCCCGTCATGTTCGGCCCACGTGGGCCGAGCCAGAACGCTAGGCCGTGATAGCCACGCATGCTTCGCCCCATCATTTGCGGATCGCCAGATGCCCGCTCGTCGCTCGCCTCTCGATCAACCAAAGGTTGATTCCGGAACGGAGAGACCGCGCTCTGGCGGCAGTGCTGAGGCCGGTGTGGTTAGGCGCGAGACAAGGGTGAGCAGCTGGCTGTGGCTGTCCATCATCGTTCGCGGCGAACTCCGTGTTCTCGTCGATCGGAGCCAGATGCAGCG
>JAQBQF010000142.1 GCA_028287115.1 Myxococcales bacterium
TCCGGGTACAACTCGCGCGAGAGCAAGTCGGCGCGCTTCACGAACGTCGGTAGCCGGTGCGGGCCGGCCATCGATGCGACGGCGGCCGCCGCGTCCGCGAGCGCCATGCCGGCCGCGCTGACGAAGACGGGGCTCTCGCTCGTCCCGCGCCGCACCTCTGCGACGCCGGAGGCGCCGTAGAAGCCCGTCTTCGCGATGCCGACCACCGCGACCTCGCCGCCCAGCGTCTCGTGCAGGCGCGCGCCGATGCCCGGGCTCCCGTCGCGCAGCCACACGTACGCGTCCACCACCGCGACGCGCAGCCCGGCGCGCACCGGCGCGAGCACCTCGAGCAGGTACGGGAGCTCGCGCAGGTACATGCTCCCTGACACGTAAGGGTGCGGTGGCGTGGTCGAGCGCAGCGCGTGCTCGCCCGAGGCCACCGTGTCCGGGAACTCGCGGAAGCAGACGCACGCTGCGACGACGCAGCTCTTTCGGTAGTCGACGTCGACGCACGCGATCATCCGGCAACATCCTAGCCTATGGCATACCTCGGGCGACCCGCGGGACGACTCCGCCCCCGCTCAAGCCATCATGAGAGGAGGTCCGGCATGAGCCACTCGACCAATTGCCTCTCGATCAGGTCCGTTGCTGAGCGAATGAACGAAGCCGAGCTCGCCGAGCTGGTACAGCGCGCGAAGCCGGCGTGTCGGGCGCAGACGCGGCGCGTGGTTTATCGTAGGACCATGGCGCGGTTCGGCTCGACTCTCGCGCTGCTCGTCCTCCTCGCGAGTGACGTTGGGTGTGGCAAGTCTTCCGTCGATCTGACGTCTTCCGACGCAGGCGCGGCAGATGCGCGGACCTCTCCGCCAGCGCTGATCGAAGGGAGAGGCATCACGGTGTCACACGTTTGGACGTGGTCTCCGAAGAACGCTCGCGTTGCCGGTGGTATCGCCATCGAGACTTTCGTAACGCTGACGGCAACGGCCGGATACCTGAGCGCTCCGTCGACTAGCGTGCGCCTCGTCACCGCGAACGGAGCACACATCCCGGTGGCCGATGCGGGGCATTCAACGTGTACGGACCTTCTCGCGCTCGGTGAGACCAGGCGTTGTACGTTCCTCTTCGAGATCTCGGTCACCGAGAAGCCCGAGCGGTTGGAGATTCGCGTCGCCCCCGAGCCAGCGATCGCGATCGCCATCGCGAACCCGCCGCCGACGTCGGGCCCGTGTGTCGCCGACGCTCCGTGTACGCCGTGCTCGTTCCCTGCATCGGGGATGGAATGCCAGAACGAGGCGCGCGCGCGCGGCCTCGAGCCGACGTGTAACGTCAACGAAGACGCGGGGCCGGGCCGCACGATCACACTCTACTGTCCGCCCGGATATCGCCGCCGTGATCCGTCCCCTCCTCTCGGCCGATAACCACCCGGTATGAACGAGGCGGACGGGGTTCGCGCCCACCTAAACGCCGGTTCGGAGGACGACATGATCACGCTCTATGGCTTCGGAAACATCTTTCCCGAGGGGCGCGGCGAGACGAAGGACCTTCGTGCGCAGTGGGCGCTCGAGGAGACCGGGCTGCCGTATCGCGTCCACGCGCTCGACCACACCGGCGGCGAGCTCGACGGCGACGCCTTCAGCCGGATCAGCCCCTTCCACCAGGCGCCGGTCATCGACGACGACGGCTTCGTGGTGGCCGAGTCGGCCGCGGTGGTGCTCTACCTGGCTGAGAAGGCCGGCAAGCTGATCCCGGGCGACGTCCAGGGGCGCACCCGCGTCATCCAGTGGTGCTTCGCCGCAGTCAGCACCGTCGCGCCGACCCTGCTGTGCATCGACGTCATCGAGATATTCGACAGCGGCGCCCACAAGCTCAAGGCGGAGGTGCGCAAGCTCGCCGGCCGCTGGCTCGGCGACTTCGAGCGTCGCCTCGAAGACCGCGAGTGGATCGCCTGCGCCGATTCACGGTGGCCGACATCATGATGGCCTGCGTCCTGCGCGGCATCCGCAAGACGGACTTCATGGAGCTCTTCCCCAGGATCAAGGCCTACTACGAGCGTTGTCAGGCCCGCCCGGCCTGGCAGCGCACGCTCGGCCTCTACGCCGAGCGACTCAGCCTGAGCGTCGACGACATCCGCTAGATCCCAGCCGGACGTCCATCGACCCGCGGTCGTCACGCCGACAAACCTGCCCACGTCGCCGGTGGCGAGCATGGTCAGCTCAAAGCCGGTGTCCGTCGGCCGGGGTCTCGGACTGGCATCCGAGGCCCTCGATCTCTTCGGTGTCCGTACGTACCCAGATCGTAAGGGCGAGATCTCCGAGGTCGCGACGTTCCGGCCGATCCGCCGACTCACCCGTCAGAACTCGACGGGATCAAGCTGCCGTCAACAGGCTACCAACAGCGCTCGTCGAAGCTCGTTGGATCGCCATTGCCGGCTCACGTCCGGGAGAACGCGTGACCTGGTCGGTGGACTCTGTGACCAGCGCGTAGGACGCGACGGACACGGCTTTCGCTGCTCACAGATCCCACCTCCCCTGATGCGAACGCGGACGCTCCTCCTGGTTTTTCAAACCAAGGATCGGAGAAGAGGAAGCTCTCGGAAGCGAAATCACTAGCGGTGGGACCGCTCGGACTTGGAATGGAACGGCTCACGGCGAGAGCTCGCGAGGCAGGCAGCAGCCACGGGCGGTCTCGCACGCCAGCCAGGCGCTCGAGGAGCAGGCGGAGCGCGAGGACAACTTGTTCTCCAGAGGCTGCTGTTGCTCCAGGGGCTGCTTTTGCTCCACGAGCTGCTGTTGCTCCACGAGCTGCTGTTGCTCCAGGAGCTGCTGTTGCTCCAGGAGCTGCTGTTGGTTGTGTTCCCCGGTGTGCGCAAGGGCGTCATGGATCTGTGTGCGTGTCGTGGTGGTTTTTGTGCAAGCCGCGACGAAATTCGGGTGTCAGACCGTCTTGATAGAACAGTGCCGTAAACCTATGGCGCGCGGTCACAAGAAACATGTTCAGCTCTCACTCGATCGGGCCCGCAAGCTCGAGGGGCGGGGCGGCTGGAGGCCCGGATCGGGCCGTCCGAAGGGGCGCAAGACCGTATCGCACGACAAGCGCGCGGAATCGCCGGCGCGGTATCCGCAGCACGTCACGATGCGGATCGTCGAGGGCGCGGAGTCGATCGCCCGCGACTTCCTGATGAAGAAGATCCGCGCGGCGATGCGCGAGTCGCAGAAGGTGACGTTCCGGATCGCCGAATTCAACGTGCTCTCGAACCACCTGCATCTCGTGATCGAGGCGGCGAGTCAGAGTGCGCTCTCGCGCGGCATTCAGGGTTTTGCGGTGAGGGTTGCCCGTCGCGTGAATCGCGCCTTGAAGCGCACGGGCAAGTTGTTCGCGACCCGCTATCACGCGCGCGCGCTAACGACGCCGAGGGAAGTCCGCAACGTGCTGCGCTACGTGCTCCTCAATCGCAAGCATCACGCGAGTGCCACGAGATTCGGCAAGTACTGGTGGGATCCATGTTCGAGCGCTGCGTGGTTCACGGGCTGGAGCACGCGCGTTTCGACGGATACCGAATGGAAACGCGAGCTCGTTGCCGAGCCGCCGCCGACAGTTCCTGCCAAGACCTGGTTGTTAACTACGGGATGGCGAAAGCACGGCGCGTTGCGATTCGATGAGGCTCCTGCATGACCCAGTCGCGCACAGGTGTGCCTTCACCTCTTGGATCGCGCGGACACGTCCAGCTCTCGCCCTGCCGAGCAGCCGCAGAGGTTCCCTTCCTCCGATCCTTGGTTTGAAAAACCCAAGTGGAGCGTCTGCGTTCACGTTAGGGGAGGTCGGATCTGTGAGCCTCGAAAGGCATGTCCGGCGCCCGCTACGCGCAGGTCACGGAGTCCACCGACAGGTCGGATCTGTGAGCAGCGAGGGCATGTTCGGCGCCGCTACGCGCCGGTCACACAGTCCACCGACAGGTCGGATCTGTGAGCAGCGAAAGGCATGTCCGGCGCCCGCTACGCGCCGGTCACAGAGTCCACCGAGGTCGGATCTGTGAGCAGCGAAAGGCATGTCCGGCGCCCGCTACGCGCAGGTCACGGAGTCCACCGATCGGTCACGCGTTCTGCTGGACGTGAGGGCGAGGCTCGAACGATCGCACGAGGATAGTAGTCGCGCGCAAGCGACATCGCCGCAGAGAAACATCGAAACCGATCAGCGCAGGCGATCGACGACGGCAGCGACGAATGGATCCCAGGCTTCGAACAGCGGCGCCCCGAGGCGCGTGCAGACGATGTCGACGTTGCCCTTGCGCCAGTAGCCGGGAGGGCAGCCGACGACGAGCTTGCCATCGCGCGCGTGCAGGCCGAGCTCGAGTAACGTGATAGGTGATGCGGTTTCGGGCACGAACCACATCGCGATCAGGTCGGCCCGGTCGAGACCGTCGAGCTCCCACTCGACCTGCGCGCGAAACTTCGGTTCGTCGATCGATTGTCGCCAGGTCGCGTCCCATTCGTCGCGCCGCGGATTCAGCACGACGACATTCAGGTGCGCCAGCTCGCGCGTGAGCGCGGCCTGCCACTCGGTGGCGTTGCCCATCTCGATCGAGCCCGCGAGGAACACGACGCGCGCGGACGGATCGATCTCGAGCAGTGTCGGTGGCTTCAGAACGACCATGCACCGATCCTAGCGCAGCCGGCGACGCGACGATTCGCGCCAGCAGGGGACTCGCGCAAGCGCCAGCATGCGACTCGCGCAAGCGCCGGCACGGGGCCATGCGCAAGCGCCAGCATGGGCCTCGCGTAAGCGCCAGCATGCGCCTCGCGCAAGCGCCAGTACGCGACTCGCGCAAGCGCCAGCATGCGACTCGCGCAAGCGCCAGCATGCGACTCGCGCAAGCGCCAGCACCGGACTCGCGCAAGTGCCAGCACCGGACTCGCGCAAGCGCCAGCATGGGACTCGCGTAAGCGCCAGCATGGGACTCGCGCAAGCGCCAGCACGCGACTCGCGCGAGCGCCAGCACGGGACTCGCGCAGCGCCCAGCATGGGACTCGCGCAAGCGCTGGCGAATCTTTGGTCGAGCCCGAGGATTGCTGCTGCGCCGTCACGGTCGCACCCCCTCCGGCACCCCGGAGCTCCTCGGGACGGCATGGACAACGCGTCCCGGGCTCGACTTGACGGCATCTTGAGCGCACTCGTGATACGTCACGACCTAGGAGGAATCGTCATGGGTGCGATCGGCGAGCAAGTTCATACGAAGTTCAAGCTGTTCACGGGCGCGCTCGACAAGTCGGGCAACATCGGGCCGCTCGCGGCGGATGTCGCCGCGTGGGCCAAGGGCGCGAAGGCCGCGCCGAAGAGCATCGGCGTCGAGTTCGTCGAGAGCAGCAAGAAGCTGATCCTCTCGGTCGGATATCGCGACGACGAGAAGCCGTACGGCATCAAGCTGACGTCGGCGAAGGTCGGGTCAGTCGGCAAGCTCGACGCTGCCGAGCTCACGAAGCTCGAGAAGGCGATGGGCGATGCCGCGACGAAGCACAAGAACGTGATCTGCCACGAGCTGTACGTGACGGACGCGAACGAGCTGTTCATCGTCGTGATGGCGCACGACTGAGTGAGCGTGCGTGCGCGCCGCAACGCGTCCGGCATCCCGAACGTTGCGACTACCGCTTCGACTTGGCGGGCGTCGGAGGCGGCACGTCGCTCGCGAGCTTGTCCATCGCGCCGAAGAACATCCGGGCTCCTTGGAGCCGGCCTTCTTCGCTCGTGCATTGCGCCTTCACGGAGTCGAGGTCGCGCTTGGCGGCCTCGATCGCGGCGCGGCGGTCGTCGATCTGCTTCTGCAGGTCGTCGATCGCTTGTTGCTCTTGCTGGATCGCGCTGCGCGACGTGTCGGTCTTGCTCTCTTCGACCGCGCGCACGACTCGGATCTTGCGCCCTGCGTCGGTGAGCACGTCGTTCGCGGACTTGCCGATCGCACCGAGGAACGCTTTGGCGGACGATAGCTTCGAGGCTTGCGGTAGCTCGACATCGAGCCCGGCTAGAAATTTCTCGAGGGCCTCGACTTCGTCGGTGTTCGGAATGCCTGCCTGATCGTAGAGCGCCTGGAAATCGATCGAACCCGAGAGCTGCGACGGGCGCGTGTCGGCGGGGAGCCTCGCGGGCGCCTCGCTGGCAGGCACTTGATACTTCGCGAGCTCGGCCTCGACCGCCGCGTGATCGTCGGCCGAAATCGCTGCCGGTTGACCTTCTTGGACGACGAACAGGCCCTTGAGTTTGTTCCACCCCACAGCTGTTCTTCTAACACGAGTCGGGTTGACCGTGCGTCGGCGGGACGCCTACCATGCCCGAACATTTTCCTGACCGAGGAGCGGTGGCATGGCCGGGTTTTTTTCGCGACTTTCGAATCTGTGGCGCGGCTTCGTCTCTCTGTGGATCAGTGACGTCGAGAAGAAGCATCCCGAGATCGCGTACGAAAACGCGATCAACTCGATGATCGAGAAGTACTCGGCGCTCAAGAAAGCGACCGCATCGATCATCCGCCGCCGCGAAGACATCTCCTCGCGGCTCACGACCAAGTCGAAGGAGCTCGCGCAGATCGAAGCGGATCTCCAGACGGCGGTCGCGACGAACCAGCAGGATCTCGGCGTCGTGCTGATCCAGAAGCAGAAGGGCCTCGCGGACGAAGTCGCGGGCCTGCAGGCGGATCTGGGGACGGCGGTCAAAGACGCGGACTCCGCAAAGGCGTCGCTCGTGCAAGTCCAGGCCGAGATCAAGAGCCTCAAGGCCGAGAAGGACAACATGCTCGCCAAGATGGCTTCGGCCGAGGCGCGCGTGCGGATCGGCGAGCAGCTCGAAGGCCTCTCGGTCGATGCCGAGGTCAAGGCGCTCGAGAACGTCCGCGAGCACATCAAGACCACGATCGCCGAGGCGAACCTGAACCAGGAGCTCGGCGAGAGCGACCTCGACAACCGGCTCAAGGCGCTGCGCGCGAACACCGGCGAAGCGACCTCGAAGAGCGAGTGGGAGCGACTGCGCAACGCCGCCGCGGGCAAGACGGGTCAGAAGACGATCTAACGCGCTAGCCGGGCGACCGGCTGCACGTTGGGCGTCGAGGGAGCACCGGACATGGCAACGATCTTTCCTTCGTGGGCGGACGAGCTGCGCAAGCGTTACCTGCGCGGTGAGGCGAGCCTGTTCGTCGTTCACGGCAACGTCCATGATGTCGTGCTCGACGGAGACGAGCTGATCTCGGTCGCCGACTTCCTCGCGAAGCGCGTGTTCGAAAAGAAAGACGTCGTCATCCGCTATAACTTGTCGACGGGGTGTCGGTTCATCAAGAAGACCGCCAAGGTCGACGGGCTCGACGACCTGCTACTACAGCGCACGCCCGATAAAGTCTTGCCGGCGCTCGAGCGGCTGCTGTTCGCGCAGAACAACGTCGCGGTGATCATCGAGTACGCGGAGATGGCGGCGCCCGCCGGGGATGCGTCTTTCTCGTCGGAGTCCGATCGCCTCGCGGTCGTCATGCTGCAGCGCTGGTCGCTCGCGCCGCAGATGGAAGCGTCGGACAACATCGTGATCCTGATGACCGAGGTCCCGGGTGAGCTGCATCCGAAGATCGTCACGAACCCGCGGGTGTCCGCGGTCAAAGTCCCGATGCCGTCGGTCGACGAGCGCCGCGCGGTGATCAAGAAGGTCAACCCCGCGCTCGATCCGGCGTGGGTCGATCGGCTCGCCGACATCACGGCCGGCCTCAAGTCGATCCAGATCAAGGCGATCCTCCAGCCCGGTACACCTGGCGATGACGACGCCGATGCGCGCTACCGGTTCATCAAGACGCTGATCACCGACGACAGCCGCGCGAAGAAGCTCGCCGCCGTGACGCAGGGCATGACACGCGATGAGATTCAGGAGCTCGCCGGCGTCAAGGCGCCGCCGACCGCATCGGGCAAAGACGAGGCGCACGAAGAGATCCTGCGGCTGATCGGCAAGCGCAAGCGCGAGGTGATCGAGCGCGAGTGCTTTGGCCTGATCGAGTTCGTCGAGCCTTCGTTCGACTTCTCGGTGGTCGGCGGTATCGAAGAGGTCAAGAAAGAGCTCGGCGGCGTCGCCAAGAACATTCGCGAAGGTCGCACCGCTCGCGTGCCGATGGGCATGTTGTTCACCGGGCCGATGGGCACCGGCAAGACGTTCGTCGCCGAGGCGTTCGTCAAGGAATCCGGGCTGACCGGGATCAAGCTCAAGAACTTTCGCTCGAAGTGGGTCGGGTCGACCGAATCGAACCTCGAGCGGATCCTCGGCGTGATCCACGGCATTGGTAACGTGATCGTGATCCTCGACGAGGCCGATCGCTCGTTCGGAGGCGGCGGCGATGACGGCGAAGGCGACGGCGGAACCGGATCGCGCGTGATCGCACGGCTCAAGGAGTTCATGAGCGACACCGCGAATCGCGGGCGCGTCCTGTTCATCCTGATGACAAACCGCCCCGACAAGCTCGACATCGACATCAAGCGAGCAGGGCGGCTCGATCGCAAGATTCCGTTCCTCTATCCGCAGACTCCGTCCGAGGTCGAGGACATCTTCAAGGCGCAGATCCGCAAGCATGCGCTGCAGACCACGATCGAATTTCCGCGCGACCGAGCGCTGGTCTCCGAGAAAGTCCTCGGCTATTCGAACGCGGACTTCGAAGCGATCGCACTCCTCGCCAACGACTACGCGGCCGAGGAGAATGCCGATACGCCGATCTCGGTCGCGCACTTCCAGCAGGCAGTCGCCGACTACTTACCGTCGCGCGACCTCGAAATGCTCGAATACATGGAGCTGCTCGCGGTGTTCGAAGCCTCGAATCGCCGCATGCTCCCCGAGAAATACGCCCGGCTAACCGTCGACGAGTTACAGAAACGCCTCGCAGAGCTCAAGCTTCGTTGTGGCAGCAGGAGATAAATCATGACCGACGACTTCTTCCCCGAGATCGAGATCCGAAATGACCAGGCCGACGCCATCGCGCGCGGTCTCTTCGCCGTGGCTCGCGCCGACGGCAAGGTTCACGAGCGCGAGGCCGCGATGATCGGCGAGTTCTTCAGCTCGACGACCAACCATCCGGCCGATCTCGGTGCACTCGAGCGTGCGCCTCGGATCGAGCCCTCCGCATTGGCGGCGCTGCTGCCTTCGAAGGACCTCCGGATGCTGTTCGTCAAGACCGCGCTGCTGCTCGCCTACGCAGACGGCGGGTATGCGGCCGGCGAGGCAAAGATCATCGGCGAGTATGCGAAGGCACTCGAAGTGACCGACGTCGCGAACCTCGAGGCGCAGGTCAAAGATTTCTTGATCTCCCAGCTCTCGCACCTCGAGAACGTTCACGCCGTTGCCGAGGTCGCGAAGGGTCTCAAAGTCTGAAAGCGCCTGCTATGGTGCGCGCATGAGCTCGTGGCGCGCCGTCGCTCGCGTCGGGGACATCAAACCCGGCGACGTCATTGCCGTTCAGGCCGATGGGGTCGAGATGGTGCTCGGGCTCGATGGCGACCGGTACTTCGCGACGCAGCGGCGTTGTGTCCATCGTGGTGGAGACCTGGCCGATGGCATCGTGTCGCGTGGGCACGTGATCTGCGCGAATCACGGATGGCGGTTTTCGACTGCGACGGGCCGCCACGACGAAGCATCTGAGTTCTGTCTGGTCGTGTACGCGGTCCGCGTGACCGGTGACCAGATCGAGGTCGATCCGATTCCGAGAACCTTGCGAGGACACTGACATGACAAACCCGACGGCGACTCTGATCGAAGGTGACGGTATCGGCCCGGAGATCGCGGCGGCGACGGTGCGTGCGATCGCCGCGGCGGGAGGCGCGATCACGTGGGAGCGCGCGGACGCCGGCGCCGGCGCGGTCGAGAAGCATCGCGATCCGCTGCCGCAGGCGACGATCGATTCGATCAAGAAGAACCAGCTCGCGCTCAAAGGGCCTCTCGCGACGCCGAGCGGCGGCGGCTATCGCTCGGTCAACGTCACGCTCCGCCAGCAATTCGATCTCTACGCAAATGTCCGTCCGGTCCAGACGATTCCGGGCGTGCCTTCGCGGTTCACCAACGTCGATCTGACGATCGTACGCGAGAACACCGAGGATCTCTACGCGGGTGTCGAGCACTACATCGATTCGCGGCGCAGCGCGGCGGAGTCGATCGCGATCATCACGCGCTTCGGCAGCGAGCGCATCATCGTCTACGCGTTCGAGTACGCGCGGCGGATGGAGCGCAAGAAGGTCACGCTCGTCCACAAGGCGAACATCCTCAAGTTGAGTAACGGCTTGTTCCTCGACACAGGACGCGACGTCGCGAAGCGGTATCCCGATATCGAGTTCGACGACATGATCGTCGACGCGACCGCGATGAAGCTCGTGCTGATGCCCGAGCGGTTCGACGTGATCGTCACGATGAACCTGTTCGGCGACATCTTGTCGGATCTGACGGCCGGCCTCGTCGGCGGCCTCGGCGTCGCCCCCGCCGCGAACATCGGTGATGCAGGGTGTGCCATGTTCGAGGCGGTTCACGGCACCGCACCCGACATCGCCGGCAAGGGGATCGCGAACCCGACCGGCCTGATGCTCTCCGCGGCGATGCTGCTCGATCACGTGGGTCAGCGCGATGCCGCCGCGCGGCTACGCAAGGGTATCAAGGCGGCGCTCGCCAACCCGGAGACACGCACCGGCGATCTCGGCGGTAAGGCAAACACGCAGCAGTACACCGACGCGGTGATCCGGCTGTTCGGCTAACGCGGGCGCATGCTCGTCGCGACGAGATCGGCGGCGACGAACACGGCGGTGGCGGTGGCTCGCGGCGCCTGTGCCTGGAGCAAATATACGATCTTGCCGAGTGGGACGAAGTAGTAGCGCTGGAGCCACTCCATCGTGGCGTGCTCGTACGCGAGCTCGACGAAGGTCACGCTATCGATCGCGCCGTCGAAGCCGCCTTGGCGCGCGAACCGCTGTTGCGGCGCGATCAAGTGCTCCGGCTTTGGCAGCGTGCTCTTCGTGAACGGGCCGACCGGGATGATCAGCTTGTGCTCGCCGAGCGAGAGCTGATAAGGCGCTCCCCGAGGCTCGAGGACTCCGTGCGCGTGGAGCGTGGCCATCGCCGGCCAGCGGATCGAGTGATCGTCGGTGATGATCGACCAGTGCGCGGGATGATCGGCGGCGCGAAAGTCGTCGAGCACCGGATCGTAGGTCGGCATATCGACGCCGAGCACGACCTGTGTCGAGCCCCGCTGTCCCGTCGAGTACGTGACGATATTTCCGATCGGATGGCGCGCGAACGTTCCGGTCGGCGGCAGCCCTGGCTTGACGAGCACGTTCTTCACGTTCGCCGTCTGACGTTCGAACGGACCGAAGATCAGCGATCCATCGACGAGAGAACCCACCGCGACGGGCAGCTTCGGCTTCGCCTCGACCCCGTAACCCGCTACCACCAACGTGAAGTGCCGCGTCATTCGCGCGGCATCCTCCTCTACCAACACGAGTCAATCAACAACACCGCGATGCGTGACAGGGCTTACCTTGCCGCCATCCGGTGTAGACGACCGTCTGCAGCTAGACCATGACGGTCTGGAGCTGCGCGAATCGAGCGTAGAGCTTCTCGACCTTGCTGATCGGAACATAGCCAAGCGCGGCCGCGCATTCACCGAGGCGAACTCCGGGTAGCCGGTCCTGCATCTGGAGCGCACGAAACAGCTGGTAACGATCGACGACGCCTTGCTCGACCAGGTATTCGCCGAACGAGATCTCTTTGAGGCCATCCTCGACGACCTCGACGCCGCTCTGCGAGTACTCGAAGTAACGCTTCAGCTCGGACTCGTTCTTGGCATTGCTCGTCGGATACGGCATCGCAGCGGTCGGGTTACGGACGACGTGAGAGGTCTGCATGGCTGACCCGTCATCGAGCACGCGCTGTGCCACCCGGGCTGCCAACAGATCGGTTCATCGGGTGCCGTTGAAGCGAGCGATTCATTGCACTTGAAGTGCGTACTCGGCCGCGCGGCAACTCGGGTAGCCAGCCAGCCAACGAAGCCTGGCAAGTCGGCTGACCAAGCTCGCTAACACATCAGGTCCGTGGCACGACTTTGGTCGTGATCTGGAAGCTGTCCCTTCTGCTCGTGTTGGGCGCCTGCCGCGGCGAGGCGCGCGCTCCGGATCGTCCTCCACCGGTGGCACAGAAGGCCGATCCTCAGCTCGTCTCAGCGGCAACGCCACCGGCTCCGCCGGGCAGTCCGAGCCTCGTCCCGGTCCCCGCCGAGATCGCTGCGAAGGTCGAGATCAAGCAGATCGCGAAGGGCTTGTTGCGGCCGGTGGCGCTGGTGGTCGCGCCGGGCGATCCGCGAAAGCGAATGTTCGTGGTCGAACAACGCGGCACGATCCGGATCGTCGAGAACGGCGTCGTAGGCAAGAGGCCGTTCTTCAAGATCACCGGGCTCTCGGACGGCGAGGAGGAGGGACTGCTCGGGCTCGCGTTTCATCCGAAGTTTGCGAGCAACGGCAGGCTGTACGTGAACTACACGTCCGAGGACAAGAACACGCACATCGTCGAGTATCGCGTCTCGGAGACCGATCCCGATGTCGTCGATCCCAAGACTGCGCGCGAGCTCATCGAGATCGATCAGCCGTACTCGAATCACAACGGCGGCCATCTGCTGTTCGGTCCGGACGGCAAGCTCTACACCGGGATGGGCGACGGCGGCGCAGCGAACGATCCCCACCGCAATGGCCAGAATCCCAAGGCGCTGCTCGCGAAGATCCTCCGGTTCGACGTCGACGCGCCGGGCAAGCCACAGCCCGAGATCGTTCACCTCGGGATGCGCAACCCATGGCGGTTTTGGTTCGACACCAAGACCGGCGATCTCTACATCGGGGACGTCGGGCAGAACCTGTGGGAAGAGGTCGATGTCGTCTCGGGCAAGGACACGTCGAAGCACAACTTCGGCTGGAACATCATGGAGGGCACGCACTGCTTCGACGGCAAAGGCGGCATCAAAGCCGCGTGCGACAAGACCGGGCTGACGTTGCCGGTCGCGGAATATCCGCACGACGAAGGCTGCTCGGTCACCGGCGGCGTCACGTATCGCGGCAAGGCGCTGCCGTTCCTCGACGGGCGTTACTTCTACGCCGACTACTGCACGGGCCTGTTGCGCAGCTTCACGTGGACGGCAGACGCCTCATCGCCGACCGCGATCGGCTGGGTTCGCGAGCACTGGGACTGGAAACCGAGCATCGACCGTCAGGCGGTGCTTCAGGCGATCACGTCGTTCGGAGTCGATGCAGACGGCGAGATCTATCTGCTCGCGCTCGACGGTCACATCTACGAGCTCGTGCCGAAGTCCTAGGAATTCGAAGGCTCGAGACGCTGATACAGCCCGTAGGTCTCTGCGAGCTCGTCGATGTGCGCGAGGAGCGACGGCCGGCCGTGGATGTTGTCGCCGTCGTAGACGTCGCCGGTGATTCGATTCATGTACCAGCCGCCACCGCGCAGGCCGATCAGGAGCTCGTCCGGCGAGTGTTCGTCGAGATAGCCGACGATGTCTTCGAACGGGCGCAGGAGCGCGTCCTCGGCAGAGAGCTCCGCGAGCCGCGGCCCGTCGGTGCCCTGCGAGACCCAGCCGACGGAGATGCCATTGCACTCGCGATAGAGCGAGACCAGCGCATCGGGAAGATGCACGCCGCGATCGACGAGGCCGTTGACGACGACGTCGAGATCGGGACGTGGCAGGCGGATCGTGCAACCGACGACCTCCTCGGGTGGGATGTCGTACGGGTCATACGCGGTCGCGAGCCAGTACTCGGTCACGCGCTTACCGTCGCGCAGCCGCTTGATCAGACGTTGTGTCGCGTGCCGAACGTCGGTGTCGGACTTGACTCGGACCGCCGCGGGCCCTGGATCGCCGTCGAGCTTGATCCCGAAATACCGCGCGCGGCGATAGAACATCTCCGAGCCGGCATCGCCGAACTGCTGGACCATCGCCTGGCGGCTGTCATCGATCGCTTGCTCGATCAGCACTTCGCACGGCGTCGCGACCTCGGCGAGGATGTCGTCGGGGATCGTCAGCCCGAACACGCCGGAACCTTTGCGGACGCGCGCGTAGGCGCCGAGGACCTGATCGAGCTTCCACAGCGCGTCCTCGATCGCGGACTCACCACCGGTCAGCACGTACTGCTCGGCCGTGCGCGCGACCCAGGCCACGCACTCCGGTCCACTCAACGTCGACGGCCGCCCCATACGTCCGTAGCCCGAGTAACACGGCCGTCGTCAGCGGAACAACCTCACGACGAAACTGTCAGCATTTGTTCAATCGCTGTAAGGACCCGCACGTTGCCGATCGCAACAGACGGGATCCTCGACGCAAAAAAGCCCGCTGCGCTTCCGCAACGGGCTCGTCGACTCCAGAGCGACGCGGCTAGCTCGGCAGGCGTTCGCCCATCGAGCCGCGGCTCGGCGCCGCAGGAGGCGGGATCGCCGGCTCGGGCTCGGTCGGCGGTGGTGCATCCCCGAGGGCGACGGCGAGCGCGTCGTCGATCTTGGTCATCGGCCGAATGTCGAGCTGGTTGCGGACTTCCTCCGGGATGTCGAGCGTGTCCTTCACGTTGCGCTCGGGCAGGAACACGATCTTGATGCCGGCGCGATGTGCCGCGAGGACCTTCTCCTTGATGCCGCCGACCGCTAGCGCGTGACCGCGCAGATCGATCTCGCCGGTGATCGCGACGTCGTTGCGGATCGGCCGCTTCGTGAACACCGAGACCACCGCGCAGGTCAGCGCGACGCCGGCCGAGGGGCCGTCTTTCTTGATCGCGCCTTGCGGCAAGTGGATGTGCAGATCGTTCGTCATGATCTTGTCGTGATCGATGCCGAGCCGCGCTGCGTTCGAGCGCATCCACGACACGGCCGCGGTCGCGCTCTCCTTCATGACGTCGCCCATCTGACCGGTCAGGCGGAGCTCGCCCTTGCCGGGATAGATCCGCGCTTCGATGAACATGATATCGCCGCCGACCGGCGTCCACGCGAGACCCGTGACGACGCCGACCTCCGGCTTGCGCTCGGCCATGTCGGAGACGAACTTCGGCGGCCCGAGCAAGGTGTCGAGGGTCTTCTTCTCGATGTGGACGGTCGTCGCGCCTTCGGCGACGCGCACGGCAGTGCCGCGACAAACCGCCGCGATCTCGCGCTCGAGGTTACGGACGCCGGCCTCGCGCGTGTAGCTGTGGATGATGTCTTCGAGGGCGTCATCTTCGAGGATCAGCTGATCCTTCGCGATGCCGTGCTCGACGAGCTGCTTCGGAACCAGGTGGTTCTTGGCGATCGCGAGCTTCTCGACCGTGGTGTATCCCGACAGCTCGACCATCTCCATACGATCGATCAGCGGCTGGCTGATCGTATCGAGCGTGTTCGCGGTGCAGATGAACATCACCTTCGAGAGATCGACCGGCACTTCGACGTAGTGATCGACGAAGTCCTTGTTCTGCTCGGGGTCGAGGACCTCGAGCATCGCGGCGGCCGGGTCGCCCCGCATGTCCGCGGCGAGCTTGTCGACTTCGTCGAGCACGAACACCGGGTTCATCGAGCCGGCCTTCTTGAGGCCTGCGACGATCCGGCCGGGCAGGGCGCCGATATACGTACGGCGGTGACCGCGAATCTCTGCTTCATCGCGCACGCCACCGAGCGAGATCCGCACGTACTTGCGGCCGAGCGACGAGGCGATCGACTTGCCGAGCGACGTCTTGCCGACGCCGGGCGGGCCGACGAGCAGCAGGATCGGGCCGTGCTTGTTCGGCGCGAGCTTGCGCACCGCGAGGAACTCGAGGATCCGGCGCTTGACCTTCTCGAGGCCGGAGTGCTCCGCCTCTAGAATGGCGCGAGCCGCGGAAACATCGAGGCGGTCGTCGGTGAACACGTTCCACGGGATCTCGAGCAGATTCTCGACGTAGGTCCGCGCGATGTTGTATTCGGGCGACGACGAGGCCATCTGCGACATCCGCGAGATCTGCTTCTTCGCGACCGCGCGGATCTCGTCCGACATCTTGCTCTCTTCGATCTTCTTGCGAAGATCATCGACCTCGGCGTTGTCGTCCTGCTCGCCGAGCTCTTCTTGAATCTGGCGCATCCGATCGCGGAGCACGCGCTCGCGATGGGTTCGAGACGACTCGCCCTCGAGCTCGGCGCCGATATCGGCCTTGAGGCGCAGCACGGTCGCTTGCCGCTCGAGTGACGGGATGATCCGCTCGAGGCGCTTCATCGTGTCGGTCTCGATCAGGAGGACGGTGAGGTCTTCGCGATCGAGCTCGAGGTATGGGGCCGCGGCATCGACGAGCTTGTCCGGATCGACGATCGCCTGGACTTGCGCGCGGGTCAGCTCGCCGCGTGGCTCCTTGTTCTCCTTACCTTCGGTCTTGGCTTCTTTCGCCTGCGCGTCGGTGACGACGGCGAGCAGAAAGTCGCGGACCTTGGTGGTCGTCGCGATCAGCGCGTCGGCGCTGGCGCTCGCGGTCGACTGCAATGGCGAGACGGAAGCCACCAGGAACGGCTCGGTCGCGACGAGCGCATCGATATGCACGCGCTCGAGGTAGCGCATCACGCACGTGAACCGACCGGGCGAGTGCTTGACGACCTGGACGATCTCGGCGCGCACGCCGACCTCGTGAAGATCGCGCTGGCCCGGATCGCGGACGGCTGGGTTTTTCTGCGGGACAATGACGATCAGGTTGTCATCGCGTGTCGCTGCCTCGATGGCGCGGACGGAGGCCTCCCGACCAATCTCCAGTGGGCCGACATGGCCCGGGAGCTGGACCTCTGTCCTCAATGGGATGACGGGATATTGACCGGCGGTTTCGGTGTGTTTGGTCATCGAAGCTTCCTTGCAGTCTACGACACTTCAGTCGTTCTGCCCGCGTTTGCGGATTCGTTGCACGAGCTGAACGAGCAGTTTTTTTGCCTCCTCATCGAGGTCCTTCGGCACGTCAATTTGGACCGTGACGTAGTGGTCGCCTACCCGTCCGGAGCGGTCTGCGACCCCCTTCCCGCGTAGCCGCAATTTCTTACCGCTTGAAGTGCCCGGCGGCACCTTCACATCGGCTTTTCCGTCGACGGTGGCGACCGACGCGACCGTGCCCAGCGTCGCGCGATCGAAGGGAATCCTCACATCCGAATAGACGTCATTGCCTTCGACGCGCAACCAACTTCCGTCAGATGCCCTCACTTTGCTCTCGAAATCGGCGTCGGCAGCGTCCGCCGCCGTGGCTCGTCGTCCTCGGGGCGGCGGCACGTCATCTTCGAAATCCATCCGTTCGACGCGGACCCGGCCCTTGCCGCCGGCCCGCTGCTGCTGACTAAAAAATTGGCTGAACAGATCTCCGAGATCGAACACGCCGGGCCCGCCGCCCTGTGCCGTGTACGTGAACGGATTCCCGCCGCCGGGTGCGCTTCCGCCGGGCGCGTAGCCCTGCGTTCGGATTTGATCGTAGAGCGTGCGCTTCTTGGTATCTCCGAGCACGTCATACGCGTTCGAGATGTCCTTGAACCGCGACTCCTTGCGCTTGTCACCGCCGGTCGAGTCGGGATGGTTCTGCTTCGCGAGCTTGCGATAGGCCTTCTTGATCTCGTCGGCCGAGGCGGTCTCGGAAACGCCGAGCGCCTTGTAGTAATCGACGCTCGGATCGAAGTCGATCTGTTGCTGTGGCATGGCTTAGGCGGCGACCCCGTGAGCGGCTTTACGAAACACGATCGTTCCATCCGCGACCTCAGCTTCGATGTGATCGCCGGGCGCGTAGGCGCCCATGAGCAGCTGGGTTGCGAGCGGGTCGATCACGAGCTTCTGGAGCGCACGCTTTAGAGGTCGTGCGCCGTACACGGGATCGTAACCAGCTTCTGCGACGAGTGCGACTGCCTGGTCGGAGAGGTGCACCGTGAGCTGCCGATCGGCGAGGAGCGCCTGGAACCGCCGGACCTGGATCTCGACGATCTCCGCCAGCTCGTCTTGCCCGAGTGGCTCGAAGAACACGATCTCGTCGACGCGGTTCAAGAACTCGGGCCGGAACGTCGACTGCAGCTCCTTCATCGCGAGCTGCTCGATCTCCATGCGGTTCTCCGGCGTCATGCGAACCAGGTACTGACTGCCCGCATTGCTCGTCATGATGACGATCGTGTTGCGGAAGTCGACCGTGCGGCCTTGGCCGTCGGTCAACCGGCCGTCGTCGAGCACCTGGAGCAGGATGTTCCACACATCCGCGTGCGCCTTCTCCATTTCATCGAGAAGGACGACGCTGTATGGATGCCGGCGCACCGCTTCGGTGAGCTGGCCACCTTGGTCGTAGCCGACGTACCCCGGAGGCGCGCCGACGAGCCGCGACACGGTGTGCTTCTCCTGATATTCGGACATGTCGATCCGGATCATCAGATTCTCGTCGTCGAACAGGAACTCGGCGAGCGCGCGAGCGAGCTCGGTCTTGCCGACACCGGTCGGTCCGAGAAACAAGAAACTTCCGATCGGGCGTTTCGGATCCTTGAGGCCGGCGCGCGCTCGACGGACCGCCGCGGCGACGGCCGAGACGGCGACGTCTTGACCGACCACGCGCGTGCGCAGTCGCTCTTCCATCTTCGCGAGGCGCTGTGACTCTCCTTCGAGCATCTTCTCGACGGGGATCCCGGTCCACTTCGCGACCACCGACGCGATGTCTTCTTCGGTCACTTCCTCGCGGAGGAAGCTACCCTTGGCCTTGAGGTCCTCGACCTGCTTCGCGCACTCCGCGATCTCCTTGTCGAGCTGGGGGATCGAGCCGAACCGCAGCTCGGACGCACGGGCGTAGTCGCCGTGACGCTGCAGGCGGTCGGCCTCGGTCTTGAGCTGATCGAGCTTTTCGCGCTTGTCGCGCAGCTTGGAGATCAGGTCGCGCTCTTGCTTCCACAGCGCCTTCATCGCAGACGCCTGCTCCTTGAGCTCGGCGATCTCGCGCTCGACGTCGGGGAGCCGCTGCTTCGCGCGCTTGTCGTTCTCGCGCTGGAGCGCCGCACGTTCGACTTCGAGCAGCATGATCCGGCGCTCGAGGTTATCGATCGGCGTCGGCGTGCTCTCGATCTCCATCTTGAGCCGCGAGGCGGCTTCGTCGACGAGATCGATCGCCTTGTCGGGAAGCTGGCGATTCGTGATGTAGCGATGCGACAGCTTGGCCGCGGCGATCAGCGCTGCATCGCGGATCCGGATCCCGTGATGGACCTCGTACCTCTCCTTGAGGCCGCGGAGGATCGCGATCGTGTCCTCGACCGACGGCTCGTCGATCGTGACCGGCTGGAACCGGCGCTCGAGCGCTTTGTCTTTTTCGATGTGCTTGCGGTACTCGTCGAGCGTCGTCGCGCCGATGCACCGCATCTCGCCGCGCGCGAGTGCCGGCTTCAAGAGATTTGCCGCGTCGTTGCCACCTTCGGCGGCGCCCGCACCGACGAGCATATGCAGCTCGTCGATGAACATGATGATCGCGCCCTCGGAAGCCGAGACCTCCTTGAGGACGGCCTTCAGGCGCTCTTCGAACTCGCCGCGATACTTCGCGCCGGCGATCAGCGCGCCGAGATCGAGCGATAAGATCTTCTTGTCGCGTAGAGATTCGGGGACGTCACCCTGCGCGATTCGCTGCGCGATGCCTTCGACGACGGCGGTCTTGCCGACGCCGGCTTCACCGACGAGCACCGGGTTATTCTTGGTGCGGCGCGACAAGATCTGGATCGTGCGGCGAATCTCTTCGTCGCGGCCGATCACCGGATCGAGCTTGCCTTGGCCGGCGAGCCTCGTCAGATCCTGGCAGTAGCGATCGAGCGCCTCGTACTTCGACTCGGCATCTGGATCGGTGACACGTTGGTTGCCGCGCACATCGACCAGCGCCGACAGGATCGCTTCCTTCGTCGCCCCGGCGCGCCGCAGCGCTTCGGCCGCGTTGCCTTTGCCGGCCACGAGCGCGATCAGGAAGTGCTCGGTCGAGATGTATTCGTCCTTCATCTCGTCGGCTTGCTTGGCAGCCGCTTCCCAGGTGTCCTTGAGCGATCGACCGAAGTCGACATCGAGCGCGGCGCCGTGGATGCGCGGCAGCTTCTCGAGGGCACGATCGAGATCCGCGCGGACCATCCGCGGGTCGGCTCCGAGTTTTCCCAGGATCCGCGGAACTACGCCTTCTTCTTGTTCGAGCAGGGCGACGAGCAGGTGCTCGGCCCCGACTTCTGCGTGGTGACGTGCGATCGCGACGTCCCGCGCGGCGGCCAACGCCTCGCGAGCCTTCACCGTCAGCTGGTCGATCTTCATGACGGGGCTAGCGTAACCACGCTTACAAAGCCGTCAATGCGGCCCTGTCCGATCTGGCAGGCATTTTCTTCTCAGTGGCTAACGAGCATCGGTTCGACCGGGGTGCCCGACGCGGCGGCCCGGACCTTGTGCAGATCGACCACCCCGCGTCGTCCGAGCTCCGCGATCGCGGTGGAGGCGCCTTTGAGCTCGAGCCGGCCTTCACGGTTGACGAGATCGCCGAGCGCGGTCGCGATCTTCCGCGGCGCCTCCTCGCCGAGCGCAGCGACGAGCTTGCTCGCGAGCTGGGTGTCGCCGAGCAGGGCCGCGGCGACGAGCGCCCTTGCGAGCGAGGCCGCCGCAACCGGACCATTCGACAGCGCGTCCGTGTTCGCGAGCTCGGTCGCGACCTCGACAAGCGCGGCGGGATCATCGGCGCGCCAGTACACGTCGAGGAGCCGGCGGAGCGTCGGGACATGCGAAGGATCGAGATCCGACGCGCGAAGGAACACGTCGTCGGCGCGGTCGACGTCGCCGAGGTGCAACAGGACCGCTTCGCCGAGCCGATACAGGCGTTCCGCGCGCTCGGTCGGCGTCGGGGCGAGCGGGACGAGCTGGTAGAGATAGCGCGTCGCGGTTTGCCAGTCGCTCTTCGCCATGTGGATGTCTGCGAGCTGCTCGATCGCCGCGCGGTGGAGCGGATGATCGCGAACGATCCGCTCGAGCTGGGTGATCGCGGCATCGAGATCGCCCGACTGGCGCTGGAGATCGACGAGCGTCAAGTGGGTCGCGAGGAGGGCATCGTCGTCGTCGAGCGGGACGAGATCGAGCACCGCACGCGCAGCCGAGAGTGCGACCTGGAGATCGCCGACCCGCGTCGCGAGCTCCTGGACGCGGACCATCACGTCGCGCCGGCCCGGTGCCGCGGACGCGGCGGCGAGCGCCTGGTTCAGGGCCTCGCCGTCACGACCCAGCTTCTCGGCGATGATCGAGCGCCGGAGTGCGAGCTCGTCATCACCGAGCACGCTCTCTCCCGGCGCGAGGTCGCGATAGATGAGGTCCGCGGTCGCCCAATCTCCGAGTCGAAACGCGAGCGCGCCGCGTGCGTCGAGCGCGCCGAGGTGACCCGGATCCTCGATCAACGCGAGATCGAACGCGCGGGCCGCTTGATCGAGCTTGCCGGTCTCTTCGGCGAGGCGCGCCACTTCGAGCCACGCACTCGCGCGCTCTTCCGGCGCGTCGGCCCGGCTGGCGCGGATCGTCGTCAGCTCGGTGAGCGCGATCAGATCGCCGGACGCGCGGTGCACGTTCGCGAGCACGCGGAACGCGGCCGGGTGACCCGGCTCCGCGCGCCACAGTTGATGCGCGAGCTCGAGCGACGTATCGAGCGCTCCGGCGGCTTCTGCGCGATCGAGCTGCGCCGCGAGCTCGGACTGCCCTTTGTCTTCTTCCGCCGAAGCCCGGCTGCGCGCGGCAGCGGCGATCAACGCGCCACGGTCACCGGCGCGCGCGTGAACCGCGGCCTCTTCATAGAGTCGTGCGGCGTCGACGTACTTGCCGATCGATTCGTAACGCCGTGCGAGTGGCGCCTTGACGGCCGGGATCGTCGGATCGAACGCGAGCGCTTGCTCGTAATTGACCTGCGCCTGCGCCGGATCCTCGAGACGCTCTTCGTAGATCAGCGCGAGCTCGAGATGCAGCGCGCCGCGATCGCGCGGGCTCGGTGCTGCCGCGATCTCGCGATACAGCAGCGATGCCGCGAGCGCCCACTCGCCGCGCACCATCGCGGCGACGCGCAGCTGATAGGCGACTTCCGGATCGGCCGGTGCACACGCGTGCGCTTCTTTGAGACAGCGATACGCCTCGGCTTCGCGGCCCAGCGCATCGCGATAGAGCTTCGCGCGGCGGCGCCACAGCAGCGCGCGCTGCAGCGGATTCTCCGAGATCACGAGCTGACGGCCGATCGCCTCGGACGACGCGGTGACATCCCCCGCCTCGAGATAGAGCTGCTCGAGGAGCTCGATCGGAGCGGTATCGTGAGGCATCGCCTCGGCGGCCTGCTCGGCGGCCTGGATTGCCTGCGCCCACTGTTCCTGTGCCGCGAGCTCGCGCGCGCGGACCAGCTCGGGGTGCAGCGCCGGACTCGTGCGTGCTCGCGGGCGAATCTCGCCCGAGACGATCGAATCGTCGCGGCCGAGCGCCTCGGCTCGTTCCGCGGCGAACGCGCGTCGCTCCGCATCGTAGTCGCGGGAGCTCGCGATCTGTTCGTAGAGCTCGCGCGCGAGGTCGAGCTCGTCAGCACCGACGAGCGCATCCGCGAGTGGCATCCACACCGGCGGATAGCGCGGATCGACGCGATACGCCTTCGTCCATAACGCCGCGGCACGGATCGGATCGCGGCCACCACTGCGCGCGATCACGGCGAGCTCGTGCAGCGCGATCGCCTGCGCTCGGCCGCTGCTGAGCTCGGCAGCGTGATCGAGGATCTGGCGGCGCAGATCGGGCGCGCTCTCTAGATTCGCGAGCAGGGCGAGCAGGATCCCGGGGTCGTCGGGCTCGTCGCGATGCGCGATCAGCAAGCGCTCGCGATCCGCGCCCGCAGCCGCGGCTGCAACCGCCGTTGCAGCTTGTGCGGGCGTCGCGTCGATCACGACCGACGGCGGCTCGAAGAGAGGTGGGATCTTTTGCGTCGCCGCGTTATCGACATTCGCGGGCAGGCGCAGCTTGGTCGCGGGCCGATCCGTGCGTTTCTCGGGCCGTGTCGGTGGGCTCGGCCGCGGAGTCGGCGGAGGGATCGCCGCGACCGGCATCTTCTGCGTGCTCGCGGCGTCGTCATCGAGCGGCGCGGTGGCTTGAGGCTTGGCGTCACGCGCGCCGGAATCATCGGCCTTGCCGATCGCCTGCCACAGGGCCTCGGCCTCGGTGCGCATCGCGCTCGCCTCGAGCGGTGGGGCGCTGTTCGCCCGCTGTTCGAGGTTCCATGCGAGCTCCGCCTTGCGATGGACTTCCTTGCTGAGCTCGGCGATCAGCTTTCCGCCGTCGTCGAAGCGCCCGGAGGCCGTCGCGTCTTCGAGGAGCTTGACCGCGTCGCCGAGACGTCCGGCGCGTTGCAGCCCGGTCGCGAGCTGCGCGATGTCCGCGATCGTGCGGCGATCGGTTGCGATCGCGACGAGCGCGTCGACCACGACATCCCACGCGAGGTTCGTGGCCGCTTCGGTCGCGAGCATGCGGAGCGTGCTGTCATGGCGCGTCCCGCCATAGGCATCGGCCGCGGCCCGCATCGCCGAACGACCGCGCAGCGGATCCTCGAGCTTGTCGTAATAGAGATCGGCGAGCTGCGTCAGCGACTCTGCGCGACGGGCGCCGGTTTGCCGATCCGCAAGCGAGGCGAGGTGACGCGCGGCCGCATCGTGATCGCCGACCTCGATCGCGAGCTCGACCAGATCGCGCAGCAGATCGACATCCCCGGGCGAGACGTGATTCGCCGCTTCGAGCGATGCGAGCGCATCTTGCAGCTTGCCCGCGGCTCGCGCGCGGAGCGCTGCATCGCGCAGTGACAATGCGCCGACCGGTGCGTCTTTCACACGGCCGTTCGGCGTCAGTTCTTCGGCGCCGGCTCGCCAGCGATCGCCGGCTCCGTCGCCGGCCTCTGCTCCGGCCGTGGGCTCGCCCCGCAACCGTGCGAGGGCCGCGGCGATCTCGGCCGCATCTTCGCCGGCGATCGCGGCCGCTTCGGCGCCACGCGAGGGCCGAGGCTGCGTCTCGAGGGCAGCGCGCTCGAGCGCCGGCTGGGCGACGCCACGGACGGCGTCGAGTTGTTCGGGGTCGAGCTCGATCGCGAGCTTCGCGAGAGCCTTGATCGCGAGCAAGCGTTCGCGCACGACGATCGCGAGGTCGACGCCGGAGTCGCTTTGCAGATCTCCGGCGAGCTGCGCGAGACCTTGTGCCGCCGCGACGATCGCGCCGTCGTGCCGCAGCCGCAAGGTCACGTAGCGCAACGACGGGCGCCACGTCGCATCGATCTCGAGCGCACGTTGGTGCGTTGCGAGCGCGACGTCCGGACGCCCGAGTTGGTCCTGCAGATCGCCGAGGCGCGACAGCAACGGCTTCTGGCGTTGCGGGTGCCGCGCCGTCGCCGCGACCTTGCGGCCGAGGATCACCGAGACGCGCTCGAGATCGCCGCGTTCACGCCAGGCGTGCTCGAGAGCGTCGAGAGCGGGCAAATGCGTATCGGAGATCTTGAGCGCGCTCTCGAGGCACCGCACTGCATCGTCGCCGCGCTCGGCGCGCCGGAACAGCTCGCCCGCTCGATACATCGCATCGGCACGTGCGCTCGGCGTCGAATCCGCGGCGACCCCGGCGAAGCCTTCGAGCGCGGTCGCCGCGCCTGCGAGATCTCCCGCGCGCTCCGCGAGATCCGCATACAGGCGAAGTGCTTGCGCACGCACATCGACTGCCGTCGCACGCGCGGCTTCGGGATCGTCGACGAGCGGCTTCAACGCCGCGAGCGCGAGCGCGGGATCTCCGCTGCGATCCGCCGCGACCGCGAGCCGGTACCGCGAGGTCCCGAGGCGCGCGGGATCGCTGCCGGGATCGTCGGTGAGCCCGCGATACGCGCGGATCACGTCGGGCCAGGCACGTTGGCGCCAGGCAGCTTCACCGAGCGTCGTCAGCACGTCTCGGCGCACGTTCGCGGGCACACCGTCGGCGAGCTCGGCGTGGGCGCGCGCTCCATGGGGCAGGGCGGCAGCGGGCTCGTCGGCGGCGAGCCATGCGGCCGCGGCTGCGGTCTCGACCTCGAGACGATCGGACGATCGCTCTGACATCCGCGCGAGCGCCGAGAGCGCCTGCGCTCGCGCGCGCGGATCGCCGCCGTTCGCGAGCAGATCCGCTTCGAGTTGATACGCACGCCGGCGCGTGTCCGTGTTCGTGGCTTGTTCGCCGCCCACCGAGTCGAGTAGCGCGAGCGCTTCGTGAAGATCGGCCACCGCGGCCGCGAGATCAGGCGCCTTCTCGCGGCGGCGAACGTCGGCGCGCTGGACGAGCAACGTCGCGCGCTCTTCCGGGGGCGGTCGCGTCGCGAGCACCGCGTCGATCCACCGGCGCTCGGTGATCGCGTCGTCGACGCGCGACAGCATGGTCCGCGCTGCATCGCGTGCGATCGCCGGTGCATGCGAGCCCGCGAGATCGTGAGCGCGCTGCCAGTCGGCGGTCGCTTGCGCGGCGTGGCCCGCATTATCGAGCAACACGGCGCGTGCCACCGCGAGCTCGGCGGCGCGAGTGTAGAGCCGATCATCATCGGCATAGCCCTCGCTCGCGAGTCCGACGAACGCTCCGATCGCGGTGTCGAGCTCTGCGGCCGCATGCTCGCGATCGAGGGTCGCCTCGGCGATCTCCGCGAGGATCGCGTGCGCCTCCGCCGCGGTCTCGCCCCCGGCCATCGTCGCCCGGCGCAGCGATGTCCGCGCGTCATCGACGCGGTCGACGTGAACGAGCGATCGCGCGAGCGCGAGCTCGTGGGTCGCCGAGATCGTCTGCGGCAAGCCGAGGCCGCGCAAGCGCTCGTAGAGCTCGGCGGCCCGCATGTGATCACCGCGCTTCGCCGCTGATTTCGCAAGCCCTGCGATCGCGTCGGTCTGCAACGGATCGAGCTCGAGCGCGCGCTGCCATGCGACCTCGGCTTCGGCGCCCGATAGCATCTCACCGAGTGTCGCGAACGCGCGCGCAGCGCTGCGATGGTCGTCACGTGCTTCCGCGAGCCGGGCGACTTGCCGCCAGGCTTCGATCGCCGCCGCGGGATCGCGTGTCGCGAGGATCGACGCGGTCATCTCGTGGATCGCGGGTTCGTCGGGCGCGAGCTCGCGCGCGATCTGCAATTCCTGCTGCGCGCCCGCGACGTCGTCGAGCTGATGCGCGAACACGTCGGCGAGCCGCAACCGTAGCTGCACCGCACGCGCGACCTCGGCGTTGGCGGCTCGCGCGCGGAGCAGCCGGACCAGCTCGGGCCACCGCTGTTCGTCGGCGAGTCGATCCGCGAGCGCATCCGCGGCTTCCGACGATCCCGGATCGTGCTCGAGCGCGAGCTCGTAGAGCTGGGTCGCTGATTTCGGATCGAGCACGCGAACGAGGCGCGCGCCGGCGAGCGCGGCGAGCGCCGCTTGATCGTCGTCGCCGTCCGCGCTCGCTTGCTGCGCGATCTTGGTCAGGTGACTTGCCGCCTCGCGCGCGTCACCTTGCGCGAGCGTGATCGATGCGAGCGCCGCGTGCGCGGCGGGGGAGCCCGGCCAGCGACCGAGCGCTTGACGTGCGAGCTCGAGCCCGTCGAAGAACCACGCCGGCTTCGCGGACGCGAGTGATAGGATCCGTTCGATCAGGTGCGGCTGATCAGGACCGCCGGCGGCGAGCAACGCGCGATAGCCGCGCATCGCCTCCTCGACATGGCCAGATCGCAGCAGCTGATCGGCCGAGTGCATCAGATCGTGTGCTCCGGCGAGCTGGAGCGCCTGCGGCCGGACCCCCAGATCGCCGCTGCGGCTGCCGTTGGGACCGTATGCGATCTCGATCGCGCCGCGGCCGACGCGCACGCTGATCAGCTCGACTTCGTTCGACGCGGGCAACCGCCAACCCGCACGCGGCATGATGTGCCACAGCAGCGCCGCGACCAGATCGAGCTCGACGTCGCAGAGTCCGCGCGCGTGCGGCCGCTCGACCACGTTCGGCGTGTCGCTCGCGCCGAGCAGCGCGACGAGCACGCGATCTGCGATCACCGGTCCCGGTGTCGGCAAATGACCGTGCAGCCGGATGTTGCTCGCGAGCGCGCGCAAGTGCGTGCCCGCGTGCACGAGCTGGATCCGGAACGTGAGGTCGGCGGCCGCGAGGCCATCCGCGGCGCGCGCCCGGACCGACACGAACCCGTCGCCGAGCCGTGCCGCGAGCTGGGTGATGCCGACGCCGGCGAGCTGACGCCGGACCTCCTCGATTCGGTGATCGAGCGAGGCCGCGGGGATCCGCAACGTCAGGTTTCGCAAGCGCGTACGGCGGCGCTGAAATCGTTCGGCCGCCGTGACACCTGGATCGGTGCCGAAGTCGGTGACCTCGAGCTCGAGCCTCTCGATCGCCAGCATCCCGAGATCGAGATCGGCGAGCACGAGTCGGCCCACGCCACCCTGTGCGTGGAACGTAAACGGCAGACGCCGCGAGCCAGAGTGGCCCACCTCAGGCACGGCCTTAAGGTACCAAAATCAGTACAGTCGTCGGGTCAGGAACGCACGTTTCCGCAGCCACTCAGAACGACATGCAGGGCCTATAGGAGATAGGCAGCAGCTTGCCCGCGTCATCGCGCTCCTGGACGAGCTCCGCGTTCGGCTTGATCTTGCCGTCCTTGGCGAGCTTGTCGCAGCGGTCTTTGAGCCATTCTTTGAGGAACGACTGCGCGCGGGCGTCACGCAGCTCCGAGACGCGCCGGTCGGCGTTCTTGTCGAAGTCGTCGACTTTTGGCGACTGCCGGCTGATCAGCTGCACGACGTAGTAACCGCCATTGGCCTCGTAGATACGTTTCGCGAGCATCCCCGGCGTCAGCTCGTCAAACAGGGCGTCGACGAGCTCCTTCGATGCACCGATGCCCGGGAGCTGAGCGGTTCGCGGCGCGGGCCCAAAGCTGTTGACCTTCGCCTTCGGAACGTCACCCAGCTGTGGCAGCTGCTCCTTCGAGGGCGCCATGATGTCAGTCACGGGTGGCTTGGCCGCGGGGGCATCCGCCGGCGCGGCCGCGGATCCGGTCGCCGTTGGCGTCGGGGCGGGCGCCGATCCGGCTGCCGCGGGCGGCGGCGCCGATCCGGCTGCCGCGGCAGACCCAGCCGGCGAGCCGCCGGTGTCACCGGAGTCGGCGTACCACGCGGCAGGGATGTCCTTGGTCTCGAATTCGATCGAGCCGTGCTGCTCGCCCATCTGTTCGCGCAGCTGATCGAGGATCCGTTTCTGCTCTTCGGGGGACATGTTCTGGAAGTTTTGGCCCGGGTTCTCCGGCAGCAGCTCGCGCTCGTAGAGCTGTTGGAGGTTCTTGCCGGTGCCGGCACGCGCCTCGTCGAGTGCCGCGATCGCCGCACGGCGAGCCGCCTCTTTGCTCCACGCATCGCGCGCGATCTCTTTGGCGAGCTCGTGTTTGACCTGGTCGTAGCTCAGGTCGCCTTCGCGCTTCGCCTCCGCGATCACGAGATACGCACCACGATCGGTCGCGATCACCGGTGTCATCTCGCCGGCCTTGAGGGTCTTGATCGCATCGGTCACGGCCTTCTCGCCGATCGACGCGTTGTCCGCCGTGCGCCAGCCGATGTCGCCGCCGGATAGCTTGAGGCTCTCGTCGGTCGACAGCTCGCGAGCCGCGTCCGCAAACTTCTGCTTGCCCGAAGCGATCGCGGCGCGCGCTGCTTCGAGCTTCGCCTGCGCTTGTTCGATCGGCATGCCAACCGGCTTCACCGCGGGCTTCTTCTCGGCCTTGGCGTCGGCAGTCTTCTTATCGTCTTTCTTGTCGGCCTTGGCGTCGGCAGTCTTCTTGTCGGCCTTCGCGTCGGACGTCTTGTCGGCGGTCTTCTTGTTGGCGGTCTTCTTGTCGTCCTTCTTGTCGCCGGCCTTCTTGTCGCCGGCCTTCGCGTCGCCGGCCTTCTTGTCGCCGGCCTTCGCGTCGCCGGCCTTATTGTCGCCGGCCTTCGTGTCGCCGGCCTTCTTCTCGCCTTTGTCGTCCGCGGGCTTGTCGCCGGCCTTCGGCTCTTCCGCCTTGGCGATGAAGATCTCGCGGAGCTGGAGCTGCGGCTTGACTGCCTTGTAGGTCCGCTCGTCCGCCTTGTAGCGGGCCTTCACGTCGTCTTCATGGGCCGCGAGATAGCGGTCGACATCGGCATCGCTGATCCGCAGCGCCGAGCGATACATGTCGGGCTTGAACGCGACGACGTCATACGTCGCCGTGTTGCCCTCGTAGAGGAACTGCGACAGCGCCTCTTCCTTCGAGACCTGAACCGAGTCCTGGAGGATCTCGGCCATCATCGCAGCGAGGAGCGAACGCTTTTGTTCCTCGTAATAGCTGTTGAGCGAGACGTTGAGCTGGCCGACCCACGACTTGACAGCCTTGTGGTTGTAGAACTTTTCGCCGTCGACATCGTCGAGCGCGCCGGGGATCGTGACCTTGTAGCCGCCGAGGAAGAAGTGCCCCTTCTTGATCTGATCGAGGATCAGATCGTCGGTCGCGAGGAAGCCCCGGTTATCGGCCTCGTTCGCGAGCAGCTCGCGCCGGATGATCGTCTCGAGCGCGACATAGACGCGCTGCTTGCCCTGACCGCGGTTGTAAGGGTTTGAATACGCGACGTGAAACGCGGTCTGCGTCGCGTCGTGACCGTCGACTCGAACGACGACGTTGTCCGTGCCGGTGCAACCGCCACCACCTTTACCGCCGCCCTGCGGGCCGAAGTTGATGACGAAGACGGCGATCAGCGTGCCGAAGATCAAATAGATAAAGATCGACGCGCCCTGGCGTCGCATGGATTCCAGCATGGACCGCAAGGTTCTAGACCGTGCTTCCGGTATCCACAACCTGCCCGTGAGTGCTTCGTGTTGGGCCGGTACTGAAGGATGTTCGGAGACCGGGTCAACCGCCCGATCTATCGACGGGCCGGCGGTCAAGATTGTCTTGCACCGATCCGAAGTTGCGTGATAACTCCGCAAGGCTTTTCGGTGAGGTACGTGCCGGGGGCCTCCGTCGTTTTCTTGGGTCTCTTACTTCCGACGCTCTGCGTCGATCCCCTCGCGCTCACTCACCTCCGCACAGGAACACCATGCTCTTCGATTGGGTCTACGGAATGTTTTCCAACGACCTCGCCATCGACCTCGGGACCGCCACGACACTCACGTTCGTGAAAGGCCGCGGAATCGTGGCGAACGAGCCGAGCGTGGTCGCCGTTCAGGCGTCATCGCAAGGCGGCCCGAAGAAAGTCCTCGCCGTTGGCAAGGAAGCGAAAGAGATGCTCGGCCGAACGCCGGGCAACATCGTCGCGATCCGGCCGATGAAGGACGGCGTCATCGCCGACTTCGAAGTCACCGAAGCGATGCTGCGCTACTTCATCCAGAAAGCGCATCAGCGCCGCACGCTCGTCCGGCCGCGCGTGATCGTTAGCGTCCCGTCGGGGATCACCGAGGTCGAGAAGCGCGCGGTGCGCGACTCCGCACTCGCCGCGGCGGCGCGCGAGGTTTATTTGATCGAAGAACCGATGGCGGCGGCGATCGGCGGCGGCCTACCGATCACCGAGCCGACCGGCAATATGATCGTCGACATCGGCGGCGGCACGACGGAAGTCGCCGTGATCGCGCTCGCGGGTATCGTGCTCTCGAAGTCGATCCGCGTCGCCGGCGACAAGATGGACGAAGCGATCGTTCAGTACATCAAGCGCAAGTACAACTTGCTGATCGGCGAGCGCACCGCCGAGATCATCAAGAAAGAGATCGGCTCGGCGTACCCACTCGAGGAGCCGCTGACGGTCGAAGTGAAGGGTCGCGACCTCGTCGCCGGCGTTCCCAAGACGCTGCTCGTCAACAGCGACGAGATCCGCGAAGCCCTCTCCGAGCCCGTCAACGCGATCGTCGACGCCGTTCGCTCGGTGCTCGAGCGCACGCCTCCCGAGCTATCGGCGGACATCGTCGATCGCGGCATCGTGCTCTCCGGCGGTGGCGCACAACTGAAGAACCTCGACGTGCTGCTGCGCGAAGAGACCGGCTTGCCCGTGATGGTCTGCGAGAACCCGCAGCTCGCCGTCGTGCTCGGCACCGGCAAAGTCCTCGACGAGCTGTCTCTGCTCCGCGAGATCGCACTGCGGTGATCACGTCGGTCTCGTATGTTGGGCATGCTAGGCATGCGAGCGCACGATGACGGTACGACGTCGACTCCTCGATTGGTCGCTGACGGGCCTCCTCGTCTTGCTGCCGGCGCTCGTGCTGCGTGCGAGCCTGGCGCGCGGGACGCCGTCGACACTCGATCAAGCGCTGCTACGGATCACGGCCCCGCTCGAAGCGGGCGTGTCGTGGATCGTCGAAGGCCTCGGCGGGATGTGGTCGCGCTACGTCGCGCTGGTCGACATCGAGAGCGAGAACCGCGAGCTCCGCGACGAAAATGCCAAGCTGCGAAAAGATCTCGCGGCGATGACGCGCCGTGCGTTCGACGTCGAAGCACTCGAGGATCTTGCCGTGGTCAAGCGGCGGACGCCCGCCGACACGATCGGCGCTCGCGTCATCGGCGCGCCGCTCTCGCCGCAGTTTCGCGTGATCCGGCTGCGGATCGATCGCGGTAGTCGCGAGGTCGCGCCGGGCATGCCCGTGATCACCGGCGCCGGCCCGGTTGGCCGCGTCGACAAGGTCTACGGCGATTATGCGGACGTGACGCTGATCAGCGATCCGGGCTCGTCGATCGAGGTCGTGATCCCGCGAACCGGCGGTCGCGGCATGCTGACCGGGCTCGGGCGGCCAGACTCGTACGCGTGCGCGATCGAGTGGCTCGAGAAGCAATCGTCGATCGCGGTCTCGGGCTCGGCCAAGGTCGAGATCGGCGACGAGATCGTCACGAGCGGCCTCGGTGCGAGCTTTCCGCCGGGCCTCGTCGTCGGCAAGATCAGCAAGATCAGCAAAGACGATGGGATGTTCCAGCGCGTCGAGGTCGAGCCCGTTGTCGATGTCTCGCGCGTGCGTGCCGTGATGGTCCTGCTCGCGCCGCCGCCACCGATCGACCCCGACGGCAAGACCAAGAAGCGCAGCGAGCCCGCCTTCGGTGGGAGGCCGCTGTGATCGTCGCCGTGCGCGCCCTCGAGCTGTGCTCGGAGATCATCGGTCGCCGCCCGCTGCTGGTTTGGCTGCTCGCGTTGGTCGTCCTCGTCCTGATCTGGTGGATCGATCCATCGCCGGGAGAGGCGCAGCCGTGAGGACCGCGACGCTCGTCCTCGTCGCGTACGTCGCGTGCGTGATCGTCGGTGCGTTGTGGCGGTTGCTTCCGGGTCCGCTGCACGACGCCGTGCCCGATCTCGGTGCGCTCACCGCCGCTTATCTCGGCCTCACCGCACGGCGCCACCTCGCGCCCGCGGTCGGTGGATCGATCGTGCTCGGCTACCTCGTCGATCTGATCTCGGGTGCACCACCGGGCCTGATGGCGCTCGTCCTCGGGTTGACCGGGCTCGTCGCGCGCGCGGTACAGCAACGGATCTACGTCCGCGGCGCGACCATGACCATCGCGTTCTCGGCGTTTGTCGCGCTCGTCGCATCGGTCCTGGCCCTGATCGTTCGCGCGATCTATCACTTGCCGCATGGCCAGTGGTCGACCGAGCTTCGCCACGTCGCGCTCGTCGCGGTTGCGACCGCGATCGTCGGACCGCCCGTGTGGAAGATCTTTCGCCGGATCGATGCCGCGTACGCGCGGACGGCACGCGATCGTGACGCGGCGCTAGAGGGCATCACGCGATGATGATCCGCGGCGATTCGGGTTACGGACCGGCACTGCCGGAGCTGCACCGGCGTCTGCGGTGGGTCGCGCTCGCCGGGATCGTCGCGCTCGCGCTGCTGATCGGCCGGCTGTGGCAGCTCCAGGTGATGCGCGGCGAAGGCTACTACGAGCGGACGGTCTCGAACGTCGTCAAGGAGCGTTACCTGCCGTCCGTGCGCGGCAAGATCCTCGATCACAAAGGTGTCGCGCTCGCCGACAATCGCCCGGCGTTCAACATCTACGCGACGCCGAAGCTGCTGACGTCCGAGACGAAGGCCTCGCTCGCATTGTTGCTTGGGCTCTCGGAAGACGAGACCCAGCGGATCGACGAGCGCCTCGAGGTCGGCAAGAAACGCGCACCGAGCAGCCCGGTGCTCGTCCTCGAGGATCAAGGCCGCGATCGCGCCGCGAAGGTCGAGCAGCAGCGCACGCGGCTCGCCGGCGTCGAGGTTCGCCACGAGCCGTATCGGTACTACCCGCAGGGCCAGCTCGCCGCGCACCTCGTCGGCTACATGACGCAGATGACCGCGGACGAGTCCGATCGCCTGAGCACGCAGGGCTACGATCCGAGCGAGCTCGTCGGGCGATACGGTCTCGAGTCCGCGTGGGAGAATTATCTGCGCGGCAAGAAGGGCATCGAGCGCTATGCCGTCGACGCGCGCGGCCAGCGGCTCGCCGACGAGACCGCCGCGACCCTGATCCAAGGCGAGCGCGTCGTCGATCCGGTGCCGGGTGCGAACCTCGTGCTGACGATCGACGCCGAGCTCCAGCACCTCGCCGAGAAAGCGGTCGCACATACGGCAGCGTCGGCGGTCGTGATCGTCGAGCCGAAGACCGGAAAGATTCGCGCGATGGTCAGCAAGCCTTCGTTCGATCCGAACATCATGACCGGCCACCTGACGAAGGCTGAGTACTCGATCATGAAGGACGATCCGCTGAAGCCGTTCGTCGACAAGACGCTGCGCGCGACCTATCCGCCGGGATCGATCTTCAAGTTCGCCACCGCGTTCGCCGCGCTCGAGGATGGCCAGGCTGCCGAGGACGAATCGATGTTCTGCACCGGCGAGTATCAGCTCGCGGGCACGCACTTCAGCTGTCACGGCACGCACGGCAAGGTCGATCTGCTGAAGGCGATCCAGCACTCGTGCGACGTCTACTTCTGGAAGCTTTCCGAGCGCATCGGTCTCGATCGGATCGCGGAGGTCGCGCGCGAGTACGGCTTCGGCGCACCGACGAACCTCGGCCTCAACGGCGACTCGGGCGGCCGGATGCCGACAAAGGCCTGGTACGAAGAGAAGAGCCACTACAAGGTCGGCTACGCGACGAACGCCGCGATCGGGCAGGGCGATGTCGAGGTCACCGTGCTCCAGATGGCGATGGCCTACGCCGCGATCGCGAACGGCGGGACGTTGTTCGTGCCGCAAGTCGTCGAACGCATCGAAGCCAACGACGGCCACACGATCGTCAGCTACGACCCGAAAGCCGCGCGTACGATCAAGACGCCGGTCGACGCGCTCGATACGTGGAAGCGCGGCATGTACAAGGTCACGAACGAGCTCGGCGGCACCGCCTACGAGCACGGTCACATCGAAGGCGTCACCGTGCTGGGCAAGACCGGCACCGCCGAGGTCAAGAAGCACCACCGCGACAGCGACGAGAAAGACGTCGACGGCTGGCACCCCAATGCCGCGCATGCGTGGTTCGCCGGCTGGGCACCCGTCGAAGATCCCGAGATCGCGATCGTCGTGCTCGTCGAGCATGGCGGCGCCGGTGGCCAGGTCGCCTGGCCGATCGCGAAGCAGATCCTCGAGGGCTACTTCACGGGCATCAATTCCCGCGCGCCCTGGCGCGCGAGCGGCCACCCGAGCTCGCCACTGCCGAAGGACATGCCGGCGGTGAAGAGGTTCCCCGGGCAATGAAGGGCCTCGGGCTTCATCTGCCGCGCGCGACGGTCGGTGTGTCGCGTTGGCGCCGGTTCCGCGCGGCGGTCGATTGGCCGCTGATCGTCACGATCCTCGCGCTCTGCACGATCGGCATGCTGAACCTGTACTCCGCCACCCGCGGCGTGCGGCACAACGCGAAGTTCGACAAGCAACTGCAATGGATGATCATCGGCGCGATCGGCTTCGCCGTCGTCACGGTGATCGACTATCGCGCGCTCGTGCGCCTCGCGTGGGTTGGCCTCGGCATCGCGATGTGCATGCTCGTGATCGCGCGTCTGTTCGGCTCGGGCGGCGGCGATGCCGATACCCACGGCCAGACGTATCGCTGGCTCAATTTCGGCGGCCTGGGCATCCAGCCGAGCGAGCTCGTCAAGCTGATGACGATCCTCGCGCTCGCGCACATGTTCGCCGAGTCCGAGCCGACTCGCTACACGCCCCGCATCATCGCGGTCCGGTTCATCGTGCTGCTCATCGCGATCATCATGATCGCGGTACAGCCCGACCTCGGCACGGCCGTGCTGCTGAGCCTGATCGTGCTCACGGTCGGCTTTCTCGCGATGCCGAACCTGTGGCCGATGGTCTACATCACCGCTGGCTCGCTGCTCGCGATCCCGATCCTGTGGGAGAACCTGCACGAGTACCAAAAAGATCGGCTGCTCGGGTTCATCGACTGCAACGTCGCGCCGACGAAGGCGTGCTGGCACACCCAGCAATCGATCTATGCGGTCGGCTCTGGAAAGATCTGGGGCAAGGGCTTCCTCGAAGGCACCCAGAACCAGTTCAACTTCGTGCCGGAGCACTGGACCGATTTTCCGTACTGCGTGTGGGCGGAAGAGTGGGGCTTCATCGGCTCGGTATTCCTGCTGGCGATCTTCGGCTTCCTGCTGCTGTGGACGATCAACGTCGCGCTGTCGGCGCGCGATCGGATCGGCGCGGTGATCTGCATCGGCGTCGCGGCGATGACGTTCTGGCACGTCGTCGTCAACGTCGCGATGGTGCTCGGCCTCGCGCCCGTCGTCGGCGTGACGCTCCCGTTCATCTCGTACGGCGGCAGCTCGCTGGTAACGTTCTTCCTGGCGATGGGCCTCGTCGCGAACGTCTCGTTGCGCAAGCACGGCTATTAGCGAGGAAGGTCGGTGGACGTCGAGGCAAGCCGGTCGTACTGATCGTGCGCGCCGGCGATATGACGGAGTCCACGTTTTTCTGTCGAAGAATGGCGTGTGGCTCGTCGAGCACGTGCCTCCCGAGTACCTCGTGTTTCGCTAAGTGCCTGATCGGATCCGGATACCGATACGGGAGGCCACGGATGCGCAAATTGTGAAAGCAGCTGGGGCACTCACACTTCCCCTCGTTTCACGAAAGCGCTATCCATTGCTCGCTGCGAAACAGGGGAGGTGTTGTGAGTCACCGCATTCCGAGGAGTGACATGATCGACCTGCGCCGCCGGGCGGAGGAACAGCTCGGTCCTCGCGTGCTCGCCCAATCACGACTCGCGTACGAGCTCGAGCTGTTGCAGATCGAGCTCGAGCTGCAGAACGAAGAGCTGAGGATGGCGCGCAGCGACTTGCGCGACGCGAAGCAACGGTACCTCGATCTGTACGAGCACGGTCCGCTCGGATACGTCGCGGTCGATACGTTCGGGCGAATCGTCGAGAGCAACATGAGGCTCGCGGAGATGATCGCCGTGCATCACGGCGAGCTGTGCGGCGCGCCGCTGGCGACGTTCATGAGCGATGACGACGCCGACTCGTTCCAGTCTCATCTCCGCGACGTGCCCGCGGACTCCGCCTATCACCTCGACGTGCACCTCGTCCGCAGCGACGGCCAAGTCCTGCCCGTGCGCTTCGATATCGTGATCGGAGGCGACAGCTGCTACCGCATCGCGATCACGCGGCGAGCGGTGATGCGCGAGGTCGAAGAGGTGTTCGCGATCGTGCTCGCGGCGCTCGATCTCGTCGAGCGCGAGAGCCGGCTCGGACCCGACCGCGCGGCCGCGGCATTCGCGCGGGGACGCGAGACGATCGCGCGGCTGCGGGCGGAACGTAGGGTCGTCGCGTCGTAGGCGACAGCTCGGGATGTTTCGTCCAACCGGGAGGACATCCAACAACAACCGGTCCGGATCTTCCCGTGAGGAAGACACCCAACAAGTGCCCCGGTCCCGATCGTCATGCGCAGTGCTCTCGACAGCGCATTGCCGATGCGCGCACGTCTTCTGATCGCCGTGTCGGGCGCGCACGCGACATGCATCTCGTCGCGATCATGGGCCAGATAGAAGACGTGCCCGTCCCTGATCGGGATGACGACGAGGGTCGTTTCATTTCGGAGATCGAGTCGCACGCGCTGTTGCCCGCCCACGTGACTGCAGCGACGGCAGCCATCGTGACGATGTGTACCCTCGCGGAGAGGCTGACGACGGGCCAGGCATACGACCTCCTCGTGGCGCTCCCCGCGCAGATCCAGCCACTCTTCGACCGGTGCATGCGGCGCAAGGGCCGATCGGTCGTGAAGCTCGCCGGCGCCGAGCTCCTCGACCGTGTCGCCATCCGTCTCGACGTCACGCCGGCTCACGCCGAGCTGATTTGCGATTGCATCTTCAGATCTGTCAGAGCCCGACTCCCCGGCGATGTCGTCGAGCACGTGGCCAATCAGCTCCCGAAAAGCCTGAGCGACCTGTGGTGCGGCACCAGGCACGCGGTCGCGGACGCCGCTAGCGTCACCGAGACCTCCGCGCGACAGCAGCTCCTCGCCGAGATCGCGGATCGCGCGCCGCTGCCGGCAGGCATCACCGCCCCCGACGCGTTCTCGGCCGCGATGTGCACCTTTTCGCGCCACCTGAGCGGAGGCGAAGCCCGCGACGTGTTCCTCGGGTTGCCCGAGTCGGTGCGCCGATTGCTCGAGCGCTGTCTAGTTCACCGTCACGAACAAGCTGCGGTGTTCGATCGAGCAGAGCTCGTGAACAGCGTCGCCGACGAGCTCGACACCGCTCCGGCCGTTGCGGAGCAGATCGTTCGTGTCGTGCTTGCCGCGGTCAAGCGCCTGTTGCCGACCAAGCAAGTACACGACGTCGCGAGCCAGCTGCCACCCGACCTGCGCGAGATCTGGAGATCGGCATGAGCCCCGACGAGCTCGTCCGCGTTCTCGTCGCCAAGGGTGTGCGCGATGCGCGCGTGCTCGACGCGTTCCGGACCGTACCGCGGAAGAGCTTCGTGCCGCCCGAAGAGGAACGCGACGCGTACGTCGACGTGCCGGTGAGGATTCCGCACGAGCAGGTGACGACTCAGCCATCGCTCATGGCGCTGATGGTCGAGGCGCTCGAGCTCCGCGGTCACGAACGCGTGCTCGAGGTCGGGACGGGACTTGGCTTCCAAACGGCGATCCTCGCCACCTTGAGCCGTGAGGTCGTCTCGATCGAACGATTTGCCGATCTGGCCGCGACATCGCGACGCAATCTCGCATCCGTCGGCATCGAGAATGCGATCGTGATCGTCGGAGATGGCTCGCTCGGCGTCCCGGAACACGCGCCCTATGACGCCATCGTGACGGCCGCGGCCGCCCCCCGCGTACCACCCGCGCTGGTCGAGGAGCTCTCGGAGGGCGGACGGCTGGTCCACCCGCTCGGGCCCGGCGGTCACGAGGTGGTGATCGCGTGGCGAAAGCAAGACGGCAAGCTCGTGACCGAGCGCGATATCACTCTCGCTTACTTCGTCCCGATGGTGGGCGCGTTCGGTGCACACGAAGATCGTAGGTGACCTCGAAACGCGAGAGGAGCCTTCGCTCGTTGCTCTCTAACAATCGCGAGGATCCGCTCGTTTGCTCCTTGAAAGGATCGCGAAGACCAGGCTGCGCAGGCCGCTACGGTACGGTCGCGCTACGCAAGACGACGAGATCGATCTCGTCGCGTCCGAGCTGGAGCCGTGTGTCGCGATCGTCACCCCGGGCACGATCCACACGCGATCTGCATCCGGTGATCATTCGTGCCCGGCTCTGCGCGGAGGATGATCTGACGGCGGACCGGATGTCCCCGTTCGGGCGGCGCGGCACGAGGTTCGGGCATCGGATGTCGCTCGGGCATCAATCGCGTCGGCGGTTCGGTTGCGGCGGCGGTGCCGGTGTCGGCGGCGGTGTCGCTCGCGGCGGCGGTGGCGGCGGTGGTGCCGG
>JAQBQF010000143.1 GCA_028287115.1 Myxococcales bacterium
CACGATCGATCTCGCGGTCGACCCGGGTGCGGTCACGCTGCAAGTGTTGCCCGTTCCGAAAGCCGGCAAGCTCGGTGTCGCGAGCGTGTGGGTCGCGAGCGGCAATGTCTCCGCACGGACCGCGACCGATCTCAGCTTGCGCATGGCGGCGGCGGGCCAAGGCTCTTCGCAGTGGGTGATCATTCGCGCCGGCGAGCCCGCGCGCGTCAACGAGCTGACGCCCGGCAACTACTCCGCATGCGTCGTGCCGTTCCCCGCGGAAGTGCAAGGCATGGGCGCGATGGGCTACGTCGAACGTCACGGTGACAAGCTGCCGGCGTTCTGCGCGCCGGTCGTCGTCGCGGCCGCGCCCGAGACGCAGACCGTGCAAGTTCCCGTCGAGCTTCCGCCGTTCATTCCGGACGCGCCTCCCGGCGGCGGCAGCGGCAGCGGCAAGTAACCGTCGCGATCGCACGAGTCATTTCGAGGCGGCCGGGCGGTCAGAAATCGTTGGCCGTCGACGATGTGGTGTTCCGAGCCCGCGGGCGGGCGTCTTGCGCGCCTGCGGCACGAGCGGATTCATGAGCCACGCCACCGGGCAAGCTACCCGACGACGATGCAGGCGCGGATGTTGCTCGCGTTCACTGGTGAACCGGATGCGGCTTCGGAGGTCAGACGTGTCGCCTGCGTGATGTCGCATCGCATACCGAAGGAGAGTTTCCGATGCCGACGTTCGTGACGAAGGATCTCACACGGATTTATTACAAAGAGTGGGGGCACGGTCAGCCGATCGTGTTCAGCCATGGCTGGCCGCTGACGGCAGATGCCTGGGAGGACCAGATGATGTTCCTCGCGAACCGAGGATATCGCTGCATCGCCCACGATCGCCGTGGCCACGGTCGATCGAGCCAGCCTTCCGATGGCAATGACATGGACACGTATGCCGATGATCTCGCGACGCTCGTCCAAGCGTTGGACCTCAAAGACGCGATCCACATCGGGCATTCGACCGGCGGAGGCGAGGTCACGCGCTACATCGGACGACACGGCACCAAGCGCGTCGCCAAAGCCGTGCTGATCAGCGCGATTCCGCCGCTGATGCTCAAGACCGAGGCCAATCCGCGCGGGCTACCGCTCGAGGCCTTCGATCAGATCCGCGCCGGTGTCCTCGCCGATCGCTCGCAATTTTTCAAAGACCTCAGCGCACCGTTCTATGGAGCGAACAGGCCCGGCTCCAAGGTCTCCGCCGGCCTGCGGGACTTCTTCTGGCTGCAGTGTATGCAAGGCGGGCTCAAGGGCATCTACGAATGCATCAAGGTGTTCTCCGAGACCGATCTGACGAAGGATCTCGGAGCATTCGATATTCCGACGCTGATCCTTCACGGAGATGACGATCAGATCGTCCCGATCGTCGCGTCGGCGCTGTTGTCATCCAAGCTCGTCAAAGGCGCCGTGTTGAAGATCTATCCGGGCGCGCCCCACGGCATGCCGTCCACCCACAAGGACCAGATCAACAAGGACCTCCTCGAGTTCATCCGCACGTCACGACTGGTCACCGCAGAGACGCCCGAACAGCGCGCGGCGAGGCCCGTCGAGATCCACCGGAGCTAAGGCGAGATGTCGAGAGCGCGCGGCTGGCCTGTGGATTTGGGGCCCACGTCGCAGCTGCGTTCAGGGTGCGCCGTTCTGTGCGTCGCTTTTGTCACGACGAGCGAAGCCGTCATCCGCGGTGTTCGCAGAGCCCGCCTTAGACTTGCGACTTCCGGCGCAAATAAGTCCCCTGACATCGAGGCACATCCGATGCACCTGTGCAGCTCTAGCTCGTCAATTCTCCGAGCGAAGGAGCCATCATGTGGAGGTCGCTGCGTATCGTCATACCTGCGGTCTTGACCGCGTGCGCCGCGGGGCCAGACACCGGGACCATATCGTCGTCAGTCGACGATCTACCCGTTTCGGACGGCTACGCGTACGCCACCGGGGGCTGGATCAATCGACCGATCCCGCAGCACCAGAACGATACAGTCACCATTCAACTCGAGGCGACGCCTTATAGCAACGGCGAGCTCGTCGATGCGGTCGTTGGTTTCTCGAGTCAGCGCGCGGCTGCGTTCAGCGACCTAGGCCCCATCCTTCGCTTCAACGACACTGGCATCGTCGACGCCCGCAGCGCCGGTGCCTACCGAGCGAGCTCGACGTTCTCCTACGTCCCGAACACCACGTATTCCGTTCGGTTCGTGATCGACCTCTACGCGAAGCGCTACAGCGCCGACGTCAAGATCGCCGACACGCGTGTCGCCGACGTGTGGCACCCGATCGCGGTCAACTACGCGTTTCGGACCGAGCAAAGCGCACTATCGCGGATCGACAACGTCGCGAGCTACATCGACTCCCCGACCGGGGCGATCAGCACGGGCTACTTCTCCGTAACGCCGGATGTTTGCATCAGTGGCTCGCCCGGGTGGGTCGCGTTCCCGTTCCCGACACAGATGGGTCAGTTCACAGTGCAGGCGGACGTGACGCCAAACGCGGGGAACTGGCAGCAGACGCTCGATGCTGTCGTTGGCCTTTCACGCTTCCATCCGAAAGCGTTTACCGACGTCGCCGCGATCTTGCGCTTCCGTCCAGACGGATACATGGATGCGCGCAACGGCAGCACGTATGCGACAGATACGACGCAGCCATACGAGAACCAGTACTACCCGAACGGCGCACTGCGCGTCTACTTCTTCGTCGATCAGACCGCGAACACATACTCCGTGTACGTCCGCGATCTGAACAATGCGCACGGCGGATGGCCGCAGAGTTACATCGGGCACGAGTATGCATTCCGCAGTGAACAGAGCGGTGTGATCTCGCTCGGGTGGATCGGCGGTTTCGTCGACGGTCCCGGGACGATCCGGATCTGCAACGTAGTCGCGTCGCAGTGAGCGCCTAGGCACGACCGAGCTTCTCGCGAGCGCGATGTACTAGGTCGGTTGAGTTAGTCGACCGTGGAATCAGTCGCCGCGACAGCGCGTCGGACGCGGCACGAGGCACCCGATCGTCTAGAGGTCGCTATCGTCGTCGGATTTCTTCACGCCGATCAGGTGTTTGAGGTAGCGCTCGGGCGCGTTGAGGAAATCTCGCGTCACTTGATAGTGCTCGGTGGCTTTGTACTCCACGCGGCGAATGCCGGCGGCGGTGAGCTCGTAGATCCACGCATCCGGGTAGGCCATCAAGATTGGAGAGTGCGTCGCGATGATGAACTGCGAACCGGCGGAGACGCGGTCGTGGATGATGTCGAGCATCGAGAGTTGGCGCTGTGGCGACAGCGCCGCTTCCGGCTCGTCGAGGATAAAGAACCCGTTTGCGCCGAAGCGATGGTTTGCGAGTGCGAGGAAGGACTCGCCGTGGGATTGCTCGTGAGGTGATACGCCGCCGTACGCATCCATGACCCCGAGCCGTTCGACCTCGGTCGCGACGTTGAAGTAACTCTCGGCGCGCAGGAAGAATCCCGTGCTCTGGCGGCGCGACTCGCGGACGAGGCGAAGAAAGCCGTGGAGCTCCGATTCCGAGCGGCGCGTTCCGAAGTTGAAGTTCTGGGTTCCGCCTTCGGCATTGAAGCCGGCGCGAACCGCGATCGCCTCGACGACCGTCGATTTGCCGGAGCCGTTCTCTCCGATCAGGAACGTGACCTCGGGATGCAGATCGAGCTCGGCGAGTTGCGCGATCGCTGGAATCGAGAACGGATAGTTGTCGAAGCTCGGTACACGCTCGCGTTCGAGCCGGATCGCGCGCACGAAGCCTGCAGCGGCCCGCCGCATCAGCTACTTCACGTTCTCGAACCGGACCTTCGCGCCGGCGGCGACGTGATGCTGCGCGGCCCAGCCGGCGTTGACCTCGAGGACATAGACGCTCGGGATGCCGACGGAACGGATCGTGTCGGTCTTCGGCGTCGCGTTCTCGACCACGCCGGCGATGGTCATGTCGCGCTTGATGAACAGCATGTCGAGCGGGATGAGTGTATTGCGCATCCAGAACGTCCAGTCCTTCTCCACGGGGAGCAGGAACAGCATGCCGTCGTCGGGCGGCATGTGCTGGCGATACATGAGGCCGCGCTCGATCTTCGCCTCGGTCGAGACGACCTCGACGGTGACCGGGACATCACCAGACGGTGACGACACGTAGACCCGCCGTGCCGGTTGCGTGGGCTTCACGGGTTCGACCACGACCGGCATCGTGGGACCATCATCGTGCTTCGTGCTGGTCGAGCACGAGCCAGCCACCGCGAGGAGCACGAGAATGCGCACTCACGCAAGCTACGCCTTGCGCACGGTGGGCGCAATTGTCACGCGAGTGCGTGGAACAGTCGGACGAAGCCGTAGATCACGAGGCCGATCAGCACGAGCCAGAACAGGGCCGCCGCCACGACGATCGCCCAGTCGCGTGCGGTCGCACGGCCACCTGTCGAGCTGCGATCGAGCAGCAGCGCCACGTTGCGCTTGTTGGCCTTGAACGCGAAGTCTGCCGCATCGCCGAGGATCGGGATCACGCCGATCACCATGTCGAGCGCGAGGTTCATCAGCATCCGAGCGATCACGACGGGCGAGACGCGGCGTCGCGTTGCGACGACGACGACATAAAGCCCGAGCACCGAGCCGAGGGCATCACCGATGCCGGGCGCGAACAGGCCGATCAGCGGATCGACGAGGCCGTGATCGAGCACGCGCGCGAGCGTCTGGACGCGGGCGAGCTCGCGATCCCCGTGAGATTCGACGGCTGTACGTCCGTAGGTGGTGGCCATGATTGGAGTTGCAGCACGCACCGTGCCAGGCTGCAAGCATGGCATTCGCGGTGCTAACGCGAGATCCGGCCGACGCGCAGGCCTATGTCAGCGTGCTCGCGCCCTTGGGTCTCGAGGTCGTCGCGATGCCGGTGACCAAGACGGTGCCCCCGGCGGATCCCGATGCGTTGACGCGCGCGCTCGCGAGCGGCGACTTCGCGGCGATCGTGGTGGCCAGTCCTCGCGCCGCACACGAGCTCGCACGTGCCGCGAAGTCGATCGAGCTGCCCGGTGTGTGGGCCGTCGGACCGGCGACCAAGCGCGCGCTCGACATCGCAAAGATCACGGCGCAGCATCCGGCCGATGCCCGCGATGGTGCCGAGCTCGCGCGCCGGATGGTCGCGGCGGTCGACGTGCGCGGCAAGCGCGTGCTCGTCCCTCGGGCCGAAGAAGGTCGCGTCGAGGCGCTCGAGATCCTGCGACTCGCGGGTGCGATCGTCGTCGACGTGATCGCGTATCGCACGGTTCCGGACGATGCCGGCGCGGCGCGTGGCGCCCAGCTGCTGCGCGCGGGAGAAGCCGCGATCTGCGCGGTGTTCGCGCCTTCGCAAGTCGCCGCGCTCGCGACGATCATCGGGGGTCTCGACAGGATCGAGTCGCGGTTCTGCGCGATTGGCGAGACCACCGCGACTGCGGTGCGCGCGGCGGGTGTTCGCGCCGTGGCGGTCGCCGCGGTGCCGACACCGGAGGGCATGGCGCAGGCGGTCCGGTCGGTGTATCCACCCGGAGAGCCCACATGAACTATCCCGATTACCGGCCCCGCCGGATGAGGCGTACCGAGAATCTCCGGCGGATGATTCGCGAGACGCGCCTTGCCCCGGATGACTTCGTGTATCCCCTGTTCGTGGTGCCGGGCACGGGAGTTCAGAAGCCGATCAGCTCGCTCCCGGGCCTGTTCAACTTCTCGGTCGACAAGGCCGTCGAAGAAGCGTCGCGCGCGGCGGATCTCGGGATTCCCGCGGTGATCTTGTTCGGGATCCCCGAGCACAAGGACGCGGTCGGCTCCGAGGCGTGGAAAGACTCGGGCGTCGTTCAGAAAGCGATCCGCGCGATCAAGAAGGCGCGCCCGCAGCTGATCGTGATGGCCGATGCGTGCTTCTGCGAATACACGGACCACGGTCATTGCGGCGTGCTGCATGAAGGCGCGCTCGATAACGACGCGTCGCTCGAGAATCTCGCACGAGCGGTCGTGAGCTACGCGAAGGCCGGCGTCGATGTCGTCGCACCGTCGGGCATGCTCGACGGCTTCGTGACGGCGTGTCGCGAGAGCCTCGACGAGCAGGACTTCGATCAGGTCGCGATCATGGCGTACTCGGCGAAGTACGCTTCGGGCTACTACGGACCGTTCCGAGAGGCGGTCGACTCGGCACCGCAAGAAGGCGATCGCCGCGGTCATCAGATGGATCCCGGCAACGTCGCCGAGGCGCTGCGCGAGTGCTCGATGGATGTCGCCGAAGGCGCGGACATCATCATGGTGAAGCCGGCACTCGCGTATCTCGACGTGATTCGCGCGGTGAGCGACGAGATCAACATGCCGGTCGCCGCGTACAACGTCAGCGGCGAGTACGCGATGATCGAGGCCGCCGCGGAGAGGGGCTGGATCGACCGGGACCGCGTCGTGATGGAGACCTTGCTCGGAATTCGCCGCGCCGGCGCGGACATCATCATCAGCTATCACGCGCCGCTCGCGTGCAAGCTCCTGCAGAAGCAGCGCTAGCCGATGTCTCTCGTCTACAAGTTCGTCGAGATCTCGATCGTCACGGACGAATCGATCGAAGAGGCGGTGAACGCGTGGGTGAGTCGCGGTTGGCAGTGGGACAGCATCAAGTTCGTCACGACCGAGGCCTCCAGGCGGCCGCAGATGGCCTTCATCTCGTTCGTGCGCGAAGTGAGGCACGAGCAAGGCCAGAGCCCAGGCCAAGGCCAAGGCGAACCGCCACCCCCCGGATCCGGCCCGCGGCTCGTCAAGTCCGAGCCTGGCGACGAGCGCGAGTAGCACTTCTATCGCGCGATCTTCCGGATCTCGCCGAGGTACGTCTCCGTCCAGTAGATGAATGCGTCGTCGACGGCGAGGGCCCCCGGGCCGCGTCCGTCCTGATGGGCCTGCGCCAGCAACACGGGCTCACCACCGGACTCGGGCAGCATCCGGATCGCCGAGTCTTCATTGGCGGTCGCGATGTATAGATGACCGTCGGCGACCTTGATGTCCGTCGGCAGGATCAGCGTGGAGGTCAAGGTGACCGGTGAATCCGTCAGCGAGACACGGACGATCGAGCCGTCCGCGAATCCGGATCCCGCGCACATTGCGAACAGCAGGTTACCGTCGGACGCGAGCGCGTCGGGAGGGCGTTGCGCGAACGCGAGCTCTCTCGCGACGCCTGTCGTCGTGATGTGCTTCGCGCCGTGGAGTGTCGACACCCAGACGCCGTCGCTGTCGGTGGCGATCGCTCCCGCGGTCGAGTCTGTCATGCCGAGTGCGATCGCGCCGCCGCCTGCTTTCGGTACCCGCCAGATCGACCCTTGTTCGTCCGAGAAGTAGACCGCCTGTGCATCGATCGTCATGTTACGCAACGTCGATCCGTTGAAGCCATTGTTGCTCCGGCCGAGCTCGACAGGAGTGGTCGCCCCGTGAGCCAGCGCGAGCACGCGCGCAGCGCTCCCATCGAACCCGATCCAGTACACGCCGGCGTCATCAGCGATCACGGCTTCGATCACCGGATCGGTCGCCAGCACCTGCGCGGTGCCACCGGTCTTCGCGACCCGCAGCAGCTTGTAACCCGTCGAGATCTGCTCGACCACGTACAGGTTCGACGAGTCTTGCGCGAGCCACACGGGGTCCGTCAAGCCTGACGTCACGGTGCCGACGCCGGTAGGGTCGCTGCGAAGACCGGATCCGCAGCCGATGAGGATGAGCAGGGCCAGCTGGGCAGCCTTCATGGTGCTCGTATAACCCCGTCGCGACGCATCCTGCGCAAAAAAACTCGACCGCACGTCAATCGAGTGGTGCATCGGCCGGCGCATCGACCCCGGCATCGATCGCGCCGGGCGGGCAGGCGAGCGGATCGCCATCGGGTGCGTGCGGATCGCACGGGACGAGCACTTGGGCCTTCGGATCGGGCTGACCATCTTCGCGATCGCAGTTGACGAGTCCAGCCAGCGCGACGAGCCCGGCGAGTAGCAGCGCTCTCATTTTTCCCCCGGGTGATGCGGTTCTTTGGACAGCGGAACGGAGAGCGAGAGGAACACGGTGCGTGGCGCGCCGTAGGAGCTGCCGACGAAGCCATTCGCGATCCGGAACGCGTAGTGCTCGTTGAACACGTTGAGCACGTCGACGCCGACGCGAAACGGATATGCGTGCGGCAAGAACGTGTACTGCATCGAGAGATCCGTGCGGGTGTGCCCGGGCACGTGCGCCGTGTTGGAGGGACCGGTGCGTAGGCCCGAGCCGTACGCGACGAGGCTCGTGATCGAGAACCGTCCATCGCGCACCGTCGCGCCACCGTTCGCGGTGAACGTCTGTGCGTGATCGAGCGTCTGCCAGGCGTTGTTCGCGAGATCTTCTGCGCTGAACAAGAACTTCGCGGACGAGATGCCGCGGCCTTCGGCGATTCCGTACGAGCCGTTCGCGAACCCAGACAGCCACGGTCCGACGCGAAGCTCGACGTTCGCCTCGACACCACCGGCACGGCCGCGCTGGAAGTTGTAGTTCGAGAGGAGGCTCGTCGAGCCGATCGCCGTATCGTCGAGCTGGTTCCATGCGTAGCGACCCCACGCGGTGAGCCCGGCGGAGAGCGGACCCTTGACGCGCGCTTGGATGCCGGCTTCACCATAGACGTCGGTCTCGGGCTTGAGGTCGTACGTCACTTGCTGGTCCGCGGGGACGACGCCGAGCGTGCGTGCCGCGTTCGCGGCGTCGATCGGCGAGGGCGGCTGCCAGTTGATGCCCGTCGCGATGTGTCCGACCGTGTCCTTCGAGAACGCATACGACGCGCCGAAGCGCGGGCTGATGCCCGCCGAATCATCGGAGGTTCCGTCCTGCAACATCACGTGCAGCTCGTCGAACCGAATACCGAGGTCGAGCGCGAGCTTGTCGTGCGTCCAGTGATCCTGCGCGTACAGCCCGGAGGTCAGCGCATCCGTATGATCGCGGCCGCGCGTGGTCATCGCCGGATCGATGCCGCCCGCCGCGTCGTCGCGCGCGTACTGCGCGAAGTCCGTGGTGCCGTAGAGGAAGTCCGCTTGTGCGCCGAGCTTCAAGAGGTGCGCTCCAAACCTGTGCGAGTACGCCGCGATCCCGCCGGCGTGGTGCGCGAGGCGCGTGACATCGCTCGCGATCGAGCCCGGATCGGCAAGGCTGCCGAGGGCGTGCGAGGCATCCGAGACCAGCGCTCCGCGCGATAGCTTGTAGAGCGGCGCGAGCTGGATCTGGCCGCCGTCGAGCTTGTGGACCCACGACACGGCTGCGAACGCCTCGTCCTCGGTCTCGGTCGCGTTCGTGTCGTGAGGGATGAACGGAGGTGAGCTGTTGCCGAACTGATCGACCGGCCGCACGAAGTTGGGCCGCGACGGATCGAGCGGCACGACCGAAGGATCGAGCGGGATCTGGAAATGGTTGTGCGCGTAGGTCGCGAACATCTCGTAGTGGTTGACCTCGCACGGCGTGTAGTCGACGCGCGCGAATAACCGGCCGCTGTAGCCGTCGTCGTGGAGGATCGGCGTGATCGAAGGTGGATCGAGGGCGCGCTCCGAGCTGATCAAGCTGCCGCCGACGAACATGCCGGTCCGATCCGACAGCTTCGAAGCGTAGGTGAAGCCCGGCTCCACGGTGTTGTAAGAGCCGTAGCGAAGCTGAACCGCGCCCTCTGGATGATCGCCGCTCTGGCGCGTATTCAAATTGACGACCGCGCCGAGCCGCTGCCCGAACTCGGCCGGCATGCCACCGGTGTAGATCTCGAGACCCTGGATCAACCGCACCGGAATCGAGGCCGCGAACAAGCTGCCGACCGAGTCCGGAATCGGAACGCCGTCGACTTGATATTGGATGTTCGCGTGATTGCCGCGCGCGTATAAGTTGCCGAGCGCGTCGACGACGAATCCCGGTTGGGTCGCGACGACGTCCGTGATCGGTCGGTCTTCAGTTCCGGGGAGCTCTTGCAGCGTCTGTCGCGTGACGGTCGCGACGCTACCGGTTGCCGTGCTCGGCTGAGGTACGGCCCAGTCTTCCTCGATCGTCACGATCTCTTCGCTGTTGACGAGCGTGAGCTCGACCGTCGCGACTTGCGACGAGCTGAGCTGAAGATGCTGGTGATCACCGACGAGCCCGGGCGCGGAGGCTTCGACCGTGTAGTCACCGAATGGGACGCTCGTGAACGCGAACTTGCCGTCTGGTCCCGTCACCTGCTTCGCGACCGTGTTGCCGGCCGAGTCGTGGAGCACGACCGCCGCACCGGGCAGGGGATGCAGGAGCGCATCGTCGACCACGCCGGTGATCACGCCATCGACCGACGCGCGCGCTGGCACCGCGATACAGAGGATCGCAAGGATGGCCAAGCGAGCGATAACGCGCACGCTGGGTACCGTTACGCAAACGCGACTGAATTGCAACTGCGAGATCCCTTAAGAGGTCGTGACCGAGCGAAACGCGGCGAGCACCGCCGATGCACGCCGTGCGACCTGGGTGCGGGCTGTCATGAATCGTCGATCTTCGACCATGCTCATGAACAGCGGGCACCCGTCGAACCACACGATATCCATGAGGCCCAGGTGTGCAGCGCGTTCGAGCGAGCTCACCGCGAGCTCGCGGTTGTTGATCGCGGCCCCGGCTTCGGCGATCAGCTGAAGCCCCATGAGCTGCTGCCGGACCGGCAGCTCGGTCTGGCCGGCGAGATGGTTCATCGCTTCCCACGATTGTTGCTCGAGACCGCCGGACATCGCGCTGATGACGATCTCGACGAGCTTGGCCGAGCCTTCGGCCATGCGCGGCGCGAAGCGTCTCGCCGACTCGGCCATCGATCGAAGGTCGCCACGCCATCCGGCCAAACGCGCATGAAAGATCGCCGCTAATTGACCGATCGACGGATCCGGATCGGCGAGCAAGATCGCGATCCGTGCATCGGCAGAGCTCCAATTGCCCTCGAGTGCATCGAGGCGCGCGAGCTCGGAGGAGATGATCTGGCCGCGTCCCGGGTCGAGCCCGACCGCGGTCTCGAAGTGCGTGCGAGCCTGTGCCGCGCCTTCGATCTCGACGAGGATCTTGCCGGCGAGCTCGTGCGCTTGTGCCAGCATCGGGGCGCGCAGGAGCGCGGTTCCGAGATCGCGTCCACCGCGCTCGAAGTCGCCCCGGTTGAAGTGGTACTGGGCAGACGCGAGGTATGCCTCGCCATGACCGGTCGCGAGCCCGCGCTCGATCGCGAGCTCCGCGCGCTTCGCGAGATCGGGATTACTCCGCATCACCCACGCCTGGACCGTCGCGTAAGCGAGCGCGCCGAGGATCGGCGGAGAGGAGGGCGCGTACTCGGCCGCTTTCTCGAGCATGTCGGCCGCGGCCTGCGCGTGACTGCCCCAGAACCGACGCAGCTCGGCGCGCGCGCGCAGGTACAGATCGACCGCGCGGGAATCGAGCGGCTTGGTCGCCGCGGGCGCGCGGGTCGACAGCGCATCCGCGATCGCGTGCGCCAACTTCTCGCTGACGTCGAGGATCTCCGGCTCGGCACAGTCGACCTTGGTCGCCCAGATCTGAAAGCCGTCGACGATGCTGATCAGCCGGGCCGCGACCCGGAGGCCGGTCGGGCTTCGCCGCAACGTCGAGACGACAACGTGGTCCACCTGTAACCCGCGCCCGAGCTCGCGCGGATCGGGTGCCGTCTTCGATCGCACGATCCCGGCCGGGCGGACACGCAGGCCCTCGGTCGTCGACAGGGTATCGATGATGTCGTCGAGCAGACCGTCGGCGAGATATTCATCGCCGGGAGCGCACGCGATCGGCAGCACCGCGATCGACGTGGGCGTTGGTGGCGCTGCCATCGCCGGCTTGAGCGGCGCCCGCGCGATCGCCGGCATGCTCGCTCTTGGCTTCTCCACCCCACCCCGCGTGATCAGATCGAGCTTGCCCGTGGTGATCGCCTCGGCGATCGCGTCGGCGCTCGGCGGCCGGTGATCGGCGTCGAGCTCGAGGCAAGCGGCGACGATCGTGGCGAACGCGGCCGGAATCTCCGTCGTGCCGGTCTCGAGAATTCTCGGCGGCGTCGTCGCCTGTGCGACTGCCATCGAGATCGCGTTATCGCCGGTCCACGGCCGAGTTCCGGTCGCGAGCTCGAACAGGATCACGCCGAGCGAGAACAGATCGGCGCGCGCATCGAGGTCGCGGCCGGCGAGTTGCTCCGGTGCCATGTACCGCGGCGTGCCGACCACGGCACCGACTTGCGTGACCCCGGGATCGTCGTCGCCGCGCGCGATCCCGAAATCGGTGATCACGATCCGATCGGTGCCACGCTCGACGAGGACGTTGTCCGGCTTGAGATCGCGGTGGATGACGCCGGCCTTGTGCGCGGCCGCGAGCCCGGCACAGATCTGGACGGCGATTGCTTTGAGGCGGGGCCACGGCATCGGCGTCGGTCGGATCTCGCCGGTGAGCGGATCGCCGGCGACCAGCTCCATCGTCAGAAATTTATCGGTGCCGTGATCTCCGATATCGAACATCCGCGCGACGTTCGGATGGACGATCCGCCGCGTCAGCTTGACCTCGCGCCGGAACCGCTCGATCGCGTCCGCCGAGAGTCCAGCGCGCAGCACCTTCAGCGCGACATGCTCGTCGAGCTCGGTGTCCAGGGCTTCGTAGACCCGACCCATGCCGCCGCCGCCGAGCCACCGCACGATCCGATAGCGGTGCGCGACCATCTCCGACACATCGGTAAATCCGCCGCTGGTCGTGGTCGTGGTTGTCGGCAGCGAGCTGGCGAGTGTGTCGTCATCTCCGGCAACCGACATCGCCGATTATCGTAGCACTGTTATTCCCGACCCTCGAACGCGTAGAGCTTTCCGACAGGCCGGTTGCCGAGCCACCGCTGATCGTCCTGCGTGATCCGGCCCGCGGAGAGGTCTCGGCGGAGCTCGCGCTCGCGCTCGGACAGCTTGCGAATCTCCGCCATGAACCGATCTGCGGTTTTCTTGTACAGCGTCGGTCGCGGCTTCTCTGCCATGAAGTCGTCGTAGTTGATCGGAGGTCCGAACACCGTCATCACCGCGTGGTCGCCGCGCGCCTCGGACGTGAAGTTCATCCGCACGTCCTTCACGATGTCGTTGCCGAGACCGTGAATGAAGGCGGGGATCACCGTCGGCTTACCCAGAAGCGCGACCTTGCCGACCCCGGGCTGCGCCGGCAGCAGCACGTACGGATCAGGTCCCTTGCCGCGCGTGCCTTCAGGATGCATGCCCAGGACATTTCCGCGGTGCTTCAGGATCTCGACCATCTTGTCGAGCGCGTCATCGTTGAGCTGACGGCGTTCCGCCTGGCGATAGATCGGCGGATACATCGCGCCGCCGGCGATCGCCGCATTGATCACGACACCGAGTGGTTGATCGTAGAAGAAGTTTGATCGGACCGGGAAAAACAGGCGTTTCGCCCACGGCACGGGGCCCATGTAGCAACCGAGCAGCATGCAGTACTGATCGAAGAAGCTCCGGTGATTGGCGACGAGCATGACCCCCGCCTCGGGCCGGAGGTCCATCAAGTGCTCGAGGCCATCGACGAACATCCGATTTGCGATGGCCGCTCGGACCCACACGTACGAGATGCCGCGCAGAAACTTGGTCTGCAGCCACTTGCCACGGGGATCTTCATTCGCGAGCTCGCCGAAGCGGAGCGCGAACCGCTCCATCCGGGTGAGCGGTGCATCCTGAGCCATCTGAGACTCGATACCACACCAGGTTCCAGGAGATCGCTTTCGGCCGGCCCGAGATTGACGCGCCAGATAGCGCCCACTATGTTTCGCCCGCTCGCTCAAGCCCGAGGCAACATCCCGATGTCACTCGAATTCTCCGCGGACGCCCAGAAATCTATCCAAGCGGCGTGCGAGCGGTATCAGGTTTCAGGATCGAAGAAACCGGTCGTGCTGTTTGCGCTGCATGTCGCGCAAAAACAGTTCGGTTACCTGTCCGATGACGCGCTTCGCCTGGTCGCCGCGACGCTCGACGTCCCCTACGCACATGTCTACGGCGTCGCGACGTTCTACACGATGTTCCGTCGAGAGCCGGGCGGCACGAACACGATTCGGATGTGCACCAACATCTCGTGCATGCTGCGCGGCGGCTACGAGGTGCTTGCCGCGTTCGAAAAGACGCTGGGTCTAAAACCCGGCCAGTCGAACAAAGACTTCACGCTCGTCGAAGAAGAGTGCATCGCCGCATGCGCCAACGCGCCGTGCGCGGTCGTCGGCACGCGCTACTTCCTCGACATCGTGCCGACCCAGGTCGAGCAGATCGTCTCTGACTTGCGGCGCGAGCCGCACCCGGAATCGGAGGTGGTGTAATGCCAACCGACATCGGCACGAAGCTCGTCACGGCGCGCTTCGGCGACGAACAGGCGAAGACACTCGCCGGTTACGAAAAGACCGGCGGCTACGCGCAGCTACGCAAGGCGCTCGCGATGCGCCCCGAGGACATCACCGCCGAGGTCAAGGCCTCGAACCTGCGCGGCCGCGGCGGCGCAGGCTTCGCCACCGGCGTGAAGTGGGGCTTCGTCCCCGCGGGCGCCAAGCAGGTCCACCTCGTCTGCAATGCGGACGAGTCCGAGCCGGGCACCTGCAAAGATCGCGAGCTCATGTACTGGGATCCGCATCTCCTGATCGAGGGGATGATCATCGCGGCGCACGCGCTGCGCGCGGTCCACAACTACATCTACATCCGCGGCGAGATGATGCGCGAGTACGTCGTGCTGCAGCGCGCCGTCGACGAGGCGTATCAGCGCGGCTACCTCGGCAAGAACATCCTCGGCACCGGCATCGACGTGCACTTGACCGTGCATCGTGGCGCGGGCGCGTACATCTGCGGTGAAGAGACCGCGCTCCTCAACTCGCTCGAGGGTATGCGCGGCCAGCCCCGGCTCAAGCCGCCATTCCCGGCGGTCAAAGGCTTGTTCGGCAACCCGACGATCGTCAACAACGTCGAGACGTTGATGAACGTGCCGCTGATCATCGACAAGGGCGGCGCGTGGTTCAACGGCCTCGGCGTCGGACGCTCGGGAGGCACGCGGATTGTCTGCGTATCGGGCCACGTCAACAAGCCCGGCGTCTACGAGCTGCCGATGGGCATCACGTTCACGCAGATGATCAACGAGGTCTGCGGTGGCGTGTGGAAAGGCCGCACGATCAAGGCGGTGATTCCCGGTGGCGTCTCGATGCCGCCGCTCGACGCGAGCGAGCTCGACGTCCCCTGCGAGTTCGATGCACTGCAGACCGACGAGCGGATCAAGCCCGTGATGGTGCGCCCCGGTCAGCAGTTCGATCTCGGCGGCGGCAAAGCGCTGCGCACGATGGCCGGCTCGGGTGGCGTCGTCGTGATGGACGACACGACGGATATTCCGAAGGCGACCTGGCGGATCATGAAGTTCTTCGCGCACGAGTCGTGCGGTCAGTGCACGCCATGCCGCGAAGGCACGGGCTGGCTCGAGAAAGTTTCGCGCCGCGTCGCTGAAGGCAACGGCCATCCCGACGACCTCGACCTGCTCGCCAGCATCGCGCACGGCATCGCCGGCAACACGATCTGCGCGCTCGGCGACGCAGCCGCCTGGCCGATGCTCGGGTTCCTGACCAAGTTCCGCGCGGACTTCGAAGCGGCGATCAAAGCCCCTGGCAAGCAGAGGGTCGCATGAAGGTGATCTGTGTCCTCCTGACGGCCCTCGGGCTCGCCTTCGGTGCCGCGCAGGCTGCCGAAGCGCAGCCGCAGCCGATCGCGGCGCACGCGCCGGGCATCACGACCTCGGTCGTCCAGCGCTCACCTCATAGCGATCGGATCGAGTCGCACGACAAAGGCATGGCGCTCCTGTTCTGGGCGTTCGCCGTGGCGTGCGTCGGTGGCGCGCTGTTCGTGATCACGCGGCGCAACTTGATCGCGGCGGTGATGGGCATGGTCGGCAGCTTCGTCGGGATTGCCGCCGTCTACATGATGCTGTACGCGACCTTCCTCGCGGTCGTGCAGATGCTCGTCTACGCGGGCGCGATCATGGTGCTGTTCGTGTTCGTGATCATGATCCTGAACCGCCCCGAGGACGAGCCGGTCGCGCCATCGGGCCGCGTCGGCCAAGGCATCGGGGTGGTCGCGATCGTGTACCTCGTGTATCGCCTCGCACTCCTGTTCATCCACATCCGCGTGCCGAACGCGCAGATCGCGATCCCGGGTCCCCAAGCCGTCGGCGGACACGATTGGGGCTCCGTGCAGGCAGTCGGTACCGATCTGTTCAACGGCGGGCTGTTTCCGTTCGAGGCGATCTCGATCCTGCTGCTCGTCGCCGTCGTCGGCGCGATCGCGATCGCGAAGCCGCTGCACGAACGTGATGTCCCCGAGGGCTTGTCGCCCAACGACCCGCGCGTGGAGGGGCACTCGCCATGAACGACTTCATCTTCAACATCGGCTACGCGCACTTCCTCGTGCTGTCGGCCGTGATGTTCCTGATCGGCACGGTCGGCGTCATGGTCCGCCGCAACGCGCTGATCATCCTGATGAGCGTCGAGCTGATGCTCAACGCGGCGAACATGGCGCTGCTGACGTTCTCTCGGATGTGGGGCGGCAGCGAAGCGCTGTCGGCTCATACGTTCGCCCTGATCGTGATCGGCGTCGCCGCCGCCGAGGCTTCGGTTGGCCTCGCTATCACGGTTGCCGTTTTCCGCGGTCGTCGAAACGTCGACGTCGACCGCTTGACCAGCCTGAGGCACTAAATGGACTCCTCGAACTTCTCGTTCGCAGGGCTTCCGCTGCTCGCGTGGATTCCGCTGCTGCCCCTGATCGGCGCGTTCCTGAACCTCACGTTCGGGCGCTGGCTGTCGTTCTCGCAGCGGACCTCGCACACGATCGCGATCGCCTCGGTTGTCGGCGCGTGCGGGCTCGCGTGCTGGCTCGTGTTCGGGCCGCTCGTCTTTCAGTTCAAGAATGGTGGCGACCCCGTGTTCGGGGTCAGCATCGAGCAGCAGGTCTACACCTGGATCGAAGTCGGCTCGTTCAAGACGCAGCTCGCGTTCCGGCTCGACACGCTGTCGGCCGTGATGATCCTGATCATCACGTTCGTCGGTAGCTGGATCCACATCTACTCGATCGGCTACATGCACAAGGAGAGCGAGGTCAGCTACTCGCGCTACTTCGGCTACTTGAACTTGTTCATGGGCGCGATGCTGATCCTCGTGCTCGCCGCGAACCTGCCGGTGATGTTCATCGGCTGGGAAGGCGTCGGTCTGTGCTCGTTCCTGCTCATCGGCTTCTGGTTCGACAACGACAGTTACGCGACGGCCGGTCGCAAGGCGTTCGTCGTCAACCGGATCGGTGACTTCGCGTTCTTGCTCGGCATGTTCTTGCTCTACTGGGCGGTCAAGGGCGTCAGCCCCGAAGACATGGCGACGGCCGCGGCCGAGAAGCTGCGCTCCGGCGGCGCCGAGCAGATCGCACACGCGAAGCAGCAGCTCGTCGCCTACTTCGGCGCGGATCCGCAAGCCGACATCACGCAGTTGCTCGCGCAACTGAAGACGCAAGTTGCCTCGGTCGCGCAGGCGCGCGGCAGCCTCGATTTCGCGAACCTCGCGAATCCGGCGATGGCGCCGGCGTACATGTCTCCGTTCTGGGGTACCGAGCGGCTCGCTGCCGCCGCCGGCATCCTGCTGTTCATCGGTGCGTGTGGAAAGTCGGCGCAGCTTCCGCTCTACGTGTGGCTGCCCGACGCGATGGCGGGTCCGACGCCGGTCTCCGCACTGATCCACGCCGCGACGATGGTGACCGCCGGCGTCTACATGGTCGTGCGGCTGTCGTTCATGTACTCGTGCTCGACGACCGCGCTCGCGGTGGTCGCGACGATCGGCCTGCTCACCGCGCTCGCCGCGGCGTTCATGGCGTTCGCGCAGACCGACCTCAAGAAGGTCCTCGCATATTCGACCGTCAGCCAGCTCGGCTTCATGTTCGTCGCGGTCGGCACCGGAAACTGGGTCGCCGCGATCTTCCACCTCGGCACGCACGCCTTCTTCAAGGCCTGCTTGTTCCTCGGCGCGGGCTCGGTGATGCACGGGATGGAGCACGGCGGATCGCAGACGCCCGGCGACATCACGACGATGGGCGGCTTGCGCAAGCACATGCCGATCACGCGGATCACGTTCGCGGTGTCATGCCTCGCGATTGCCGGCATCTTCCCGTTCTCGGGCTTCTGGTCCAAGGACGAGATCCTCGCCGGCGCGTGGTCGGTGCATCCACCCGGCTGGCCTGACTGGTACCCGAAGATCTTGTGGGGCGGCCTCGTGATCGCGGCGCTCGGCACCGCCTTCTACATGTGGCGACTGTACTTCTTGGTGTTCTCCGGTGACGAGCGGTCGGATGCCGCGAAGAAGGCGCACGAATCGCCGCGATCGATGACGTCGGCGCTGGTCGTGCTCGCGTTCTTCGCGACCGTCGGCGGCCTGATCGGTCTGCCGCATCTTCACGGCGTTCATCTCCCGGGCTTCACGCACGCGCTCGCGGACTGGCTCGAACCTGTCACCTCGCAGAGCTGGCAGATGCCGAACGCGGCGGACATCCGAACGATCCACGGCGAGGCCGCGGATGCGACGACGCTCGTCCTGATGGGCATCGCGCTCTCGATCGGTGCGCTCGGGATCGGGCTCGCGTGGATGTTCTACGGCCGTGGGCCTTCGCCTTCGCTCGGCAGGCTCGTCGCGAACGGACCGCTCGAGCCTCTCTACGAAGCTTCTCGCAACAAGCTGTGGGTCGACGAGATCTACGACGCCGCGTTCGTGCGGCCGTTCCGTGCGGCTGCGCGCGGTCTCTACGAGATCGTCGATCGGTTCATCATCGATACCGTCGCCGTCAACGGCACCGCGTTCGTGATCGGGCTTTTCGGTCGCGTCTCGCGCTGGGTCCAGAACGGCCAGGTCCAGCGATACCTCGCGGGCCTCGTCATCGGCGCCGCCGCGATGTTCTTGATCTCTGATTGCCACCAGCATCCGACGTTCAGCTATGTGCTCGACGGCGATCAGCTCGAGCTCCACGGCGAGCCCGGTGCCGGTGTGATCGGCGCGACGTCCAAGATCCACTGGGATATCGATGGCGACGGCAAGCCCGATCGCGACGTCAACGGCAACTTGCTCGAAGGTCCCGATATCAAGACGCGCTGGGGTAACAACGAAGGTGGCGCCGTGACGATGTTTGTCGACGACCCGATCAGCCAGCGAACCGAGAAGTACACGCAGGCGATCAAGGAGGAGTCGAAGTGAACCCCCAAGGCTCGTTCCTGCTGCCGCTCTTGATCGCGCTACCGCTGCTCGGCGCGATCTTCGTGATGTGCACGCCGAAGTCAGAGTCGTCGCTGCACCGCGGCCTCGGCATCGCGATCACGACGATCACGTTCTTCGTATCGCTCGGCATCTTCAAGTTCTTCAACCCGGCCGGCGACGGCTTCCAGCTCGTGTTCGATGTCGAGTGGATTCCGGGGCTCGGCGCGCACTTCAAGACCGGCGTCGACGGCATCTCGCTGTTCCTCGTGATCCTGACGACGTTCCTCATGCCGATCACGCTGATCGGTACGAAGTCATCGGTCGAGAAGCACGCACGCGAGTTCATCGCGGCGATGCTCGTGCTCGAAGCGGGCATGCTCGGCGCGTTCGTCTCGCTCGATATCTTCCTGTTCTACATGTTCTGGGAAGTGATGCTGATCCCGATGTACCTGCTGATCGGGATCTGGGGCGGTCAGCGCCGGCTCTACGCTTCGATCAAGTTCGTGATCTACACGATGCTCGGCTCGCTGCTGATGCTCGTCGCGATCTTCTACGTCTACGTCAAGGCGGGCGCCGTCCTCGGCACGTACACGACCGACCTCGAGAAGCTGTTGACCGTCGCGCTGCCGTACAACGCGCAGGTCTGGTGCTTCGGGGCGTTCGCCCTCGCGTTCGCGATCAAAGTGCCGCTGTTCCCGCTCCACACGTGGTTGCCGGATGCACACGTCGAAGCGCCGACCGCGGGCTCGGTGATCCTCGCCGGCGTGATGCTGAAGTTCGGGATCTACGGCTTCCTGCGTTACGCGATGCCGCTGTTCCCGCACGGTGCGGCGGTCTGGGCGCCGGCGCTCTCGGTGCTCGCGGTGATCGGTATCATCTATGGTGCGTTCGTCGCGTTCGCGCAGGACGACGTCAAGAAGCTGATCGCGTACTCGTCGGTGAGCCACCTCGGCTTCTGCATGCTCGGGATCCTGACGCTGACGACGATGGGGATCTCCGGCTCGATCTACGCGATGCTGTCGCACGGCCTCACCACGGGCGGTCTGTTCCTCGGGATCGGCGTGCTCTACGAACGCCGTCACACACGGCGGCTCGCCGAGTACGGCGGGATCTGGAAGCAGATGCCGGTGTTCGCCGGCATGTTCCTGATCATCACGATGGGCTCGGCCGGACTACCCGCGCTGTCGGGCTTCATCGGCGAGTTCCTGACGATCTTTGGAACGTTCAACGCCGGATGCGATCCGGGCAATGGCATCCCGTGTGTCGTCGGGCAGACGGAGCCGGTGCACCACTTCATTCCGGCGCCGCACTGGCTCGGCGCGCTCGCCGCGACCGGTGTGATCTTCGGCGCGATCTATCTGCTGTTCATGTTCCACAAGGTGTTCTTCGGCAAGCTCGACAAGACGCGCAACGGCAACCTTCCGGATCTCAAGCGTCACGAGCTCGTCGCGTTCATCCCGATCGTGATCGGCATCTTCCTCGGCGGCATGTTCCCGCGGCCGCTGCTCAAGATCATGGAGCCGTCCGTGCAGAAGTTCATCAAGGACTTCGATCATCGGCTCAACGAGCCCGAGTGGTCGGATCACGCCCCACACCTCTACGGTCAGACGCCGCCTCCGGGCGTCACCGCCTTGGGAGCGGTCGCGGACATCCAGCGCAACCTCGATAACGTGGCCAAGGGTGCCGAGAATGCCGCGGCCGAGATGAAGCGAGGCACGCCATGACGTTCAATCCCGCGGACCTCGGCTGGTTGGTTCCTTATCTGATCCTCGCGATCACCGGCATGCTGCTCGTGCTCGCCGATGCGTTCTATCGCGGCCGCGATCGCACGCTGCTCGCCGGCCTCGCACTCGCCGGCTCGGTCGGATCTGCGATCGCGTCGATCGTGCTCTACCGCCAGCTCGCGCCCGGTGAGACCCACGGCCTGTTCAGCGACATGCTCGTCGCAGACCGCACGTCGTACGTGCTGTCGGCGGTGTTCGCGCTGACGACCGCGGCGACCGTGCTGATCTCGCCCGCGCATCAACGCGAGCACGACTGGCAGATGGGCGAGTTCTACGGCGTGCTGCTGCTCGCGAGCTCCGGCACGGTGATGCTCGCGCAGGCCTCGAATCTGATCACGGTGTTCCTCGGCATCGAGACGATGTCGATCGGCGTCTACGTGATGACCGCGATGCGCCGCAAGTCGCGCCGGTCGAACGAGGCGGCGATGAAGTACTTCCTGATCGGCGCGTTCGCGACCGGCTTCCTCGTCTACGGCATGGCGCTGCTCTACGGCGCGGCGGGCACGATGAATCTGTTGCGGATGCAGTCGGCGCTGTCGTCGACGCAGAACCCGGGCCTCGTGATCGCGGGTGGGTTCCTGCTGGTCGTCGCGTTCGGCTTCAAGGTCGCCGCGGTGCCGTTCCACATGTGGGCGCCCGATGCGTACGAAGGTGCGCCGACGCCGGTGACCGCGTTCATGGCAGCGGCCGTGAAGTCGGCGGCGGTCGCCGCGATGATCCGCGTGTTCGGCACCGCACTCGGCGGCGACATCCTGCCGTTCGGCACGCTCGGTTGGGCGAGCCCGATGGTGGTGATCGCGGCGATCACGATCACGATCGGAAATGTCACGGCGGTTCGCCAGGACAACATCAAGCGGATGCTCGCGTACTCGTCGATCTCGCACGCCGGCGTCCTGCTCGTCGGGATCTGCGCGCTCGGCCTCGGTTCGCCTTCCGCGCAGAGCGCGCTGATCTACTACCTGATCGCGTACAGCGTGACGACGCTCGGCGCCTTCGCGGTCGTCGCGTACGTCGGCTCGAAAGGCCGCGAGCGCTTGCTCGTCGACGATTGGGCGGGCCTTGCCAGCCAACATCCCGGTGCGGCGCTCGCGATGACGATCTGCCTGTTGTCGTTCGGCGGGATCCCGCCGACCGGCGGCTTCTTCGGCAAGTTCTACGTCTTCAAGTCGGCGATGGACGCGTACAACGGGCAGCTGCTGTGGCTCGTCGTGATCGGCGTCGTCAACTCGGCGATCAGCATCTACTACTACCTGCGGATCGTCACGGCGATGTACTTCCGCGAGTCGAGCTCGCCGATCGCAACGACGCGCTCTGCGGGCATCGTGTTCGTCATCGCGATGGCTCCGCTGTTGATCCTCGAGCTCGGCATCATGCCGGGCTGGTGGCTCAAGCTCGTCGGGTAAGCCGTCATGTCGCTCCGCGACCTCGCGCGCGCCGCGGGTATCGATCCCGACTACACGAGCTGGCAGGGCAAGCGAACGTCGTGCAGCGACGAGGCCGTGCTCCGCGCGCTGCGCGCTCTCGGTCCGGATCTCGGGATCGCGATCGAACGTCCCGAGGACGCCCGGGCGGCCCTCGCGACGCTCGAGCGTCACAAGTGGCTCCAGATCGTGCCGCCGGTGGTGCTCGCGTGGGACGGCGCGCTCGTCGTGCCGTTCTCGGTGCCCGCGGAATTCGACGACGATTACGAGATCGAGGTCACGACCGAAGGCGGCGGGCTCGTTCGCGCACGCGGCCGGCTGTTCGATCTGCCCGGTGACTCGCACGCGTGGCCCGGCGGCGTCGTGCACTGCGTTCGCCGTGCGCGCGTGTGGCTGGAGGGCGAGCTCGGCTATCACACGGTCAAGTGGCGCACGGCAGGAGGCGAGGGCGAAGCGCTCGCGGTCGCCGCACCCGCGAAGGCGTTCGATCCGCCGGGCACCGGGCGCAAGCGGTGGGGGGTGTTCGCACCGGTGTACGGTCTGGCGTCGGCGGCGAGCGGGTCCAGCGGTGATCTCGGCACGCTGCGCAGCCTGTTCGAGGCGGTCGAACGGCGAGGTGGCCGGTATGTCGCGACGCTGCCGATCCTCGCGGCGTTTCTCGGCGAGCCCTACGCGTACAGCCCATACTCGCCGGCGAGCCGGCTGTACTGGAACGAGCTCTATCTCGATCTCGGCGCACTCGCCGCGGAGCTCGGCGTGCCCGCGCCCGCGGCGCCGCCGATCACACCGGGTCTGATCGACTATCGCGAGCAGTACAAGTGGCGTCGCGCCGCGATCGATACGTTCGCCGACATCGCGCTCGCGAATCCGACGCGCGCGGCCGCGATCGCGGACTGGGCGACACAGCACGACGCGTACGACTACGCCGCGTTTCGCGCGATCGGCGAAGTCCAGCGCACCGGCTGGCGCTCGTGGCCGCAACCGTTTCGAGATGACGTGCCGATGCTCCACACGCGCGCGCAGGCGATCGCGTTCGGTGCCGAAGGCGCGCGGATCGACAGCCACGTCGTCGCGCAGTGGGCGATGCAGCGCCAGCTCGAGGCGCTGCGCGGCGGCAAGGTCGGGCTCTACCTCGATCTTCCCGTCGGCGTGAACTGCGATGCGTACGAGGTCTGGCGCTCGCGCAAGCTGTTCCTCCTCGATCTCGCCGCCGGCGCGCCGCCCGATGCGCTGTTCCTCGGCGGTCAAGACTGGGGGCTGCCGCCGCTGTCGCCGATCGCGCTCCGCCGCGACCGCTATCGCTACTTCATCGCGTGCGTCCGCCATCACCTGCGGGTCGCCGGCATGCTGCGGATCGATCACGTGATGGGCCTGTTCCGGCTGTACTGCGTGCCGAATGGCCATCCGGCCACCGACGGCGTCTACATTCGCTACGAGCCCCAAGAGCTGCTCGCGATCCTGACGCTCGAGTCCAGTCGCGCGAAGTGCTCGCTCGCCGGCGAAGATCTCGGCACCGTGCCCGAAGGCGTGCGGCCCGCGATGGCGGCACATGGCCTGTATCGGCTGCACGTCGGGCAGTGGGGCTTTCCCGATCGCGCCGGCGATTCGCCCAAGCCCGCGGCGCCGGAATCTGTCGCGAGCCTCAACACGCACGACACACCGACGTTCGCGGGCTGGTGGCGAGGTGCGGACATCGAAGACAAGCGCGATCTAGGCCTGATCAATGCCGAACAAGAGCTCGCCGATCGCGTCGAGCGTGATCGTCAAAAAGCCGCGCTCTTGACCTTCGCTCGCGCCGATCTTGCCGGCGAGGTGCTCACGAACGTCGAGCTCGCGATGGTGACCGCGACGGCCGATCTCGCGATTGGCCCCGCCGAAATCGCGCTCGTCGCACTCGATGATCTCGCGCTCGATCCGGTCCCCCACAACGTACCCGGCACGGTCGACCAGCGTCCGAACTGGCGCCGTCGGGTCGAGGGCTGGGCGGATGCGCTCGACCCGGAACGCGCGTCGCCCGCCGCGAATGCCGCGATCGCCGCCGTCGTCGCCGGCCGCAAATCGTGAATTCTGGCGGGAGCGCTGCTCCGTAGTACGATCGTGGCATGTCCCGCGTCGCACTTGTGATCTGCTTGCTAGTCACCGGCCTCGCCCGCGCGGACGGCACGCGTCTCGAGGTCGAGCTGGGAAAGACCGTCGAGCGCGACGTCGGGATCGCGACCGGCTCGTTCTGCGATGACCCATCGCTCGTCACGACGGATCTCGTGACCCGCAACGATCGGAACGTCTGGATCGTACGCGGTGCGAAGCTCGGCACGACGCTGTGTCGCGTCGGCACAGACCCGACGCGCCCGCACTTCGTGTTCGAGGTCCACGTCACACGGCCTCGACGAAGCAACGACCGACGCGAGATCGGCTCGTAGGCTACGCGTCGACTTCGGCCGGCTTCTTCTCGAACCGCTTGCGCACGTTGTGATCGAGGATCATCTTGCGCAGGCGAATCGACTGCGGCGTCACTTCGCACAGCTCGTCGTCGTTGATGAACTCGAGTGCGAACTCGAGGGACAGCTGGCGCGGCGGCGCGAGGACGAGCTTCTCGTCGGCGGCCGTGGTGCGGATGTTCGTCAGCTTCTTGGCCTTGTTCGGATTGACCACGAGATCGTTATCGCGCTGGTGAATGCCGATGATCATCCCGCTGTAGTTCTTGATGTTCGGTCCGATGAACATCTGACCGCGCTCTTGCAAGTAGTAGAGGCCGTACGCGTTCGACACGCCCTCTTCACTCGACACGAGCACGCCGTTCTGGCGGGTGCGGATGTCGGGGCCTTGCGGGCCGTACTCCGCGAACTGCGTGTAGAGCACGCCGGTGCCGCGCGTATCCGTCATGAACTGCGAGCGGTAGCCGATCAGGCCGCGCGCCGGGATCCGATACTCGAGGCGCGTGCGTCCGGGAGCGCTCGGGCGCATCTCGCGCATCACGCCGAGGCGGCGGTTGAGCTCGGCGACGACCGGTCCGACGTAAGCCTCGTCGAGATCGATCACCGCATCTTCGTACGGCTCGAGATTCTTGCCGTTCTCGTCGTGCTGCAGGATCACCTGCGGCTGCGAGACGCACAACTCGTAACCTTCGCGGCGCATCGTCTCGATGAGCACGGTGAGGTGGAGCTCGCCGCGGCCCGAGACCTTGAAGATACCGGCGGTGTCGGTCTCCTCGACGCGGAGCGCGACGTTGCTCTTGATCTCGCGCTCGAGGCGCTGGCTCAAGTTGCGCGACGTCACCCACTTGCCTTCGCGGCCGGCGAACGGGCCGTCGTTGACCCGGAAGTTCATCGTGATCGTCGGCGCGTCGACCTTGAGCAGCGGGAGGATCGTCGGGTTCTGGATCGACGTGATCGTCTCGCCGACGTTGAGCTCGGACATCCCGGTAAACGCGACGATGTCGCCCGCGATCGCCTCTGCGAGCTCGAATCGCTTGAGGCCCTGGAAGCCGAGGACCTTCTGGACGCGGAACTCTTCTTTCTTGCCGTCGCGATGCGCGAGCAGCACGCGATCGCCGACCTTGCTGCGGCCGGCGCGCATGCGGCCGATCGCCAGATAGCCGAGGAAGTCGTCGTAGTCGAGCGTCGCGACCTGCATCAGCAGCGGCGCGTCGGGATCGCCGCCCGCGGGCGGGACCTTCTCGACGATCAGATCGAGCAGCGGCGCGAGGTCCTTCTTCTCGTCGTTGAGATCGCGGATCGCGTAACCCTGGCGGCCGGACGCGTAGATCACCGGGAAGTCGAGCTGGTCGTCGGTCGCACCGAGCGAGTCGAACAGCGTGAACACCTGGTCCATGACCTCGTGCGGGTCGACGCCGGGACGATCGATCTTGTTGACGACGACGATCGGCCGCAGGCCCATCTCGAACGCCTTCTGCGTCACGAACCGCGTCTGCGGCATCGCGCCTTCGTACGCGTCGACGAGCAGCAGCACGCAGTCGACCATGCCGAGCACGCGCTCGACCTCACCGCCGAAGTCGGCGTGGCCCGGCGTGTCGACGATGTTGATCCGCACGCCCTTCCACGTCACCGCCGTGCACTTCGACAAGATCGTGATGCCACGCTCGCGCTCGAGATCGTTCGAGTCCATCGCGCGTTCAGCGACGACCTCGCCCGTGCGGAACGTGCCGGCTTGCCTTAGCAAACCGTCGACGAGCGTGGTCTTGCCATGATCGACGTGCGCGATGATCGCGACATTGCGGATACTCTGCTGCGCGGCCATCTACGTACTTCCTTTACTTTCGCTCGCTGGAACGGGGGGGACCGGAACGATCGACCGCTCGCATGCAACCAAGCCACGTACTTCAGGCACGAGCTCGGGTGCAGACAACACAGCGGCGAGAATGAGATCGGTCGTGCCGCTAATCGTGAACTCTGGAGGGTCGACCGAAATCGCATCGCCCTTGCGCGCCAGCTGACGGATCAGATGACCGCCTGAGCTCACGCTCGCCGCGTCTTTCGTCGCGACCACGCTCACGAGCGCGACCCCGGACTTGTCGAACACCGCGAGCTCGCCCGGCTGATCCGTAGGGAACACGCGCGCGACCGTGGTGCCGTCACGCAGCAGCAACGTGCCATCGGGCCCGTGGTTGCCGGTCCATCGCTCGTCGCCGTGCTGAGACACGAGCGGAGGTCCGCCGACGAACAGCTCCACGCGGTCGACCGTTGCTCGGCACGGATGCCCCACGCGCAGCGATGCAAGCACTCTTCCGGCGCCATCGCGAACCTCGATCGTGGTGACGCTGGGCGCAGGGAGGGCCTTGGGCTTTTCCTGACACCCAACGAGGGCCAGCACATAGAGACACCGATACGGCACAGACGGGGGCGGTTCATAACCCGCTTCGCCGACGACGGCAACGGCAGACGCTTTCCACCGACCGAGGCGAAACACTTAGTTGTGCACGGGATCCGCGATTCCGCGTCATGTGGAGCCGATTCGCGATCGGAAGCCGGTTCGTGTTACCTCCAGAGAGATGGCGAAGGGCTCGTGGATGCTCGTATTCGCCCTTGCGTGTTGCGGGCGGGGCAGCGCGCCTCCGCCGGAGCCCGAGAAGGTCGGCAGCGCGGCCCCGGCTCGGGACGCTCCCCAGCTCGAGATCGCGGCCGTGCCGCTCGGGATGCCCGACCTCGGTTCATTTGGCTGGCGCAAGCGACCAGGTCACGCCGCGTTTCGAGCTGCGAGAAAAGCTGAAGACCACGAGGACTGGCCGGGTGTGGTTACCGCGTGCAAGCAGGCTCTGGCCGCGGATCCGGGACACCTCGAAGCGGCCTGGCTCCTGGCGGTGGGGCTCGCGAAGACCGGCAAGCTCGACGAAGTCCTGCCGCCGCTGCAGACCGCGGCGACGGGCGATTTCGGGAAGTGGGCGCAAGCCTCTCTCGAGCAGCCCGCGCTGCAGCCGTTCCTCGCGACCGCGACCGGACTCGCATGGCAGCGCCGCCTCGAAGAGGATCGCCAGGTGTTTCTCGCGGCACTCGCGCGATCGATCGTCGTCAACGCGGGCGGCGATCTCTACGCGTACGATCCGCAGGCCAAGCGCTGGCACCGGCTCACGCGAACGTGGGGCGCGGTGATCGGCGGGCTCGCAGTTCCGGCCGCGCACCGCATCGCGTACGTCACGCGCGGCAAGATCCGCGCCCCCAAAATTGGAAAGTCAGCGACCCAGATCGGCATCGGGCTCGTCGATCTGACGCGCGGGAAGACGTTGCGGCAGTCGGAGATCGGTGCCGCCGGGCCGTTCACGATCTCGTACAGCGCCAACCCGCCGGGCGCGTTCTGGATCGGCCCGACGTGGCGTTCTCTCGATGACGAAGGCAGGCTCCGTCCGCTCCCCGCCAAGACGACGCGGCCCCCGGGCACGTGGCTCGAGGTGCTCGGCCACAGCGTGCGGATTCATCGCTTGCCGGTCGCGAGCGTCAGCGCCGATTGGGACGAGCAGTCGCTCGCGAGCGCGATCCGGATCGGCACGAGCAATCGCGTCGTCGCGGCGCCGAGCCCGGGCCTGGTCGATGGCAACACCGCGACGTGGTCGCCCGATCGCGCGCACCTCGCATTCGTGGCGATCGACGATCACTGCACGCCGGGCGCAGCGAGTGCCGCGGCGTTTGTCGCGGACGCCGCCACCGGCAGCGTCCACGAGCTCGAGCGCGCGCACGGCGGGCTCGCGATCGAATGGATCTCCGATCGCCAGCTCGCGATCGCCGGCGATCACGGCGTGTCGATCATCGAGCTCGGCAGCGCGGCGACGCCGATCCCACTCGTAGGTGCGAACGATCTTGCCGCACCTCGCCGCAAGCCACGCTGCACGCCGGAGCCCATCGACGAGCCGGTCGAGGTCGATCCGAGCGAAGCGAATACATCCGACGAGCCGCTCGACGCCGGCACCGCTCATTAAAGGATAGCGGCCGCCGACATCGCACCCGTTCACCACCGGTAGATCCTCAACATGGGGAAACCAGGGACTTAGACCAGGTCCCGTCGACTTGAGTGGTTGGACCTTTGACACGCTGCCGGGAAGTGTCCTGAAGATCCAATAACTTGCCAGACCGAGCGTCATGGCACATCGGGTGCTCATCCAATGGCTCATGCAGCCTCGCCGGAGATGGAACGCGGGCACGTGGGGTAGGTGGTTGACGATGATGGCAGCGGGCCTCGGCGGTGCCCTCGGAACCGTGTTCGACGTCTCGACGCTCGTCCTTCTGGTCGAGCGTGGAGCGCCGGTCGCGCTCGCTGCCTTCTTCGCGGCCACCGTAGGTGCGGTGGTGTGCTTCTTGATGAACAAGCACATCGCCTTCCATGATCCCAGACCGATCACGTGGCAGCAGCTCGGTCGCTTCGGCAGCGTTGCCGTGGCGACCGCGCTGCTGATGGCAGGTGCGATGCAGCTGTTCGCGGTGCACCTCGGCATTCAGTACGTCGTCGCGAAGGTTCTGTGCTCGGCGCTGATCTTTCTGGTGTGGACGTATCCCGCGCAGCGGCGCCTCGTGTTCCGCACGCGCCCGGCTGCGTTCATGTCGCTTTCGTAAGGAGCTCTCCATGACTGCTCTCGCTCATGCATCTGTCCATCGGTTCGTCGACATCTCGATCGTCGTGCCCGCGTACAACGAGGAGCATCGGATCTTGCCGACGCTCGATCGTCTCCACGCGTTCTTGGCCGCAGGCTCGCTACGCTACGAGATCGTCGTTGTCGATGACGGCTCGACGGACCGCACGTCCTCCGTCGTCGCGCTCGCGATGTCGCGGATTCCAAATCTGCGGCTCGAGCGTCAGGTCCCCAATCGCGGCAAGGGCGCGGCCGTGCGTCTCGGCATGCTCTCCGCGCGCGGGCAGATCCGCGTGATGTGCGACGCGGATGGCTCGATGCCACCGGAGCAGTTGCCGCGGTTGCTCGCGCCGATCATCGCGTGTCAGTCGGAGATCTCGATCGGCTCTCGCTACGCTGAGGGCGCGAAGAGTGACATCAAGCAGCCGCTCTATCGCGTGCTGTGGAGCCGCCTCGCGAACCGCGTGATCCAGCGGTCGCTCGTGCCGGGCGTCAAAGACACGCAGTGTGGCTTCAAGGCGTTCACCGCCGAGGCCGCGCGCGACCTGTTCCGCTATGGCCGGATCGACGGCTGGGCGTTCGACCTCGAGATCCTCGCACTCGCCCGCCGCCGCGGTCACACGATCACCGAGGTCGGCGTCGAGTGGACCGATGACCGCCGCTCGCGCGTCAATCCGCTCAAGGACCTCTGGAAGGTGATCCGCGAGGCGGTGACGATCCGCAAAAACCTCCGGACCGGCGTTTACAACAGCCTGCCGGCCGTCGCGTCGGTCTAGGGCCACAAATGTGCTAGAAAGCCAGCGCTCACTCGTCGGAGAGGGAGAGGTGACCGCTGGCGCGGCGCGGAAACGTGTCCGTTGCGAGAGGAAAGTCCGAGCTTCACAGGGCAGGGTGCTGGTTAACGGCCAGTCGAGGTAACTCGCAGGAAAGTGCAACAGAAAGCAAACCGCCGGCCGCAAGGCCGGTAAGGGTGAAACGGTGCGGTAAGAGCGCACCGCCTCGTTGGTGACAACGAGGGCAAGGCAAACCCCACCCGAAGCAAGACCAGACAGGGGTCGTGTTGCCCGCACGATGACTCCGGGTTGGTCGCTCGAGTCCGCCAGCAATGACGGGCCTAGAGGAATGGTCGCCGTAAGACAAAACTCGGCTTAACGCCCTCTCCGACGAGTGAGCCTTTTGTTTTAGCCGGCTCGTGCACGAGGTACGGCCCGAGATCCTCCGCCACTCCATCATTGTAGTAACAGCGCGCCCGATCCAGATGGACCGGCAAGCCGTGGTACCGTGGACGTTGGGCCATGGACCTGCGTTCGCCGGTGCACGAGATCGTGAATGCGCTGTGGCGCGCGCTTCATGGGCTCGATTCCAACGTCGATACCGACGACATCGAGCGGTGGGGATTTTCGATCCACGCTGCACTGTCGGCGGCGGGTCGCGAGTTTCACAACCACGACCACGTGATCGAGATCGCCAAACAGGGTGATCCGCTCGAGATCGTCGCGGCGCTCTACCACGACGCGGTGTACATCCAGGTCGATCAAGGTCCGCCGCGCACGATGCGGGTCGAGATGGACCGCGTGCTCCAACCGGTGGCCGATGGCTGGCGCGTCCTGCCGAGCGCGACGGACCACGCGGTGACCGCGGACGTGCTCGCCGTGTTCGGCCGCAAGGCCGGCGATGTGATCGCTCCCACGCAGGGCCTCAACGAGCTCGCATCGGCGCTCGTCGCGGCACTCCAGCTTCAGAAGGCGCTCGACCGGACGCAGCGGATCGCGGTCGCCGCGTGCATCGAGCAGACGATTCCGTTTCGCATCGATCCCGTCACGGAGCTCCACGATCGGCTGGTTCATCTCGACCTGCCGGAGGCCGCGGTCGACGAGATCCTCCGGCGCGCGGTGCGGTTCGGGAACCGCGACGTCGAGAACTTTGCGGACAACGAGCCCGCGCGGTTCCTCGACAACACGTGGAAGCTGCTCCCGGAGACCAATCCGGCGCTTCACTCTCCGATGGTCTACACCGTGCGCGATTACCGGATCGCGCTGCAGAAGATGGAAGCATTCCTCGCGTTGCTGCCGGCCGAGCGCGTGTTCCATAGCTGGGGCGACGAGCCCAAGCCCGAGATTCATGCGCGCCGCGTCGCGCGGGCGACCGGCAATCTCGAGCTCGCGGTCCGCTATTTGCGCGCGAAGCTGTATGCGATCGCGCTCGTCGAAGCGATCGCGGAGACCACCGGCGGTGATGTCCCGATCGATTACTTCATGGGTGGTGTGAAGCAGGTCGACCACCCGGACATGAAGCGTCTCGAGCACTACTTCCCACAGCTCGGATCGCGCGCGGACCTCGATCCGCCGCTGCATCGGTTGCTCGCCGAAGGCCGGGCGTCCGATTCGAGCTTCGATACCAAGCCCTCTCCCGTCGGAGCGTTCTTGCACTCGACCGTCGGCGAAGCGGCGATGATGAAGGGCGTCGAGATGGCGAAGAAGTGGTGGGCCGGCGCACTCGATCCCGTCGAGTACCTCGACAGCCAGCCGAATCGCGTGGTCGCGGCGATCGCGCGAGCCGCCGGAAATATCATCGACACGCGACGCGATCGGCTGTTCGCGCTGGCCGAGCGACTCGAGCGCTAAGTACAGGTCCCCAGAAGTTGGTGGCCAGCTCGGAGCCGCGCGTGGGCGTAGGGGTAGGCGTCGGCGTAGGGTAGGCGGATCTTCGCAACCGATTCGTCGCGCGGTCGATGACCTCGCTAAGCCGGCTTCGGATCTTCGGTCGCCGGCGCGGTCGCGGCCGGTTCGAGGAGCTCTTTGCGATAAACGAGGCGGCCGCAGCGCGGGCACATCTCGATCGATTCCATCCGAGCGAGGATGTTGTTGAGCTGCGGCGGCAACGCCATGTGGCAGCCCTGGCAGACGCCTTTGATCACCGGCGCGACGGCATAGCCGCGCTTGGCCGCGAGCGTGTCGTAGGTCTTCACCCACTGCTTGTCGACGAGCGAACGTGCTTTGTCGCGTGCGGCCTTCGCGTCGGCGAGCTGCGCGTTGAGTGAATTCACTTGATCGGCCATCGCGGCTTCGCTCGCCGCGAGCTCGTCACGGAGCTTCTGGACGTCGCCATCGCGCGCTTGGAGCTGCGTGGTCGATGCGGCGAGCTGCTCGACGATCTTCTTCAGCTCGGCTTCGCGATCCTGCGTGCCCTTGCGCTTGTTTTCGACTTCGCGGCTCGCGGCGTTGAACTCCTTGGAGTTCTTCGAGGCCTGGAGCTTGTGCTGCGCGGATCGGAACTGCTCGCGCTCCTTGTCGATGTTGTCCTGCTGCGCTTTGCGCCAGGCTTCGGTCTCGTTCAGCTTGGTGCGCTCGGCATCGATCATGCCCTGGAGCTTCGCGAGATCTCTCCGGAGCGGATCGAGCTTGGCGGGTAGCTGTTTCGCGGCGGACTCGAGCTCGCGGACTTTCCCGTCGCAGGTCTGGAGCTCTAGTAGATGGATGAGCTGTTCGCGCAAGTCGGCAACCTTTCGTACTGCTTCGTCTTGTTTTCAGGTTGTGGGCCCACCTGGGCTCGAACCAGGGACCCACCGGTTATGAGCCGGCCGCTCTAACCGACTGAGCTATGGGCCCGTGTCGTGGGAGTGCCACTCGGTGTGGATTGCCGCACGAAACGCGAAGGGACACTATCACCTTACCGAAAAACGACAACTACCGAGGCAACATGACCCTCTGCGGCGCACCGTCGCGGCGCTATACTCGAATGCGATGAAAGCCGGCAATGTCGCACGGGTTGTGGTGGTTCTCGCGGCCTGCGTGGCCACGGTCGGATCAGGCACGTCGGGTTCGAACACCGCGGCGCAGGACCCGCAATTCGGATCGAGCTCGAATTCTCCTCCGCCATCATCGCAGATGGAGCCGAGCCGCGCGCTCGGACTCTGGCGATCGACGTTCGGCGCGGTGAAGATCGAAGCCGATAACAGCAAAGGCGGCGTGCAGTCCGGCGCCGTGCAAGGGGTCTGGGTCTACCAGCGCAAGGGCCAAGAGGTCGTCGGTTACTTCTCCGGCAGCCTGCGCGGCAACGTGCTGCAGTTCATGTGGCAGGAGCCCGCGGATCCGCCGCTCACCGGAGCCGGCTATCTCGTGTTCGATCCGCAGGGCCGACAGTACTCGGGCCGCTGGTGGAGCGATCGCAAGGATCGCGTCGGAGACTGGAACGGCTGGCGTCAGTCCACGCCGCAAGCGAATCAGTATGCCGGCCAATACGGCGGCGGGGCGTACGGTCAGCAAGGCTATCCGCAGCAACCGCAAGTTCCGCAGCAGCCGCAGCGTTACCCACAGCAGCCGCAATACCCACAGCAGCCGCAATACCCGCAGCAGCCGCAATACCCACAGCAGCCGCAATACCCACAGCAGCCGCAGCAGTATCCGCCGCAGCAGTATCCGCAGCAGCCGCAATACCCGCAGCAGCCGCAGCAGTATCCGCCGCAGCAGTATCCGCAACAGCAGCAGCCGCAATACCCGCAACAGCCGCCGCCGCAGTATCCGCAGCAGCCGCAATACCCGCAGCAGCCGCCGCAACCGGGTTACCCGCAGGGCTATCCGCAGCAGCGCTGACGCTCGACCGCGTGTGCTAGGTTTCGGCCATGCGGTTCGCGAAGTATCACGGGCTCGGCAACGACTTCCTCGTCGTCGATCTGCGTGACGTGCGCGGTGACGAAGCGGCCGCCGTCCAGGATCCCGCGGTCGTTCGCGCGCTCTGCGATCGGCAGTTCGGCGTCGGTGGCGACGGTGTGCTCGCGGTGCTGCGCTCCGAGTCGGCGGATGCTCGGATGCGCGTGCTCAACTCCGACGGCAGCGAAGCCGAGATGTGTGGCAACGGCATTCGATGCGTCGCGAAAGAGCTGTTCGATCGCGGCGGCGTGCACAAGGACCGCATCGCGATCGAGACCGGCGCAGGGCAGCTGAGCTGCGCGATCGACGCGATCGGCGGCGTCGCGCGCACCGTGACCGTCGCGATGGGCAAGCCGCGCCTGCTGCGCGGCGAGATTCCGATGACCGGTCCGGCGAACGAGCGCTGCGTCGAAGCGCCGCTCGAGCTTGCCGGGCGGACGTTAGCGATGACCTGCGTGTCGATGGGAAATCCCCACGCGATCACGTTCGTCGGCTCGCGCGACGAAGCGCGCCGGCTCGCGGAGACCGTGGGCCCCTCGGTCGAGAACCACGCGTGGTTCCCGCACAAGACGAACAGCGAGTTCGCGCACGTGATCTCGCGGCGCGAGATCGATCTCGTCGTGTGGGAGCGAGGCTGCGGCATCACGCTCGCGTGCGGAACGGGCGCATGCGCGACGGTCGTCGCGGCGGTGCTGACCGGACGCTGCGATCAAGCCAGTGACGTCCTCGTGCACTTGCCGGGCGGCGATCTGATCATCACCGTCTCCGATCAGCTCGCGGGCGTGCAGATGCGCGGCCCCGCGCTCCACGTGTTCGACGGCGATTTCGATCCGCGTGCCGTCGCACCACGGCCGTAGCGCGCCGACGTGCGCGCGTTACTTCGGCGAGCTCGGGGGACGACGAACCGCCAAGTCGCCGAGGCAACTGCCAAACGCGAAGCGAGCCTCTGCCGTCGGAAAAACCACTCGGTTGCCCGAACGCTCTCGGTCTGACCTTGGCGACTTGGCGGTTGATCTGGGGCCCGCGAGCGTGCGCGCGTTACTTCGGCGAGCTCGGGGACGAATCCGCGGGCTTTGCCTTGTCGGTCGGCTTGCGCTCTTTGGCCGGGGTCGTGTCTTTGACGTCGGGCTTGGTCGTGTCGGCCGGTTTGGTCGTCGTGTCGGCCGGCTTCGTGTCGGTCGCGCCCGGGGCGGGGCCTGCGCCGGTGAGGCCCGGCGTCGTCGCGCCCGTCGAGGATCCTGCGGCGGTTCCCGTCGTGTTTCCCGGCACTGGGGTCGGCGTCTCGGTCGCAGAACCCGCGGCCGATCCGGGGGCCGGCACGACCATAGGCTCGGGCGGGGTCATCGACGAGTTGCTGCCGGCTGCCGAGCCGGTTCCGGCCGGCTTCAACGCTTCTTCTTTGGCTTGCTGCTTCTTCTTCGCGAGCGCGGACTGCGACTCGCCGAACTTCTCGAGAGCGTCGGCGGAGTTTCGGCTCGCGAGGAACGCGAGGAGCATCGACGTGAGCATGAAGACCGTCGCCGCGCCGGCGGTCAGCCGACGCAGGAACGACGATGCACCGCTGCCGCCGAACACGGTCTGCGTGTTGCCGCCGCCGAACGCGCCGCCCATGCCGCCGCCCTTGCCCGACTGCAGGAGCACCGTGAGCATCAGGAACAAGCACACGATGACATGCAGAATGGTGATGAGCGTCGACATGTAAGGCTTGCTTCTAGCCCAACGCCCCCTCCCGTGCAAGCCCTACCCGGGTCGCGCAGCCTTCACGATCGCAACAAAATCAGCCGCTTCAAGAGATGCACCACCGACGAGCGCCCCATCGATGTCCTTCTCGGCCATCAGCGCCTCCGCGTTGCTCGGTTTGACCGAGCCGCCGTACTGGATCCGGATCGTGTCGGCGACCTGCGCGCCGTACTGATCGGCAAGCCGTTTCCGGATGTGCGCGTGAACCTCCTGCGCTTGTCCCGGAGTTGCGGTGCGGCCGGTCCCGATCGCCCAGACCGGCTCGTAGGCGATCACGAGCCGGCTGGTCGCATTCGCGGCGACGCCGGCGAGGCCTCCCGCAAGCTGCGCGTCGACGACCTCGAGCGTGCGGTTGCTGTCGCGCTCCGCGAGCTGCTCGCCGACGCACACGATCACGCCGAGCCCTCCGGCGAGCGCGGCCTTCGCTTTCTTGCCGACGCTCTCGTTCGTGTCGCCGAAGAATTGCCGGCGCTCGCTGTGACCGACGATCGCCCAGGTGCCACCGGCGTCCGCGATCAGCGGCGCAGAAATCTCACCGGTGAACGCACCGCTCGGCTCCCAGAAGCAATTCTGGGCGCACGTCACGATCGACGAGCCCTCGAGGCGCTTCGCGACCGCGCTCAGCGCCGTGAACGGCGGCGCGACACCGACGGCAACGCCTTTGACGGCACCGAGCTGATTCTTCAGCTCCGTGACCAGTGCGAGGGCTTCAGCGATCGTCTTGTTGAGCTTCCAGTTGCCGACGACAAAGGGAGTGCGCATCGCGGATCTAGTAACACAGCGGTCGCGTCGTGAGCGCAGCGCTCGAGAAGTTGTGAACCTAGGGTCGGCCCCCACTCCCGCTCGCGGACGAGCGCCTCGCGTATTTCGGCATGCCGATCGAGCGCGCGAGCAGGCTGCGAAGCGCGGGCGTCCCGATCGGCCGGGCGTGACGCTTACTGCGTCCAGCTCAGCCGATATTCGCAGACCGCGCCGCCGAGGCAGCGACAGCTCGTGTGCGCTGCGCCGACCGCTTTCGCGCCGGTCAGCTCGACGACGCGCTCGAGCTCGGCACCGACGAGCGCGCACACATCCGTCGAGCCTGCGAAGCCCTTGATGAGGACGTCGGCCGCGCCTTCCTGCACGGTGACCTCGATCTCGCCCCAGTCGTGATAGCGCGCCCAGAACGTCGGCAGCGCCTGCATCACGGTCTCGGGCGGCAGCGAGGTCG
>JAQBQF010000206.1 GCA_028287115.1 Myxococcales bacterium
ACCTTATCTCTCGCGGAGACACTGCAATTAGTGGAGGTAGTGTCTGACTGTCTGACCCTTGATCCATCTCGCCCATCGCTCGCTGCGAGCATGCGTGCACTGTCCGATGGAAAAGTATGTGCGACGCATCGCGAGCTAAGCGCGTTGCGGGTGGGGCCTCGAAGCGAATAGCGGGAGGGTGGCCCAGTCAGGCGCCGGCCCTGCATGGGGCGCAAGGTTCAGCGGTCGTGCGAGCACTCCGTCCCATGCGATGAGCGAGGGGGCCCCATCCCGCACGCGCGTGCTCGCGTGTTCGCGTTCAGCACAGCGGAGCCTTGGATGAGCAATATCGGAGGCGGAGCGAGGGCGCAGCGCGCTGGAGCGCGGAGCGGCGGCCCTAGCGAAGAGCAGCCCGCCGTGCTACCTCCTGGGCTGTAACCATGCAGAAGCTCGGGTGGATTCTTCTAACCTTGGTGCTCGTCACGAGCTGCCAAAAGAAGGACGAATCGAAGACAGCGCCGATGCGCTCGGCTGCCAAAGGCGGCGCGCAATCGCCACCGCAAAGCGCCGAAGAGCTCAAGGCGCCGCTCGCCAAGATCGACGATGTCACGATCACGCTTGGCGAGTTCCAGGAGCGGATCAACCGGCAGTCGCCGTACATCCGCGCGCGCTATACGTCGCTCGAGCAGAAGAAGGAATTTCTCGATTCGCTGATCCGCTTCGAGATCCTCGCCAAGGAGGCTTACAAGCGCGGCATGGACAAAGATCCTGAAGTCGTTCGCACGATGAAGCAGGTGATGATCCAGAAGCTGATGCGCGACGAGTTCGACGCGAAGGTCACCGCCGAGAGCGTCACCGACGACGAAATGAAGAAGTACTACGACGCGAACCTCGCGGAGTACGTCAAGCCAGAGGAGGTTCGCGCCTCCGCGATCATCATGAAGAACAAGGCGCAAGCCGATCGCGTCCTCCTCGAAGCAAAGGGCGAGGCCGGCAAGACGAACAAAGGCTTTCGCGATCTCGTGACAAAGTACTCGACCGATGAAGAGACGAAGCTGCGCGGCGGCGATCTCCGGTATTTCGACATGACGAACAAAGAGCTCCCCGCGCCCGTCGTGAAGGCCGCGTTCGGGCTCATCAACACCGGCGACGTCTCGGATGTCGCGAACGCCGGAAACGGCACGTTCTACATCCTCAAGCAGACCGGCCGGCGCAAGTCGATGACGAAGTCGTTCGAGGATGCGAAGCCGCAGATCCGAAACAAGCTGTTCCGCGAGAAGCGGATGCAGGCGCAGAAGGACTTCGTCGAAGGTCTACGCACCGCGGCGAAGATCGAGATCAACGAGCCTAACCTCGCAAAGGTTCGGATCGATACGTCGGCCGCTGGTGACGACGGCCACGGTCGCGACCTCACGCCGCCGGCTTTGCCGGGCGCCGCGGCCCCACCACCGCCACCCTCCGCCGGTTCCGGAGCGGAACCCATTCCGTAGGCAACCGGTACACTTGGGAAGAGGTCTAATCACCGTGCGTAAGCTCCTGGTCGGTCTCGTCTTGCTCGGCATCACCGCCTACGCGTCCGCCGACGATAAAAAGCCGAGCTCGCCGAACGCCGGCAAGAAGGTCTCCCTCGAGCGAGTGGTCGCCGTGATCAACGATCACATCATCCTCGAGAGCGAGCTCGAGGCGCGGCTCGTGCCGATGCGTCAAGAGGCGGAGCAGATCGCGGATCCCGCAGAGCGCAAGCGCCGGATGGCGAAGCTCGCGAGCCAGGTGCTCGACGAGATGGTCAATGAAGATCTGATCGTCCAGGCCGCGGAGGGCGCGAAGATCGAGGTCGACAGCTCGGAGGTTCAGGCCGCGCTCGACGAGATCAAGACCCAGAACAAGCTCGACGACCAAGGCCTGCAGCAGGCGCTCGCCGCGCAAAACTACACGCTCTCGAACTATCGCTCCGACTTGCGGCGCCAGCTCTTGCGCCTGCGCGCCGTCAACCAGCTCGTCGCACCGAAGGTCCAGATCACCGACGAAGATGTCCGCGCACAATACGATCAGATGCAGCGGCGATCGGAGTCGGTGAGCGCCGTGCGGCTCTCGCATATTCGCCTCAACCTCCCCGAGCATCCGACCGAACAACAGATCGCCGAGGCCAAAGAACGCGCGGCGAAGGCGATCCAGCGCGTCAAAGCGGGCGAAGAGTTTGCCAAGGTCGCGACGGATGTCTCCGAAGACGAGAGCACCAAGGCCGCCGGCGGTGAGCTCGGTTGGTTCCAGCGCGGCAGCGTCAACCCGGACTGGGAGCAGATCGTGTTCTCGATGCAAAAGGGCGACGTCCGTGGGCCGGTGACGGGTCCCCAGGGTCTCCACGTGTTCTACGTCAGCGACCTCAAGAATTCGGCGCTGAAGCCGTACGCCGAGATGAAAGAACAGCTCCAACGCGAGCTGCGCCGGCGCGAGCTCGATAAACAGACCCAGACGTGGGTCGAAGAGCTCCGTAAGAAGGCCTACATCGATATCAAGCTGACGTAACGTTGTGAATTAGCTCGTACTCGTAGTCGTGCTCGACGCAACTGCAACGAGAGCGGCTAGATGTGGTGGTCTGGCCGTGGTTGTCTGGCTCGACACAGATCACGGCTCGCTTCCCGGCCGGTCGATCTGAGATCCTCATGTGATCGAGTACGAGCCACGAGCACGAAGATAGCGAACAGTTTTGGTATCTCGCCGCCGATCAGGCAGGTGCGGATAGCCGATTCGGATCCATCCTTAGCGGGTGGCGGATCTCTGGTCAGCAATTGTGATGTTTAGGCGAGCTGCGCTTACAATAAGCGGACCTCGGGAGATCCTAAGTGTCCGACAATCGCCGTACCTCGACTCGCCACGAAGTTTCGATGCCCGCCAAGTTGATGGTCGACGGAGCGCCGCGACAGTCTCAGCTCCAGAACCTCTCACTCGGTGGTGCGCTGCTTCAGGCGGGGCTCAAGCTCCCGATGGGTCAGCGCGTGATCATCTCCTTCACCGTTCCCACGATGCCCGAAGCGATCGAGGTCGGCGGAACCGTGCGGTGGTCCGACGACAAGGCGACGGGCATCCAGTTCGACGGCCTGCGGGCGCGTGACGTATGGGCGCTCAACAAATTCTTCGAGCAGCTAGCGCAGCAGTCGTAGCTCTCGCGATCGCGCAGCCGGCCGAGGCGCGCACGCACGAACGCATCGCGGTCATCGATCTCGCCGATGATGCGGCGGTTCGGCAGAAGCTCGCGTCGCAGATCGTCGCGGCCGGCCTCGATCCGGTGCTCGGCGACGGCGTTGAAGACGCGCTCGCCGGGCAAAACGTCGATCGAGATGCGGTGCAACTCGCAGCGGCGATCGACGAAGCGAAGCGAATGTTCGGCGAGCTGAAGTGCAAGGAAGCAACCGCGTCGGCGATGACGGCGATCGGGCTTGGGTCTGCGAGGCAAGCCGCCGGACTGGCCGTGCCCGAGCTGGCCCGCGCGTGGTCGTACGTGCTGCTGTGCGCCGATCGCGCCGGTGATAACGACACCGCGATCGCGGCCGCGTCGCGGCTGCGCGAGCTCGGTGGCTCCACTGACGTCGATGCGAGCATGCTCGCGCGATATCCCGAGGTCGACGTGCTCGCGGGACGCGATATGGTCGACATCGACGTCAAGACCGACGTCGATGGCGCCGAGATCTGGGTCGATTCACGACGCGCCGGCGTGTCTCCCGCGCACTTGATCCTGCCGGTCGGTCCTCACGTGATCGCCGCGGCGCATGGGACCAAGCGCGGCTTCGTGACCGGCACGGTCGTGAAACGCCAGCCCGTTGTTACGATCCCACTCACCGAGGCCGCAGGTCCGTGGTCGAAGCTCGCCGCGCGGATCGCTTCGTGGCACGGCAAGCCGCCGTCGCCCGCCGAGCTCGCGTGGGTGCTCGACGAAGTCAAAGCGCGCGTTGCCCTCGTGCGCCACGGCGATGTCGTCGAGGCGTGGGGACGGGTCGGACGCTCCGAGCCGCCACACCTGCTGAGTGGTGACGACGGCAAGGGCAACCTCGGCGACGCGGAGCGCGTGATCGCACTCGTCGCAGATCGCGTGCGCGGCTGGAACGATCGCGCGCCCGATCCGGATCAGCCGCTGCTCGTCGAAGCGCCCGGCGAGCGCTTCACTCGCACGGGTAAGGACACCACCAAGAAGGAAGAGCCCACGGCCTGGTGGGTCTACGCGTCGATCGCAGGCGCGATCGCGGCCGGCGTGATCGTGATCTACGCGCACGACAGCGCGCACGACACGCAGCGCGTGGAGCTCCACTATCCATGAAGCTGTTCGTCGCGCTCGCACTCGTGATCGCGCTCGCGGCACCGGCACGCGCGACACCGCGGCTGGAGATGTTACCGAGCACCGGCCGCGTCGACGTCCGCTATCAGCCCGGGCTCGAGCGCACCGCGCGCGAGCTGCAAGCGGGAGCCGAGCAAGAGCTCTCGCGGATCTCCGACGACCTCGTCGACCTGCCGGTTCCGCGCGTGATCCACGTCCAGCTCGTGCGCGATGCGGCGTCGCTCACCGAAGTTGCCCCCGAGGGCCGCGGCGCGCCACCGTGGGCGATCGGTGTCGCGTATCCCGATCTCGGTGTGATCAGCGTCGCGATGCGGCGAGGAGCCACGCTCTCCGATCCGATGACGACGTTGCGGCACGAGCTCGCGCATATTGCACTCGGCGCCGCGATCGGACCACGCGCGCCGCACTGGCTGCACGAAGGCTTCGCGTATCAACACTCCGGCGAGTGGTCGTGGGAGCGCAGCGAAACGCTCGCCGGCATGGCGTGGTTCGGCGGCGTCGTGCCCCTCGACGAGCTCGATCGCTCGTTTCCCGCCGAGGAATTGCCCGCGGACCGCGCGTATGCCGAGAGCTACGACTTTGTCGGTTACCTCTCGAGACGCGGCCGCTACGAAGACACCGCGGACGACGGCGATCGCTGGCCGTTCCGCAAATTCTTGATGCAGGTCGGGCACGGCGACGATCTCGACACGGCGGCGATGCGCGCGTTCGGCAAGCCGCTCCACGCGTTGTTCGATGAATGGCGCGAAGATCTCGGCAAGCGCTATCTGCTCGCGCCGATCGGCCTTCTCGGGCTCGGCGTCTGGGTGCTATGCGGTCTTCTACTCATGGTCGCGTGGCTACGGCGCCGGCGTCAGAACCGGCGGCGTATCGCACAGTGGGATCGCGAAGAGCGCCTACACGACGAGGTTCGCGCGAGCGAGGTCGTCGCTCCGCCGTACGTCGCGTGGCCGGGAGAAGATCCCCTCGCCGAGAGCGACGAAGACGAGCACCCCGATGATCCGAAGCTGATGAACTAAGCGGAGACAGTCGACCTCGCGACTAAGTGCTCGCTTTCGCGTCGGCCGGGGACCGCTGACCTGGGGACAACCGTTCCACCTGGGGGTCGGTGCGCGGACTTGCGCCGGGCATGCGCGGTGCAAAACCCGACACCATGGAATCGCAGGCGGGAGCGCGAGGACGGATCGATAATTACCACGTCGTCGATCGCAGCCCGATCGGGAAGACATGTGGGACGTACCTGGTGTGGGACATCACGCGACGTCGGCCTGCAACGCTCAAGCTCGCACACGCGGCCGGTGGCCCGAGCTCGGTCGCAGTGCTGCACGAGACGTGGATCCTCGGGCGGCTCCAGCATGCGGGGATCCCGACGCTCGTCGATTTCGGTCTCGCCGCGGATGGCCGACCGTGGTTCGCCTCTGCGCCGGTGCGAAGCAAGACCATCGCGCGTCTCAAGGACGGCCTGTTTCTCGCCCTCGAGGTCGCCGAGATGATCGGCGATGTCGCGGAGATCCTCGATCACGCACACCAGCACGGCGTGATCGTGCGCAGCCTCAAACCCGAAACGATCGCGCTGCGAGAAGCAGTCGAAGGGATGCCGACCGCGATCACCGACTGGTCCGACGCGCAGGTCTGTGGACAGCGCGCGCCGCTATTCTCGGCCGACAACGCGTATCTCGCGCCCGAGCTCGCGCGCGGCGATGCCGGCGATCAACGCGCCGACATCTACGCGCTCGGAGCCGTGGCGTACTGGGCGCTGACCGGCGTTTCCGCGACGTCGACACCGGGAATCGGATCGATCGGCGGACGCACGATCGAACCGTCCTACATTTCCGTCGCCGAGCGCTGCCCGGGTGCGCCGGCGAAGCTCACCGCGCTGATCGACCAGATGCTCTCGCTTGATCCGATGAATCGACCCGAGAGCTGCGCCGATGTTCGCGACCTCGCCGCGCAGATCGTGCTCGAGGATCAGGACGAGCGCATCGCGACACGGCAAATCCCTGCCGTGGTCAAGCGATGGCTCGACGCGGATCAGCTCGCGACCGAGAACGACCTCGTCGCGGTCTAACGCTTGCGCGGCTTGTCGCCGTCGATCCAGGCACCAAGCTCGGAGCGGGCTTCGTCGGCCGAAAGTGTTTCGGCGTGATGCGCGGTGGCTTCGTCGACCCACTCGGGGTACGGCGTCACGAAGTTGCGATGCTCGCCCGTCGGCATGTGCTCTTGCTGCAGCGAGGCCACGCGATCCGCGCCGAGCACGCCGTCCTTCGCGAGGCGCACGAGCGCGGGCCACACGCGGCGATGCGCGAGCGTGATCTTGCCTTCGACGAGCTTGAAGCAGCGCACGTCGTCGGAATCATCGATGTCCGCCAGCGCCTGAAAGATCGCGCGGCCTTTCGCGTGCGCCCACCAACTGCCGACGATCGGCTCACCCGCGACCGCTTCGGCGACGCTCGGCAACGTGCCGCGCGCCGATGCGAACACGACGCCGTGCTTCTTCACGAAGCTCACCCAGCGGGTTCCGCTGGGCTTCGCGGCGCGCGGGGCCTTCGCGGTTACTTTGCGTTTGGTCCTGCGAGCGGCCTGCTTCGGACGTGCAGACACCTTGCGACGGGGCGTGGATTTACGTTTCGGCTTGGCCTTCACCGCGGGATAACAAAGAGGAAATCACGCGGCGGGACAAAACGATAGCCATCTTCGGTCACTCGAATGATCTCGGAGCCGTCTTCGCCCAGCAGGCGCCGGATCCGCATGATGTTCGTGAACAGGGCCGCGTCGTGGCGCAGCGGGTGGTACTCGACGTTCCACACCGCTTGGACGATCGCCTCCTTGGAGAACACCTTGCCGGGCGCGGAGGCGAACAAGAACAATAAGCGCTTCAATAAGCTCCGGCGCCGGAGATCGGCGAGCTCGGCGCCGTGCCGCCAGATCACTTCTCGGACGCCATCGACGGCGAGCGCGCGATTCGGTAGCCGCAGGACCTCGGGGTTGGCATCGGCGACATCGCTCGGCACGCCTTCGGCGTCGATCACGCGGAACGGACGCTGCGCGGTGAGCCCGAGATCGGTGAGCAGGCGAGCGGCGCCTTCGATCGCCGTCGGTGCCATCGTCGCCGCGCTCGGAGCGGACGGATCGGCGACCGCCTCGTGACCCGAGATGGCATCGAGGGCCGCGTGCGCGACGAGTCGCTCGACGGGCAATCCGGCTGCGAGCGCGAGCTCGGCGGCATCGCGTGCGTACGCGATCGCGGACGGAGCATCGTCATCGTCGCGAGCGAGCGCCGCCAGTGCGAGCAACGCGTGGACGCGCGCGCGCACG
>JAQBQF010000224.1 GCA_028287115.1 Myxococcales bacterium
GCCGAGCGCTGGCCCTTCTTCGGCATCGGCTCGGCGATCTGCAGGTCCATGATCGAGCGACTCGCCGACCGAGGGGTGATGCCGTGCGTTTCGTTGTAGGCGCCCTGCACGGTGCGCCGGCGGCGCGTCTCCCCGACGGCATCGCGAATCGAGGCCGTCTCTTTGTCGGCGTAGAGCAGCACCTTGCCGCGCAGGTTGCGTGCAGCGCGACCGATCGTCTGGATCAGCGAGCGCTCCGAACGCAGGAAGCCTTCTTTATCGGCATCGAGAATCCCGACAAGCGAGACCTCGGGAATATCGAGACCCTCGCGAAGCAGGTTGATGCCGACGAGCACGTCGAACTCGCCACGCCGGAGGTCGCGAATGATCTGGATGCGCTCCAGCGTGTCGATATCGGAGTGCAGGTAACGCACGCGGACGCCGATCTCTCGGTAGTACTCGCTGAGATCCTCGGCCATGCGCTTCGTCAGCGTCGTGACGAGGACCCTGTCGCCGGCGGCCGTTCGCTCGCGAATTTCGGCGAGCAGGTCATCGACTTGATGCGCGACCGGACGAACCTCGACCTCGGGATCGAGCAGGCCGGTCGGCCGGATGATCTGCTCGACGACGACGCCCTTGGCTTCGTTGAGCTCCCAGTCCGCGGGGGTCGCCGACACGTAGATCGTCTGCTTCGCGCGCTCGCGCCATTCGTCGAACCGCAACGGGCGGTTATCGAGTGCGCTCGGCAGCCGGAACCCGAACTCGACGAGCGTCTCCTTGCGCGATCGATCGCCGTTGTACATCGCGCCGACCTGCGGAACCGTCTGGTGCGATTCGTCGACGACGAGCAGATAGTCTTCCCGCGGGAAGTAATCCATCAGCGTCGGCGGCGGCTCTCCCGGCTGGCGGCCCGTGAGGTGGCGCGAGTAGTTCTCGATCCCGGAACAGAAGCCCATCTGCTCGATCGACTCGAGATCGTACATCGTGCGTTGTTCGAGCCGCTGTCGCTCGAGGAGCTTGCCTTGCTGCGAGAGCTCGTCGAGCCGGTGTTTGAGCTCGCCACGGATCGTCTCGCACGCGTGGCGCATCGTCTCCGCAGGAGTCGCGTAGTGCGACGCCGGAAAGATCACGGTGCGATCGAGCTTGCGCTTGACGCCGCCGCGCAGCGGATCGATCTCGGACATGCTCTCGACCGTGTCGCCGAACCACTCGATCCGGATCGCGGTGTCGGCCTCGTACGCCGGAAATACCTCGACGGTATCGCCGCGCACGCGGAACGTCCCGCGATGAAAGTCGATGTCGTTGCGCTCGTACTGCAGCTCGACGAGCCTGCGCAACACCGTGTCGCGATCGACGGCCGTACCGACATCGATCTCGCACGTCATCGATTCGTAGATGCTGCGCTCGCCGATGCCGTAGATGCACGACACCGACGCGACGATGATCACGTCTTTGCGCGACAGCAGCGCGAACGTCGCCGCGTGACGCATGCGATCGATCTCTTCGTTCACGATCGAGTCTTTCTCGATGAACGTGTCGGTCGTCGGGACGTACGCCTCGGGCTGGTAATAGTCGTAGTAGCTGACGAAGTAGTGAACCGCCGCGTCGGGGAACAGCTCCTTGAATTCGCCGTAGAGCTGCGCTGCGAGGATCTTGTTGTGCGCGATGATCAGCGTCGGCCGATTCGTCTCGGCGATCACGTTCGCGATCGTGTAGGTCTTGCCCGAGCCGGTGATCCCGAGGAGGACCTGCGCTTCATCGCCACGGCGGAGGCCCTCGACCAGCTCGGCAATCGCCTTGGGTTGATCGCCGGCGGGCTGGTACGGCGAACGCAACTTGAACAGAGAGCCCTCCGTCGCAGCCTCGCCCCCGTTCGAGCTCGGAGCTTTACTCTCCGAACTCGACCGAGCCGCCTTCTTGGTTCGCGCCGCCACGGCACGCACTCTAGCATCGGGCCGCACGACTACCAGGCCATCGGAGGAGGCTCGGTTTGCTTCCACGCGTCGAGGGACGCGATCCGGCCTAGATACGCCACGAGATGCTGGTAGGGCTCGATCGGCAGCCTCGCCGGCCGCGCGTACATCAGGGTCGACGCGATCGAGAAGTCGGCGAGCGTCACCGCGCTTCCCGAGATCCACGACCGGTCTTGCAGGTGTCGATCGAGGATCCCGGCGCTCTGCCGAAACATCGCCTCGTAACGCTCCACGATCTTCGGATCCGGATCGCCACCGGTGACGACCTTCTTCCACAACCGCTCGAAGCTGATCGTTCCGACCACCGGGCTGAGATGCGCCGCGTTCCAGTACGTCCAGCGATCGACATCTGCGCGCGCACGAGGCTCGCTGGGGTACAGCGTCTGCGCGGCAGCCTGGCCGCACAGGTACTGCATGATCGCGTGTGATTCCCACAGGACGAAGTCGCCGTCCTCGAGCACCGGGATCTTGCTGTTCGGATTGAGCGCGGTGAGCGCGGCGCGGTGCGAGGGGTTCCGCAGATCGATCAGGTTCTGCTCGGCCGAAAGTCCGAGGTGGAGGAGGGTCATCGTCACGCGACGGCTGCTGGACGAATAGGGGGCGGTGCTTAGCTTCATGTGAACTGTCCTTTCGAGCTTGAGGTTGGCACTGCCAAATGACAGCCTTCTGTCAGGTTTGATGCGCAAGAAATCCCGACTATTCGCACTCGCCGAGGCGCTGCGGGCCCGCCGCACGGGCGTCACCGCGGCCGAGCTCGCCTCGCGATTCGGCGTCACGCTGCGCACGATCTATCGAGATCTCGCGGCGCTCCAGGATGCGGGCATGCCGATCCGCGCCGACCGCGGCCGCGGCGGTGGCTACGCGCTCGACAAGAATTATCAGCTACCTCCGATCAACTTCACGGCGCGTGAAGCGGCACTCCTGGTCGCGTTGACTCGGATGGCTTCCGAACAGCGGCTGATCCCGTTTCCGTCGGCGATCGAGCGCGCGGCCGACAAGGTGCGCGCGGCGCTGTCGACCTCCGCGCAGCGCGAGCTGCTGCAACTGGTCGGCGAGCTTCAGTTCGTCGGCGTTCCAGCGTTTCCCGTCGCCGCTTCGGTGCGCGACGAGGTCGAGACGGCTTGGTTCGAAGGCCGTCCGTTACGGATCGTCTACGCGAAAGCCGGTGGGCACGTGTCGCCGCGCCTCGTGCGAATTCGCAACCTCGTGTTCGAGCGCTCGCAGACGCTGCTCAACTGCGTCGACCTAGAAACCGGAAACGATCGCCAGTTCCGCCTCGATCGAATCAAGCAAGCGACGGCGATGGATGTCAACCCGAGCTAGAGAAACCGGAGCTAGAGGGGGTCTAACCAGACACTACTTCTACTACTTGCGTCCGGTTAACTACTGAATCGCTCGTCTCGGTGTCCGGCTTCTGGGCAAGTAATACAAGTAGTGTCTGACCCTCGTCTCAGGACCGGCGAAACATGATCCGCCAGATCGGCAGACCGGTCTCTTCTGCATTCTGCTCGCGCCACGACCGCACGCCGTACGGGTTGCCCTCGCGCCAGAACGACCACTCGCCGGCGACGTTGACGAAGTGACCGCTGCTCTCGAGCACGAACATCGCGTCGAGTGCGATGTCCCAGACGTCACTCTGCACGAATACTTCGCCGCTGGGTCTCACGATGCCGGCAATGCCCTCTACGAGCGTCGCGTCGACCATCCGCCGCGCGTGATGTTTCTTCTTGAACCACGGATCCGGGAAGTTGACGAACACGCGGTCGACGACCGTGGCGCCGAAGATCTCCGGCATGTGGAGCTGCGCCTGACAGAACACCGCGTGCACGGGCGCACTGATCTTGCGAGCCTTGTGGTTCACGAGATCGACGAGGTCTTCGCGGATCTCGAGGCCGACGTACGTGCGGTCCGGATCGACCACCGCGCGTTCGAACAGAAATTGCGCATCCGCGCAGCCGATCTCGACCTCGATCGGACGACCCGCCACGAACCGCGGCTTCGCACCGCGAAACTTTTCGAAGTGAACGCCGAGCGGATTGACGTGCTGCCGGATCCGCATCAGCGCGGCGCAGCGCCTGCCGCCGCGGGATCGCCGAATGCTGTGAGCTCGGCGGCAGCCGTGAGCTCGGCACCGAGCGCGACGTAACCGAACTGCCGGACGTTGAGCGGAGAGGATAGTTGCTCGAGCTCCGCGCGATTCACCCAGCGCCACGCCCCGAACTCTTCGTTGGGTTTGACCTCGGCATCCGCTGCGACCTCACACACGAACACGAAGTTCATGTGCATGCCCTTGCTACCGGCTGGGTGCTCTTCGTATCCGATCAGTCCCGGGGGCACGCCGTCGAGCGCGGCCACGAGCGCGCGAAACGATCCGACGAGACCGGTCTCTTCGCGCAGCTCGCGGCGAGCGGCATCGAGTGGGGTCTCGCCGGTCTCGAGCTCGCCGCCGATCGGCAGCCAGGTCCGCAACCGACGATGCTCGATCACGAGCACGCGCTCGCCGCGCCGTGCGTAGACCGCAACCGAGAAGGCCCGTCGCTCGCTCAAGACGCCGTGGTCACTTCGGGACCTTTTCCCAATCCGACAGAAACTTCGCGAGGCCGCTGTCCGTCAGCGGATGCTTGCTGAGCTGGATCAACACCGAGAGCGGACAGGTCGCGATGTGCGCGCCGAGTCGCGCCGCTTGCTGGACGTGAATGGGATGACGAACCGAGGCGACGAGGACCTCGGTCTCGAATCCATAGTTGTTATAGATCTCGAGGATCTCCTCGACTACCTGCATGCCATCGGTCGAGATGTCATCGAGCCGTCCGACGAACGGAGAGATGTAGCTCGCTCCCGCTTTCGCCGCGAGCAGCGCCTGCGTCGCCGTGAAGCACAACGTGACGTTGGTCTTGATGCCTTCTTCTTTGCACGTCCGCACGGCCTTGAGGCCTTCCGGAATCAGCGGGATCTTGACGACGATGTTCTTGCGCAGCGCGGCGTACTCGCGCGCTTCTTTCATCATCTCGTCGTGCTTGACCGCGGTGACCTCGGCCGATACCGGCCCTTTCACGATGTCGCAGATCTCGACGAGAACGTCGCGAAATTTGCGACCTGTCTTGGCGACGAGGGACGGATTCGTGGTCACACCATCGGCGAGCCCCATAGCGGCGGCTTCGCGGATGTCCTTGATATCTGCCGTATCGATGAAGAACTTCATGGGGCTCCTCCGCTTGCACCATACCCGACGACGACGTAGCGTGCGCCGGCGTCGGCACCATACGAGCCCCCTGTGACGGAATCAACCATGCGCATCGGTACCGTCGACATCCCTACGAGAGTCGAGCGCGAGCGTTACTTTCGCGAGCTGTCCTATCTCGAGCTGTCCGCGCTGTTCGCGGGTCCGCAGAAACCCAGCATGCTCGCGAAGTTTGCAGAGCTCGCGCCGCCGGGCTCGATCGGGCTCGCCGCGCCGTACGTGCTCACGCATCGCAAGGCGCCCGCGGGCAACAAGCTGTGGCCGCACGACGCAACCGTCGGAGATTTTCGCGACAGCGAGCCCGGGCGCGCCGCACTCGTCGAGTTGCGCGACGCAGTCAAGGCGCTGCATGCATCCTGCGTCGTGTTTCGCTCTCCCGATAGCTTCTCGACCTCGGCGGCAAACCGCGACCAGCTCAAGAGATTTTTCGGCGAGGTCGCGACGGATCTCGGGACCGATCGCGTCTGGGCGCCTGGTGGCCTCTGGGAAGTCCGCGGCGCCGCGAAGCTTGCGACCGAGCTCGGCGTCACGCTCGCGTTCGACCCGCTCGTCCGCGATCCCAACGCGCCTCCCGAGATCTATTACGACCTCGAGGTGCCATCGCTATATCTACGCGTCGAGCGTCCCGGCTCGATCAGTACGGAACGCATGGAAGATCTCGCAGCGCTTCTCGAGCACTACGAAGACCTCCCCATCACGGTCGCGTTTGCGTCGCCAGAGCGCTGGAACGACGCGCGCAACCTCAAAAAACTACTCGCCGAAACGGCTGCCGAAACGACGGAAGAAGCGGACTAGAAGACGAACGTTGCCAGTGGGATCGGCAGCTCGCCAGCCTTCTTTGGAAGGTCGGTGATATTGCGCGACGACTTCCGCTCGACCATCTGAATGATCGGTTGCGACTTCCGGCTCGACGGCACTGCAACCGTCTTCTTTGCGCGACTACCGTTGCCCTTACGCGCCGCAGGGCGCGCAGTCATCACCTTATCTCGCATTCAAAACTCCCCCAGAGCTCTGGTCCGTCCACGACTCTAAAGAGACGGTGAATGGCATGTCAATGTTGGCAATCTCATTCCTTTACTTCCGTGATTTAGTCACATATAACTCGCCCCACTTTCCTAGGAGTTACAGAGATTTATGGACGCTATTGGCCTCATAACCGTAAGTCAGCTCAGCACCTCTCCACTACAGGCTCAGGTGGACGTTTTGGCTTTGACGGCATTCGGTGACGCCAGCAAAGACGGTGTTTTTAAATCGATCGATCAGGCACTCGGCGGCGCGTTGTCGGAGGTCGCGAAGTCCGAGTCGTTCGAAGGCAAGACCGGCCAGCTGCTGTCGCTGCATACCCACGGCAAGATCCCCGCGAAGCGCGTGGTCGTGGTCGGCGCTGGCGTGCGGAACGACTTTACGAATCCTCACGTTCGCGATGTGACGGCCGCGCTCGCGCAGCACGCGAACAAAGTCGGCGCGACATCGGTCGCGTTCGTGCTCCCCGCGCTCGGCGCAGCACGTGAAGCGCTGCTCGTGCAGATGGCGGTCGAAGGTCTGTTCCTGGGGACCTACAAGTTCGGTCGCTACATGACGAGCGATGATTCGAAGAAGCTGCCATCGCTCAAGGCCTTCGGCGTCATCTCCGATATCAAGGGCAAGAAGCCGAACGCGAGCCAGTCCAAAGCCTTCCAAGCGGCGGTCGAACGCGGCTCGACGATCGCGATGGCGATCAATCATGCGCGCGACTTGATCAACGAGCCCGCGGCGGTCGTCACGCCCGCCGCGCTCGCGGCCGATGCGCAGGCGATCGCAAAGCGGCACAAGGGCAAGATCACCGTCACCGTGCTCGATCCGAAGAAGTGCAGCGAGCTCGGCATGGGGATGTTCCTCGCGGTCGGCCAAGGCTCGGACCAAGAGGCACGCTTCATTCACATGACGTACAAGCCGGCGAAGAAGGCCAAGAAGAAGGTCTGCTTCGTCGGAAAGGGCGTGACGTTCGACTCCGGCGGCTATTCGCTCAAGCCGTCGCAGGCGATGGAGGACATGAAGATCGACATGTCCGGTGCCGCGGCCGTGATCTCCGCGATGGATGCGATCGCGACGCTCGGCTCGGAGTACGAGATCCACGCGATCGCGGCATGCTGCGAGAACCTCGTTTCGGGGCGCGCGTACAAGCTCGGTGACGTGCTGACGTCGATGGACGGAACCACCGTCGAGATCAACAACACCGATGCCGAAGGACGGTTGACGCTCGGCGATGCGATCACGTATGCGCGCTCGAAGGTCCAGCCCGACGAGATCTTTGACTTCGCGACGCTCACCGGCGCCTGTGTCATCGCGCTCGGGCCGTACACCGCCGGCGTGATGTCCGATCACGAAGGACTCGTACGCAACTGGATGTCGACGGCCGACCGCACGGGCGAAGACATGTGGAGACTGCCGCTCCTGTCGCGGCTCCGCGAGCAGCTGAAGAGCCCGATCGCCGACATGCGCAACACCGGTGACAGGAACGGTGGCGCGATCACCGCCGGCTTGTTCTTGAAGACGTTTGCGAAGGACACGCCGTGGGTTCACGTCGATATCGCCGGACCGGCGTCGACCTCGAGCTCGCGGCCTTCCCAGCCCAAGGGCGGCACGGGCTTCGCGGTCGCGACGATCATCGAGTACGCGACGCGGCACTGAGATCGCGACGCGCCCGCGATTCGCGACCCCTGCGGCTATCACCGAATGCGCGTGGCGCCACCGGTTTTCGTAGCCTGGATTCCTGTCCTTTCAGCGGGGTTCGACTCGCGTTTTGTGAAGGAATCTCGCTCGGTTGCCTCATTGCGTAGTTTGACAGAACGGTCCGCGGCTGTTACGATTTTGGTGTCCGAGGTATCACTTTGAAACAGCAATTCGCAGTTGGGGACAAGGCCGTTTATCCGGTGCACGGGGTGGCCGAAGTGGTCGCGCTCGAGCAACGCGATATCGGCGGCAGCAAGACGCCGGTCTACATCCTCAAGATCCTCGATACCGGTCTCAAGATCATGGTGCCGACGATCAACGCCGGCTCGGTCGGGCTACGTGACTTGATCACCTCGAAGCAAGTCAAAGAGGTCTATTCGATCCTCCGATCGACCGACATCCCTCGCGACACGCAGACGTGGAATCGCCGCTATCGCGAGTACATGGAAAAGATCAAGACCGGGTCGGTCTTCGAGATCGCAGAAGTGCTGCGCGACTTGTGCGTGCTGCGCCGGACCAAGGAGCTGTCGTTCGGCGAGCGCAAGATGCTCGATACGGCGCGCGGCCTGCTGATCAAAGAGCTCGCGCTGGCCAAGGGCGTCGGCGACGATAAGATCACCGCAGAGATCGACGCGATCTTCGCGCAAGCCGCCGCTTAGCTACTGCACTCGAGGCTCGTCCACGATCGGCACCGCGAGCTCACCAACGGACGAACGCGGAGCCCCAGGTGAGTCCCGCACCGAACGCGACGAGGCACACGAGGTCACCGGGCTTGATCTTGCCGAGCTGAACAGCTTCGTGGGCGCAGATCGGAATCGAGGCGGCCGTCGTGTTGCCGTATTTCATGATGTTGTTGTGCATCTTGTGCTCGGGCATGCCGATCATCTTCCCGACCATCTGATTGATCCGCAGATTTGCCTGGTGCGGGATCACCATGTCGATCTCGTCGATGCTCTTGATCCCGTTTGCCATCATGCCTTCCATGATCGCGGCCGGCATCCTCGTCACGGCGTGCTTGAAGACCTTCTTGCCGTTCATCGAGGGATAGTGCTTGCGCTCCGCCATCGCCTCGGCGCTAATGCGCGGGTTGCGCGCGCTTGCCGGGTATTCGGTCCACAGGATCTCCGCTTCGCTGCCGTCCGCGTGGATGTGCGTCGACAAGATCATGTGCTTGTCGTCGGTCGCACGACCGATCACCACGGCGCCGGCGCCGTCGCCGAACAGGACCGTGATGTCGCGGCCGGCCGTCGAGACATCGAGACCGGTCGAGTGAACCTCCGAGCCGATCATCAAGATCGTCTTGAAAACGCCGCTGCGGATGTATGCGTCTGCGATCGAGAGTCCGTAGATGAAGCCGGTGCATTGCTGGCGGATGTCGAGACACGGAATCTCTTTGAGACCGAGCGCGCGCTGCACGAACACGGCGGTTCCGGGAAACATGAAGTCCGGAGACAGCGTCGCGTAGATGATCAGGTCGATGTCTTGCGGCTGGAGCCCCGCGCGCTCGATCGCTTCGCGACTTGCTTTGGTCGCTAGATCGGTGCCGGTCTCGCCCTCGCTGACCCACCGGCGCTCTTCGATCCCGGTACGCTCGACGATCCACTCGTGCGAGGTCTCCATCTTGGTCGACAGATCGTGGTTGGTCACCACGCGCGACGGCACGTACATGCCGATACCCATGATTCGGCTGCGATACATGAAGTGCTCGTTACCATGGGCGCTCGCGAGAGATCGAGGAAACCTGACCACCAGTTCATCAGCCTGCTGACTCACCGCGTTACAGTCACGTCATGAATCTCCTCCTCGTCCGGCACGGCGAGACCGCGTGGAACCGCGAAGGCCGGTATCAGGGCCGTACAGACATTCCCCTCTCCGACGGCGGCACGGAACAAGTCCGGGCATTAGCGCTTCGCCTGGCGCACCTGCCGATCGATATCGCGGTCGCATCCCCGCTGTCGCGCGCTCGCGAGACGGCGAAGGCCATCCTGGTCGGGCGCACGACCAAGCTCGAGCTCGATCCGGCGCTTGCTGAAATCTCGCACGGACAATGGGAAGGCAAGCTGTCGACCGAGGTCGAGCGCGATCACGCCGAGATGTTTGGCGTGTGGCGCAGCAGCCCGGGACGTCATGCGCCCGCCGGTCCGGACGCGGAGACCCTCGGCGATGTCGAAGCCCGCGCCTGGCCGGTGCTCGAGCGCGTGATGGCGCAGCTTGATGGCGAGCAGGTCGGCCTGATCGTCGCGCACGACGCGGTCAACCGCGTGCTGCTGTGCCGAATTCTCGGCCTTCCGCTCGAGCGCGTCTGGTCGTTTCGCCAGGCACCCGCTGCGCTCAACGTGCTCTCCGGTCCGTCGCTGCGCGAGCTCCAGGTCGTGCGTCTCAACGACTCCGAGCACAGCGCGCCTCTCTTGCGCGAGACACTTCACCGCGCACTCTAGCCGGAGAGACCGCACGCTCTAGCCGGCTAGCACCCGCGCACGCTTTTAGCCGGCCATCACCGCGAGCGCGAGCCGCCGATCAACACGCGCGTTCTTAGCCGGCGAC
>JAQBQF010000240.1 GCA_028287115.1 Myxococcales bacterium
GGACAGCAGTGACAGCCGCTGAGACATGATGGACGAGCCAAAGTCGTAGAGCTGACCGCTGCAGTACTTGGTCGACGTCAGGCACAGGATCAAGATCGGCGAGTCCGCCGGGTTGACCTTGCGGTAGGTTGGATTCGCGGGCAGGTTGGCCGGGAGATAGCTGCGGGCCGCATTGATCGCCGCCTGAACGTCGCGTGCCGCCCCGTCGATGTTGCGATCGAGATCGAACTGCAGCGTGATCGCTGTGGTGCCGAGGGCGCTGCTCGAGGTCATCTCCGAGACGCCCGCGATGTGTCCGAACTGCCGCTCCAGCGGCGTCGCGACCGTCGCTCCCATGATCTCCGCACTCGCGCCCGGTAGCGACGCATTGACGCTGATCGTCGGAAAATCGACCTGAGGCAGCGGCGACACGGGGAGCACGTCGAACGCGAGGATGCCGGCGACGATCACGCCGACCGTGAGCAGTGTGGTCGCCACCGGACGGTGGATGAACGGCTCGGAGATGTTCATGGGACCTCGGTCGCATCCCGGCTTGGCTTGCGTCCGAAGCGCTGGGCGATCCGATCGAAGAACACGTAGATCACCGGGGTCGTGTAGAGCGTGAGCGCCTGGCTGAGCAGCAACCCGCCCACCATCGCGATCCCGAGCGGCCGCCGCAGCTCGGCACCTAACCCCGTGCCGAGCGCGAGCGGTAGCCCGGCGAGCAGCGCCGCCATGGTCGTCATCATGATCGGCCGGAACCGCAACAGGCTCGCCTCGTAGATCGCATCGGTCGAGGTCATGCCGCGGTGGCGCTCCGCTTCGAGCGCGAAGTCGACCATCATGATGCCGTTCTTCTTGACGATGCCGATCAGCAGGATGATCCCGATGATCGCGACGACGCTGAGGTCCTCGCCGAACAACATCAGCGCGAGCAGCGCACCGACACCCGCCGAAGGCAGCGTCGAGAGGATCGTGACCGGATGGACGAAGCTCTCGTACAGCACGCCGAGCACGATGTAGACGGTCACCAGTGCCGCGAGGATCAGCAGCGCTTCGTTCGACAGCGAGTTACGAAACGCAGCGGCGGTGCCTTCAAACCCCGCCTGCAAGCTCGCCGGGAACCGCAGTTGATCGGCCACTCTGTCGATCTCGGAGATCGCGGCACCGAGTGACGCACCGGGTGCCAGGTTGAACGAGACCGTGACCGCTGGAAACTGTCCTTGATGGAAGATCGCCAGCGGGTGCGTCGTCATCGACAGCCGAGCAAATGCGCTCAGTGGCACCGCGCTGGCGAACTGGGTCGCGCTCAGGGTATTGGGATTGCCGGTGGCGGTCCTAGGAGTCGTCGCAGGGCTCAGCGCGGTCGCGACCGGCGCGAGGAGGTTGCTCGCGGGAGTCGGCGTGAGCAGCGGCGGTGAAACCGCGGCCGCCGATCCGGCGCTGCCCGAGCCCACGCCGACACCACTGCCGGCCGCCGGCGTGGCGGTCGTGAGTCCGGACTCGATGTAGATGTTCTGCAACTGCAGCGGGCCCGTCTGGAAGCGCGGCTCCGCTTCGAGGATCACGTGATACTGGTTCGATTGCGTGAACATGATGTTGATCTGCCGCTGGCCGAACGCGTCGTAGAGCGTGTTGTCGACGGTCGAGACGGACAGTCCCAACCGAGATGCCGTGATCCGATCGATCGTCAGATAGGCCGCGAGACCTCCCAGCTGCTGGTCGGTCGCGATGTCGGCGAGCTCCGGTAGCTGCTTCAGCTTGGCCAGCAGCTTCGCGGTCCACTCGTTCAGCTCGTCGGGATTCGGATCCTCGAGCGTGTACTGGTATTGCGTGCGACTCAGCCGGTCGTCGACCGTGATGTTCTGCACCGGCTGCATGAACAGCTCGATCCCGGAGACTTCGCGCGCGAGCTTGGGCCGCAGCCTGCGGATCACCTCGACCGCGCTGACACCGCGCTCGCCGAGCGGCTTCAGGTTGATCGAGAAGCGTCCGCTGTTGATCGTCGTGTTGGTGCCATCGACGCCGATGAACGACGACAGGCTCGCGACCGCTGGATCCTGGAGGATGACGTGTGCGAGCTGCTGCTGTCGCTCGGACATCGCGGCGAACGAGATCGTTTGCGGCGCCTGCGAAACACCCTGGATCACCCCCGTGTCCTGAGTCGGAAAGAACCCCTTGGGGATCAGGATGTAGAGAACGATCGTCAACACGAGCGTCGCCAGGGCCACGAGGAGCGTGATCGTCTGGTATCGCAGCACGACCTTCAGCGTGCGTCCGTAGAACCCGACCATGCGCTCGAACGAACGCTCGGACCAGCGATGCACGCGGCCATGCTTGGTGGCGTCTCGGGGGCGCAGGATCCGCGCGCACATCATCGGCGTGAGCGTCAAGGACACCACCGCCGAGATCACGACCGTGACCGCGAGCGTCACCGCGAATTCTCGAAACAGCCGACCGACGACGTCGCCCATGAACAACAGCGGGATCAGCACGGCGATCAGCGAGATCGTCAGCGATACGATCGTGAAGCCGATCTGTGCCGCACCCTTCAAGGCCGCTTCCATCGGCGGATCGCCGGCTTCGAGATATCGCGAGATGTTCTCGATCATCACGATCGCGTCGTCGACCACGAAGCCCGTGGAGATCGTGAGGGCCATGAGCGACAGGTTGTCGAGGCTGTAGCCGAGCGCGTACATCGCCGCGAACGTGCCGATCAGCGAGAGCGGCACGGCGACGCTCGGGATGATCGTCGCCGGCAGGCTGCGCAGAAACACGAAGATCACGAGCACGACGAGCACGATCGTGAGCCCGAGGTCGTGTTCGACCTCGGTGATCGACGCTTTGATGCCCGTCGTCAAATCGGTGAGCGGGGTGACACGGATGTCGGCGGGAAGCGTAGCCGTGAGTCCCGGCAGCACCTTGCGGATCGCGTCGACGACGCTGATCGTGTTCGCACCGGGCTGGCGCTGGATGTTGACGATCACCGCGGGCGTCTCGTTCATCCACGCGGCTTGCTGCTGGTTCTCCACGCCATCGATCACGCGCGCGACGCTGTCGAGCACGACGGGGGCGCCGTTGCGATACGCGACGACGAGCCTGCGGTAATCGCTTGCTGTCGTCAGCTGATCGTTGGCATTGATCTGATAGCTCTGCCGCGGCCCGTCGAAGCTGCCCTTCGCGGCGCTCACGCTCGCCTGGATCAACGCGGTGCGCAGCGACTCGAGATTGATTCCGTACGACGACAGCGCCGTGGGATTGGCCTGGATGCGTACCGCGGGTTTCTGGCCACCCGTGATCTGCACCAGCCCCACGCCCGGCAGCTGCGACAGCTTGGGCACGACGCGGGTATCGACGAGGTCCTCCACCTTCGACAATGGAGTCGTCGTGGAGGTCACCGCCAGCGTCAGCACGGGTGCATCGGCCGGGTTCGTCTTGCTGTAGATCGGTGGCGTCGGAAGATTCGGCGGCAGAAACGTCTGCGCCGCGTTGATCGCGGCCTGGACTCCTTGTTCGGCGACATCGATGTCGAGGCTCAACAAGAACTGCAGGACGACGACGGACACCCCGCCGGAGCTCGTCGAGGTCATCTGGCGCAGGCCCGGAATCTGACCGAATTGCCGTTCGAGCGGCGCCGTCACGGTCGTCGACGTCACCTCCGGACTCGCGCCGGGATAGAACGTGACCACCTGGATCGTCGGATAGTCGACCTGGGGAAGCGCCGAGACCGGCAGTTGCGTGAACGCGACGATGCCGACCAGCAAGATCGCCGCCATCAGCAACGAGGTCGCAACCGGGCGCTGGATGAACGGACGAGAGGGGCTCACGGGATCGAGCTCTGGGCGTTGGCCGCGCTCGGCGGCGGGTTGTTCGGCGCGAGCTGAATCCTGGAGCCGTCTTGCAGCTTCTCGAAGCTGCTGTTCGCCACCACGGTGCCCGGCGCGATGCCTTCGACCTGGGTCAGGTCACCGTCGGTCACGGCTGTCTTGACATGCCGGACGTGAGCGCGTTCGGCCTGGATGACGTAGACGAACGTCGCGGTGCCGTTGCGCTGGATCGCCGACGACGGCACCACCGTCGCTTGTTTCACCGTGCTCACCAGCAGCTTCGTATTCACGAACTGATTCGGGAACAGCGCAGCGTCCTTGTTGTCGAACACCGCGCGGAGCTTGACGGTACCGGTCGTCGTATCGATCTGATTGTCGATCGTGATCAGCTTCCCGCTTGCAAGCCGCCTCGACTTCACGCGGTCGAACGCGTCGACCGGGAGCTGGGTTCCCTCGCGTGTGTGCTCCAGGACCTCGCTCAGGCTGTCTTCGGAGAGCGTGAAGACCACCGTGATCGGCTGCAGCTGCGTGATGACCGCAAGCACGGTGCCGGCGTTCGCATTGACGAGGTTGCCCGGATCGACGAGACGAAGCCCGATCCTTCCGGTGATCGGAGCCCTGATATGGCAATAGGCGAGCTGGACCTTGTCGAACTCGACCGTGCCGCGATCGAACTTGACCGTGCCCTCGGTCTGCAGCACCAGCTTTTCTTGATCATCGAGCTGCTGCTTCGCGATCGCCCTCTTGGCCCAGGCAATGCGGAAGCGATCGCGGTCCATCACGGCCTGGGCGAGCACCTGCGTGTCCCGCTCCAGCGTGCCCTCCGCTTGCTGGAGCGTCGCTTGGAACGGTCGCGGATCGATCTCCACGAGCGGAGTGCCCTTCTGTACGAGCTGGCCCTCTCGGTACTTCACGGCCATCACGCGCCCCGTCACCTGACTCGCGATCGACACCGTGTAGACCGGAGTGACCGTGCCGATCGAGTCGAGGTAAACGTGCATGTCGCTGCGGGTCGCGGTCGCGGTCACGACGCTCACGGGAGCGGCCATCGCACGAGGCGGTGTGACTGCACGCTTCTGGCTCCGCAGCCGCCACATCACCACGACGACGAGGACGATCACGACGGTCCAGATCAGGAGTCGGCGACGATGGCGCGCCGGTGGCAGCTCTCGAACACTTGCGACGGATCCCGGCTGGGTTTCTTCGGCTGCCATGGAGTCCATCTCGACGCGACCCACCGGCCGAGCGCGCGTGCAGGCCTGCGAGTTGAGCCGACGTAACGCCGATTCGTGCACCGCCTATGCCGGCTAGATCGATGCGCAACTCGGCATGAAATGGGGTGCAGCCATCACACAAGCGAGCGCTTCGAAGCGTGCGCGCGATCCGGCGAGCGCCCGGGGCGCAGACGGATTCGACCGCGCGCACTCGTCGCGAGCCCGAGCGCGCGTTCGACGAGCTTGGACCTCGACCGTACGGTTGTTCGTGCGCTGGTCATTGTGTCTTCTCGTCGGGTGTCTGCCCGATACCCCCGGCGGCGTCGAGGTGCGAGGCCGCCACATCACGGTTCACGTCGATCCTGCGATCCCGATCTGCGCGGACGCACTTGCGGTCGCGGATCGTTACGTCGAGGACATCGCCGACCTGTTCGGAGTGCAGGTGCAGCCGATCGACTACTACATCATGGAAGGGCCGACCGGCTGCGGCTACGGCAAGTACGCGAATGCGAACTGCACGATCAACCGGACCGTGTACGCCAACACGTGGATCCACTTCCACGAGCTCGTCCATGCGGTGGACGATACGCGCCCGCCCGCGCTGTTCGTCGAAGGGATCGCCGAAGCGCTGCGCAAGCGATCGCGCGAGGCGCGCGCCGAAGACATCTCGCGCGCCGACGCGCAACTGGACCTCGACTCGTCCTCGTTCCGCGGCGGCGTGCCGGCGGAAGAGTACTTGGTGTCCGGAGACTTCGTCAGGTTTGTCGTCGAGCGGTTCGGCGGGCGGCGCTACCATTCATTCGCCGGGTCCGTGACGTCGCTCGACGATCACTTGTCGACACGCATCGCGTTCAAGCGCGCGTTCGGCGTCTCCCTCGACAGCGTGATCGCCGACTGGCGTGTTGCGAATCCGGCGACGTCGACGGCGACGGTGCCGGCCGACCTGACCGACTGTCACGATCCGATCGCGCCGGTCGGACCCGAGACGTGGCGGGTCGACGAGGTCGTTCCGGATGGCTGCCAATCGGGAATGTCCGCAGGCGGCGCTGGTTACGAGCAGCAAACCGGGCGCTATGGCTTCGAGGTCACCGACCCCGGCTTGTTCGTCGTCGAGGTATCCACGCGCGGCGATCAGCAAGGCGTCGTGCTGAGCTGTCCGGTAAACGTACAGTTCGATTACCGCACGTCGGCCACCGTACGGCGGTTTACGACGATGCCGCTCCTCGCCGGCCGGCACGCGATCACTGTCGTCGACGGCGCGCATGCCTGGAGCGTCTCGCGGATCGGCGCGGTGGGCGAGACGTGCGATACAGCGCCGGTGTTCGCCGCGCCCGACTCCGAGCCGTGGGAGCTCGATACCCGAGGGTCTCCTGCGACGTGGATCCGGATCGCATACGCCGGTCCTCGCGCTCTATACGGCTGGGGCACCGATGCCGGTGCGCGAGTGTGCTGGGGCGCATGCGGCGATCTGCATTGCCAGCCGATCGGGACCGGCGCCCGGGTGGAGTATCCGGCCGGCCAAGCGCTCTACCTCGTGCGCGGCGTGGGCGTCGGACTGATCGCCGTGAGGACGATCGGCGATTTACAGGATAATGCCGATGCGCGGCCCGATGACGATCACCGGATCGTTGGTGCCCCTGAAGCGCGCGACCCCGACCTGTAGGAACGGCTCGAGCACCACCCGGCGCCCGATGATGATCGCGACGGGCACCTCGAGGCTCGCGTAATGAATCACGACGCTCGCGTTGCCATCTTCCCACGTCGAGAACACGTCATAGGCGACCATGGGCGAGATCACGACGCGCTCGCCCGCCGAGAACGCGAGACCGAGCGCCCCACCGGCGTGCCCCGAGACCTGGCCGGTGAATGCCATGATGCTCGCAGCGGTGCCGACCCCGAGTCGGGCCTCGACCGCGAAGTGCGAATGGTGGATCCGCAGCGCACCCTCGACACCGATCCGGATCGGCACCATCGGACCGGGCGACCACGGGCTCGCTAGATAAAGGGTCGCCGAGCTCCGCGCGTGCGCTTTCGCGAGACCATCCGCGGTGGCGACCGCAGGACCATCCGCTGCGGCAACCCCAGGACCATCCGCTGTGGCGACGCCAGCAAGCCCGACGAGGCACACGATGGTGATCGCGTTGAACATGTTCCGAGTAGAGCCGAGCGCGCCGCGACGGCTAGCCGCCTCTCGGTCTCCGATCCCATCAGCTCCGCTCTCGAGCGGGAGCCCGAGCTTGGTGAACGGCGACGGACACGACGCAACTCGATCCGATGAATCGGGCGTGCCGGTGCCCGGGACTGATATGCTCGACCCGTGCGTGCATTCCTCTGGTTCCTAGCCGTCGTCGCTGGATGTCATCCGTCTGCCACCGTCGAGAGCACGATGCCCGTTGCGAGCCTGCAGTCGTATCGCACGGTGTCCTTGCGTGTGCATTCCACTGCGTTTGCCGCGCAGGGGCAGGCCATGTTCCTCGAGTCGGCGGTGCTCGACAAGCTGCACCGACAGTGCGGCTTCGAGCAGATCCGCCCAGGCGCAACCCCTGCCGATATCGTCCTCGATCTGAACATCACCCAGACTGGGCGCGGCGGCGGTGGCTGGCTCGCGAACTCGAACCTCGCGACCATCGACACGCTGCTCGTCCTCACCGACGGCCAGGAGGGCGAGCTCCTCGGTACCGTGCGCATCCACGGCCAGTCGTCCGGCATGCTGATCAACAATGCTCCGCCGGAGAACGAAGCGATCGACGTGGTCGCCAAGACGATCGCCGACATGCTCGCGAAGTCCGGCTGCAGCGGGCCACGCATCGCACGCATCAAAGCGCCACCGCCCGGTCCAGATCCGGTTGTCGACACGGGCAGTGCCGCCCCGCCTCCACCCGACGAGACACATCGCACCGAGGCCGAAGCGCTCAACGAGCAAGGCAAGCAAAACCTCTACGCGGCCGATCTCGCGGGAGCGCTCGCGGCATTCCAGCAGGCGAACGCACTCCTGCCCGACGCGCGTTACGAGTTCAACGTGTGCCTAGCGCTCGGAGCGCAGGAGCAGTGGGACAACGCGATCACAGCGTGTCGTCAAGCGAATGCTTTGCATCCGCAGCCGAAGCTCGCGACGAAGATCGACCACCGGCTCGAGCTGCTGCAGCACCATCAGTAAACACGCTCGACGATCCACCTACCGAGCGCACGTGATATCGATGCGCGTGCGCGACCACGCTTCCGGCTTCGAATCTCCGCCCGCAGAGCTCGTCGAGGGCGGCCGCCAGCGGCTCGGCCGCTTTGATGCACCACCGATGCGCGCGAACCTGATCGACGCGCCGTACCTGCGACTTCCTCGGGTCCTGCGACGATGGCGTCTCAAAGAATGGCAGGCGCTGCAGATCACGACGCCGAGGTTGTTCGCGAACATCGCGTTGTTCGATGCGAAGCTGCTCCAGCTCCTTCAGGTCAAGGTCTACGACCGCCGGCGCGAGCACAAGTACCTTCACGAACGCCAGCTGCGTCCTGGCTCGTTCCACATCGCGGACCAGGTGTTCGATTCGGATACCGCGTATCGCGACCGCAAGAGCGAGCTCGCCTTCCACAACCGGTTTGCGACGGGTCGCATCGAGATCGACCTCGCCGTGAGCGCGACGGCCGACTGCCCGCAGATCACGGGTCACCTCGTCGTGCACACCGCACGCGGCGCGTCGCAGGTGGTCAGCTTGCCGTTTGCCGGGGACGTCGGGATGTATTCGCACAAGGGCATGTTTCCGATCGAAGGAGAGCTCGCGATCGGCGACGAGCGCCATATCCTGACCACCGACGACGCGCTCGCGCTCCTCGACGATCACAAGGGCTACTACCCATACGTGATGCGGTGGGATTGGGTGACGAGCGCAACCCACGACACCCGCGGCCGCGCCCTCGGCTTCAACCTGACTCATAACCAGTGCCGCGACCCCGATCGTTTCAACGAGAATTGCGCGTGGATCGGCGATCAGATCGGACGGCTTCCCGCGGTGACGTTCGAGCGCGGCGATCTGTGGCGAATTCGCGATCGCGAAGGCCGCGTCGATCTCACGTTCGAACCGACGGTGCCCGGTGACGTGCGACTCAACGCGATCGTCGTCGAGAGCCGCTATCGCGGACCCTTCGGTCGGTTCACGGGACGGCTGTCGCCGGAGGCGCTCGAACCGATCGAGATCGATGGCTGGTTCGGCATGGGCGAACAGTTTTGGCTGCGCTGCTAACCGTCGATCGGCAACGTGACCCGGAACGTCGACCCCTCGCCGGAGGTGGTCAGCAGCGTGATCCGGCCCCCGTGCGCTTCGACCAGCTGACGCGTGATGTAGAGGCCGAGGCCAAAGCCACCGTAGGCCGGCGGCACCGCGCGCTCGAACTTGTCGAAGATTCGCGCCGCGTCGTCGCGTCCGATCCCGATGCCCTGGTCACGAACGTCGACATGGACCTGCGGACCGTCGATGGCGGCGACGACCTGGATCGGACGGCCGCGGCCGTACTTGTGCGCGTTGGTCAAGAGGTTCGTGAACACCTGTTCGAGCCGCATCCGGTCCCAATGACCGCCGATCGCAGGCACGTCGATGAACGTCGTCGCGATCAGCTCGGACCGCGTGCGAAATCGGTTCGCGACGTCTTCGAGAAGCTCGACGAGGTTGACCGGTCCACGTGCGAGGACGATGTCACCCCGCACGATCTGCGCATCGAGCAACGTGCGGATCAGATCTGACAACCGCTCGACCTCGGCGAGGGCCGCCCTGGTCGCGGCGACGAACTGAGGACGAACATCGCAACGCTCGATCAGTCGCAGCTGCTGCTGGAGCTGCAGGCTCACGTTGGTGACCGGCGAGCGCAGCTCGTGCGAGGCGACCAACAAGAACTCGTCGCGCAACTCGAGCGCGCGTTGCGTGGTCGCGATCAAGGCCTCGCGCTCGGCCTCGAGGCGCTTGCGCTCGGTGATATCGCGGATGACGCTGATCAGCGTTCGACGCGTCCCGATCGTCTGCCCTTGCGAGCTGACCTCGACCGGGAATGTCGAGCCGTCGCGCCGGCGATGCACGGCCTCGAACAAGACGCCGCGCCGGTCGGCAACCCGCATCTGCTCGGTGACCTCGCCGGCAGCTGTTAGCCGTAGATCGTAGATCGTCCGGCCTAACAGCTCGGCGCGCGTATAGCCGTAGTCGCGCTCGGCCGCCCGGTTCGCATCGACGATCGTGCCGTCTTCGGCATCGATGACGAGCATGACGTCGCGGGCGTTCTCGAACAGGAACGTCGCGATCTGGGAATCATGTCGATGGCTACTCACGACCACGCCCTGACCGAATCCTAGATCAGTTGTCTGCGATCGGCCCGCCTATACGACGGATTCGTTGGGTCGCGCTTCGGAAGGGCGACCGATCCGTTGGCGGACTCCGATCGGTGCGCGCAGTTCGACGAGGCGGTTCGACTCGACGGTGACGGCCGCACTTCGTGTTCAGCTTCGGGACGCCGTTCTGACCATCAGGCGGGATTGTCGCTGCTCCGTAGGGGACGCGCACGGAGTCGTGACGCCGACGCTCGCGGAGCGACCGGAGTGGCTTGCAACACACCGGAACCTCGTTCGCGCGTCACGGTCGGCGAATTGCTCATGTGCGCCACATGCGCTCCTTTGCTGCGATTAGCTGCGTTCTCGCCGGCTGTGCCTACCAGGCCGACACCTTGCGCCCGACCACGCAGGTCACGAGTCAGCGCACCACACTGGGATGCCTCGATCTCGCGATCGAGCGGCGCCCGGATCTGCCCAACGGCGATGCGGTCGTCGCTTACGCCTTCGGGAACCGCTGTGATCATCCCGCGTTGGTCGACCTAGCGGCCGCTGCGGTGATCGGGCGCACCGACGAGCAGCGTCAGCTCGAGCTCGCTCCGTACGATCCGCGCTACGAAGTCAGGCCGCTGCATCTCGATGGTCGCGCGATGGGTCGCGAAGCGATCGCGTATCCGAGCGACGAGCGTCTGAACGAAGTCTGCGTCGATGCGGCTTCGATCGCGCACGCGTCTGCAACGCACTGGTTGTGTTTCACATCTCGCCCACAGCTCAGGGAGGTCCCGTGATGCGCGCTCGCTCTGCCGTCCTGTTCACACTCGCGCTGGCCGCCGGAGCGCGCGTCACGCACGCCGACGACGATCACCCGACGCGCAATCCGATCCCGGATGTCCCGCCATGCATCGACGGTACGGACGTGGTCGGTTACGAGCGGTGCAGTCGCTACGGCTCGTGGGGCCAGAACCTGCTCGAACCGTACATGTTCGTCGATCTCGGCATGAACGTGCGGCACTTCGCGGCGGCATCAGGCCCGAGCGGCGTCGCCTACCGAGGAACGAGGCCCGTGACGACGAGCGGCTCGCAAGAGGCGGTCACCTTCGACGAACGCCTCGGCGTGGCGTTGTCTCACGCGCTCTACCTCGGGCTCGACTTCGAGCTCGGCAACTTCGCATCGCTCGATGAGAGTACGTCTGCGGCACCCGACATGCTCGTCGCCGGTCTCGCGGCGTTCGGGCTGCGGGGCGGTCTTGGACCCATCGCCCTCGCGGGTGAGGTCGCGGTGGGCGGCATGGCGTACTCGTTCCCGAGCGACAAGTCGTTGCGCACGACCGAGCTCGTCGAGGTCCGAGCTCGCGGAGAGCTGTGGCTCTCGCCTTGGGTCACGGTCGGCGCGCAGATCGGGACGAGCATCGTCGAGAAGGATCAGTGGATCGCGGGCCTCTACATCGGCTTTCACACGTACTCGTATGCCGGCGACCGATAGCGATCCGCGAGCCAGCGGCGCACGGGCGAGCGCCGGCGTCCCACTCGTCGCGCGCGCTGCGCGGCACCACAATCGATCATGAACATGCAAGCTCTCCGTCGCCTGGGCACCGCAGTCGGGCTGTCGATGGTCATCGGATCGCTCCTCCGCCGCCTCACTGCTTATGATCTTCGCGACAAGGTTGTCGTCGTGACCGGCGGCTCGCGCGGCCTCGGCCTCGTGCTCGCTCGCCAGCTCGTCGCGCGCGGCGCGAAGGTCGCGATCTGCGCGCGCGATCGCGACGAGCTCGAACGTGCACGAGCCGAGCTTGCCGAGGGTGGCGGTCGCGTGATCGCACTACCGTCCGACATCACGGACCGTGCCCAGATCGATCGCCTGATCGATGACGTGACGCGTGAGCTCGGCCCGATCGACGTCCTCATCAACAATGCCGGCGTGATCCAGGTCGGGCCGATGAGCCTGATGACCGTTCGCGATTACGAGCGCGCGATGGCCACCCACTTCTGGGGACCCTTGCATCTGATGCTCGCCGCGATTCCCGGCATGGTCGAGCGGGCCCAGGGGCGCATCGTCAACATCACGTCGATCGGCGGCAAGCTGCCGGTCCCTCATCTGCTGCCCTACACCGCGAGCAAGTTCGCCCTCGTGGGCCTCTCGGAAGGCATGCGCACCGAGCTCGCGAAGGATCACGTCTACGTCACGACGGTCGTGCCCGGCTTGATGCGAACCGGTAGCCCCATGCACGCGAGCCTCAAGGGCAACCACTACGCCGAATATGCGTGGTTCGCGATCGCCGACAGCTCGCACCTCACCTCGATGCAAGCCGAACGCGCGGCGCGCCAGATCCTCGGGGCGATGACGCGCGGCAAACCCGAGGTCGTGCTCTCGATCCAAGCCAAGCTCGCGACCAAGCTGTACGCGCTCGCGCCGGCGCTCGTCCAGCGCGTGCTCGGCCTCGTCGATCGCCTGCTTCCCAAGCTCGGCAGCCTCGCGGCGAAGACCGGCGAGGGTGGTTCTCCCAGCTCGATCCTGACGCGCGCCTCCGATCGCGCTGCTCTGCGCAACAACGAGCTGTGACTACGACGCGTTTCACTCTCCATGTTCGCGATCAGCATTTTCCTTCAGAGCAACGGCGCGCGCCCGCACAGCGCGAGCGCGCACGCGTTCGAGCTCTGGTTAGCGCGTCGCGATCGGCTGCCGTGGACCCTCGATGTCCGCGACCGATGCCGGCTCCGTCCAGACCACCGCGGTCGCGGGATTCAGCGTCCGGTCGATGATGACGTAGAGCGGCGCAGAGGTCGTCGAGATCGTGACGCGGCGATCCTGCGCTTTGGTCGCGCGCTTCGGGCCGTCCTCACCAAAGGTCGCGATCACGATGCGATCGCGCGCCACCCCGGCGAGGATCAAAGCATCTCGCACGGCTTCGCCGCGCCGCGTCGAGAGCCCGACGTTGTAGTCCGACGTGCCGATCGGATCGGCATGGGCAGCGAGCACGAGTTTCTTGTTCGGGTGCCGCGCGGACCACTTCGCCAAGTCCGAGATCTTGGCCGCGTCTCGATCCCGAATCTGCGACGAGTCGAAATCAAAGAACACTTCGCTGGTCCGGTTCGGCGACGTCTTCGTCGCGGCCTGGGCGACTCCGCCCACCAGCACGGCTGCGAGCATTGCGTATTTCCAACTCATATCGTCCTCCACTTTCCTGGCGAGGCGATCACTTCGAAGAGCAATCCACGTGCCGGCGGGAGTTACTCGCCCGCTCTGATAGGCTGCCCGCGTGAGACGCGCGATCTTGTTCGATCTCGACGGCACGCTCGTCGATTCGCTCGAAGACATCGCGGTCGCCCTCGATGCTGCGCTCGGCGACCTAGGTCTGCCGCTTCCAACGCGCGCCGACGTGCGCAGCTGGATCGGCGGTGGCGCGCGAAACCTCGTCGCGCAGGCGACTCCGCCCGCGCGAGTCGATGACGTGCTCGCTCGGTTTCGGACGCATTATGCCGCTGCGCCGGTGGCTCACACGCGGCTGTACGAAGGCCTCGCTCCGGTGCTCGATGCCCTCGCTGCCGCGGGGCACGCGCTCGCGGTCCTCACGAACAAGCCACACGACCTCGCGTTGCAGATCTGCGATCCGCTGCTCGCGCGATGGCCGTTCGCGGCGATCGTCGGCGCGCAGACCGGCGTACCGCTGAAGCCAGATCCGGCGGCCGCGCTCGTGCTCTCGAAGCGCCTCGGCGTCGCGCCCGATCGCTGTGCGATGGTCGGAGATTCAGCGATCGACATCGAGATGGCACACGCGGCGGGCATGCGTGCGATCGCGGTGACGTGGGGTTTTCGTCCGCGCGCCGAGCTCGAAGCGGCGCGGCCGGCGCTTCTCGTCGACTCGCCCGAAGGCCTTCGCGCTCTCGTGTCGGCGACGTGAGCCTCTGAGTCACGCGCAGCCTCAGGCATTCGTGATGCAGCAGCTTCTGTCATGCCAGCGCTTTCGACCGAGAGTTCGGACAGCGATCCGCGGAGGTCACAAACCGTGCGCATCGGCGTGCTCGCGGGGGGAACATCGGTCGAGCTTGCCGGCGGCGTGATCGGCATCGTCCTCGTGGTCGCCGGCCTCGCAGGTCAAGCGCCCGCGATCACGGCGGCGCTCGCAGCGATCGTGCTCGGTGGCGCGCTGTTCGCACATGGCTGCGCGATCCTCGCGCGCTGGGACGAGGTCGTCGGTCACCTCGATCGCAATCGCTACGAGATTGCGGCGGTCATCAATGGCGTCGGCACCGAGACGTTTGGAGGCGCGACGTCGGCCATCGTCGGAGCTCTCGTGCTCGCAAACGTGTCTCCACCGGGCGTGCTCGGTGCCGCGATCATCGCGCTCAGCTCCGCGGTGCTACTCGGCGGCGCCGCGCAGCCGCAGCTCGTCGAGATCACGATCTATCCGGAGACGCCGGTGCAGCACGTCGCGCATCGCGCGATCGAAGCCTCCGGCGGGATCCTCGTGCTCGCCGGGATCGTCGCGCTCGCATGCGGAGCCGTCGCGGTGCTCGGCATCGGTCCCGCCGTGCTGCTCTCGCTCGTCGCGGAGTTGGCGATCGCGATCGCGATGCTACTCGCGGGCGGCGCGCTGACGGCGCGGTTCGCGAGTTATCGCGCGGCGCACTCGTGAGTTACTTCGCGAGCTCGGCGAGCTTCGCGGCAAGCTTATCTTCGTCGCCCTTTTCGTAACCGTACTGGACGTGCCGCACGATCCCGCTCGGATCGATGAGGAAGGTCGACGGCATCCGATCGGGGTCATATGCCTTCATCGCGGCACTATCCTCGTCGGGCATGTAGACGACGAACAGGTGGCGCAGCTTCAGCGAATTGATGAACTGCTCGCCGTCTTCGATCTTGTTGTTGATGTTGACCGCGACGAACAGCACCTTGCCGGCGAGCTTCGGAGCGACTTTGTCCCACGCGGGGAGCTCTTTATGGCAAGGCTGGCACCAGCTCGCGCCGAACGTGTAGAGCACCCACTTGCCCGCCATGTCCTTGAGGCGGAACTGCTTGCCCTTGGCGGTCTTCGCGTCGAGCTCGACGAAATGATCTCCCTTCTTCACTTCGGCATGCGCGAGAGGACCTGCGGCGAACAAGCTCACGATGAAGATGAAACACAGGGTCTTCATAGGAATGTCCTAGTACTCGGCACCGAGCGAGAGGGTCCCCGACGGATACGCATCGATGGCACCACCCGCGCCGCGCGCGGAAGCCCATGACCAGGTGAAGCGTTGATAATCGGCGGCGACACGAACGAACACGTGGGTGAGTGGGCGAGCTTCGAGTGCTGCGCCGACATCGACCGCCCAGCGACTCGCCTCTCCGAACGCGCTCTCCATCGGCTCGACGCCGGAGACCACGGGCTCGAGCGATGCGACGCCCCGCAGCGCGAGGTGGGCACCGAGTGGGATCGAAGCTGAAGCGCCTGCGATCACGTAGTTGTACTCGCCGTCCGGCGAGCGCGAAGGATCCGTCGATTCGATCGCGAACGTGCGCCGGCCGAGGCCGACATGCGGCGCGATCGAGAGGGAGCCGATCTTGACCGTGTAGCTCGCGATGGCTTCCCAGCGCGAGATCGTCGTCGCTGCCATCACGGCACCCATCGGCGTCGTCATCTGCAGCGTCTGCTCTCCAAGCACCGCCAGCGCGATCCGAGCCGTGGGCTGCGCGCCCGCATCGAAGCGAATCGAACCGACGGGCGAGGAGGCGTATCCCGGTACCGTTGCAGGGCCGGCAAAGCTCCGCGTCGCGAGCCCGATGCCGACCGCCGCGTGCAGCCGCAGCGTCGCTTCGGTCGTCGTGCTCGCTTGCACCTCACCACCGCCGGTGTCGCCGCCACCCATCATCGCTTCGATGTCGGTGGCACTGACGGACTCGGAGGCATCTGCGGTGACCACCGGTGCGGGCGCATGCGATTCAGCCGGCTGGGAGACGGGCTCGTCCGGAAAGATCACCTCGGGAGTGCTGCTCGCGGACGCGACGGGGGTTGGCGTTCGTGGGACGAGCGGTGCCGATCTCGGCGCGGGCGCGATCTTGCGAGGTGCGGTCTCGAAGGGATCCTCGTCATCCAGCGTCGCGGACTTCGGAGCAACCTTCGTGCTCGCGACCGGCGCCGGTGGGGGCTCGGGAGGTTTCACCTTCGCGACCGCAACGGGCTGCGGCTGTGCGATCGGAGCAGGCTCCGCGGCCACTTTGACGAGCGAGAGCACTTCGTCCTCGATGTTCGAGCGCAACACGTCGAGCTCGTCCTTGCTGAGGACGCGCCCGCCGAGCGGAATCTCGGCGAGCGACTTGAGGCCGCCGTCACCGGCGTAGATCGCGACGCGCAGCGTCTGGTGGCCGTGATTCGCGATCAGCTCGCCGCCGACCACGCCGTCGACGTGAAGTTGCCGCACCAGATCTCCACAGCCTTCGCCGTGATGGGCGAGCGTCGCGACGGCCGCGGCGGGCATCGCGGTCATCTGCACGTGCGAGCCCGCGAGCAGGGTCTTGACCTGATGGTCGACCTTGCCGGCGTTGTTGCCGACGATGCCGACAAACACGACCGCGAGCCCGGGGAGAAACACCATCTAGGCCACCAATCTCGTCGCCTGGGCGACGACCATGCTCGGGGTCACACCGACGTGGCCGTTCGCGAGGGTGCACATTGCAAAATGTTTCAACCCGGTCGAGACCGGTCCGCCGATGACGTTGCCGTTGAACGTGAACGTGGCGCCGTGCCGCGGGCACAGGAAGTGACCGCTCGAGACCCCGTTGATCGCGCCCTCGTGCGTGCAGAGCGAGCTCACGGCGTAGAGCCCGCCGCTATCGCGCACGATGAAGCACCTGCCGGTGCTGAAATATTTCGGCGTGTTGAGCACGAACGACGACGCGGCTCCGACATCGATCGCCGTGGGGCCACACGTCGCGGCGACGCCACCGTCGGGATTGGCCACAGATCCGTCGCTGCCACCGGTCGTGCCGGCATCCGGTTGCGTGCCGTGACCGCCACCGCCGAGCGGCCCGGTCTCGACCGCACCGGAGCTGCCATCCGTGCACGCCGCGAGCAGCAAGCTCACGCAGCCCCCCACGCAAAGCTCGCGCCGGGAGATTTCCACGAGACCGTGGGCCCTTTTCATCGAGGGGTAGTCAACCTCGTCGGAGGCTGTCTGTCTGCGTGGCATTTCTGACACCTCCTGACGTCCTAACAAACGTTAAGCATCAGGTCGAGCACTGCGCACCGTTCGTGCACCAACGAGTGACTGATTCCTAGTGCACCGAGAGGGCAACAGCGTTAGCGTGCCTCCCGATGTTTGGGGTGCGTTCGCTCGCGATCGCGTTCGGATGCATCACCGCGTGCACGATCGTCGGGAACGAGGGCGCGCCCAGTCCGGCGACGACGCTGAACGAGACCGTGTTTCGCTGCCGGGTCGAGCCGATCCTCGCGCGCCAGTGCAGCTTCAACGCCTGTCACGGCAATCCCGGCAGCCCGCTGCGGATCTACACGCCTGGCAAGCTCCGCGCAGCAACGCCGGCGAACATCGACGATGCGATCGCGGCGCTGACCGAGGCCGAACAGCACGCGAACTTCGTCTCGGCAGCCGGCTTCAACTTCGGGCTCACGTCCGTCGATGATAACTGGTTACTCCGCAAGCCGCTGCCGGCGCGTGAGGGTGGCTACGAGCACAAGGGCGGCGCGATCTACACGGGCGGATCCGATCCGCAATACGTGGCGATCCGGCTGTGGCTCACCGGCATGGGGACCTGTCCGTGAAGCGCTTCGTGATCGCGCTCGCCGTCGCGCACGGATCGGCCGCCTACGCGTTCCCGACCGGCGCGCAGTTCGATCTCGATCCGCTCAAGGCGGACGGCGGCGGCGGGATCGCGTTCGACGGCGCACCGCGCTGGTCGAGCCACACGTGCGCCGTGTGCCACACCGATCCTCCGGGGATCGTCGGGCTTCGGCTCGAGTCGGACCACCCGGAGTTGTTCACCGACGGCTGGAAACCGCAGCAGCAATATCATCTGCGCGTCGTCCTGACGAACGAGTGGGCCGGCGTGCAGTATCAGACGTTCGGCGACGCGTGCGGATTCTCGCAGACGCCGTATCGTCCGTGCGACGAGAACGGTTTCGCGCTCGAGCTGGATGACGAGGTCGGTCAGCCCAAAGGCAAGTTCGTGCCGTTCGTCGGAAGCGCCTGCGCAAACACCGGGACGCCCCCGACCGACGTCGATGTGCGCGTGCTCGCCGACGGCACCGCGGTCACCCACAACGGCGCGCACATGGGAATGACGTCGTGGGATCTGTGCTGGACCGCCCCCGGTGCCGGCGTCGGACCGATCACCGCATTTGTCGCCGCCGTCGACGGCAACGGCGGCAACGGAACGCTCGCATTTCCGAACGACACGGTCGGCGATGATGTCGCCGCCGGCGCGGTACCGATCCCCGAGCTCGACGCCAATCCGGTGTCGCCCCAGACGGGTGGGTGCAGCGCAGACGGAGGAGATCGCGGCATCCTGATCGCGCTACTCGTGCTCGTGCTCGTGGTCCATCGCCGGCGACGATCACTCATCGCCCTCCTCGCGATTGCGGCGCTCTCCGGTTGCGTCCACGTCCGTGCACGCCAGCGCGAGACGCTCGCCAAACGCAACATGAAGTTCGCGCCGGATCCCGCCGAGGACGAGCTCGATCTCCACATGCAGGAGGCGCGCGAAGGATCGTCCGGCGGCTATGGATCCTCTGGTGGTGGTTGCGGATGCAACTGACTCGGGCGATCGTGGTCGTCGCCCTCTGCGTCGCACCCGCGCGCGGCGATACGGGCTTCACGTCGAAGGTACAGGTCTACAGCGACAGCGATCACACGCAGGTGATCTCGCCGATCGTGCAGGCGCAAGCCGATGTCTCGGCCGATACCAATGTCTCGCTCGGCTACACGGTTGACGCGGTGTCCTCGGCATCGGTGGACATCGTGTCCCAGGCATCGCCGACGGTGATCCACGACAACCGCCATCAGGCTTCGGCCGGCATGTCGCACACGTTCGGGTCGATCACGGCGCGCGGCGGCTATTCGTATTCGAAGGAGAACGACTATCTGTCACACAGTTTCGAGCTCGGTCTGCAAGACGAGCTGTTCGACAAGAACACGACCCTCGCGATCGGCTACGGACTCTCGCTCAACTCCGTCGGGCGCGCGAACGACACGAACTTCGAGCGATCGCTGACCGTGCAGCACATCGCGACTTCGTGGACGCAGGTGATCTCGCAGCGGCTGATCGCACAGCTCACGTACGAGCTTGGCTATGCCTCGGGTTTTCAAGCGAGCCCGTATCGGTTCGTACCGGTCCGCATGTCGCCCGATGCGGCGCCGGACTTCTGGGTGCCGGAAACCGATCCCGACACGCGCTGGCGTCACGCGATCGTCGTCGGCATCAATCGCGCGATCGGCGAGGACAGCTCGGTCCAGGGCGACTACCGGTTCTATCTCGACACGTGGGGGATCACGAGCCACACGTTCGGCGCGCGCTACTTCGCTCACCTCGCGAAGCGGGTCGAGCTGCGGCTCCGCAATCGTCTGTACACGCAGAACGCGGCGAGCTTCTATCAAAGCACGTACACTGCGGCCGCCAAGTACATCACCTTCGACCGCGAGCTGTCGCCGCTGTGGTCCGAGACGATCGGCACCAAGCTGACCTACGGGTTCAGCGATCACGTCGAGGGAGAGCTCAAGCTCGACGTGTTCTATTACAGCTATGCCGACTTCACGCCGCTCTTGTCGCGCACCGGCGCGAACGTCGGCCTCGGCGTCTCGCTGACGTACTAGCGCGCATCGCGTGGTGCGGCGCGCCGGATGTAGATCTCGCGGACGCGACCGCGATCGTCCTCGCGACCTTGCGGGACCGGCGGCCGTCCGAGGTCCGTGAACACCATCAGCACGAGGATCAGCAGCAGGAACAAGCCGCAGCCGATCATCACGGCTAACCGCTCGCGCGACTTCGTCGGGCGCTTGTTGCGCGCGATGATGTCGTCGAGCCGGCCCACGCGTGCACTGTAGCGTGCTTCGCCGGGGTGCGACGGGCGATCGGCCACGCCGTCAACGCCGTCTCTGGCACGGTGCATGCCTGGTTCGTCGAGGGTTTGCCGGATCGCGCGCGAGCTTTTGGGCTAGAGTCCGCCGCGTGACCGGGCCGCTCTTCAATCGCGTGATCGAATCGATGCGAACGCGAGCCCACGTTCATCGCGAGCTCGCTCGCCGTGCGCGCGATGCGAAGCGCTGCCCCGTGATCGTCGTGCCGCCGATGCTCGGGATCCGTCTGATCGACGACCGAGGTCACGCGATGTGGGGCGCGACGCACAGGTTGTTCGTCGGCCCTGCGCCGGGCGAGCTCCGCACCGTGCGGGCGGCCGGCATCCTCGACGGCTTCACGCTGCTGCCCGGCCTCTATCAGCGCGACGTGTTCGGCGGGTTCATTCGCTATCTCGAAGCGGTCTACGGGGCGCGGCTCGGCGAAGATCTGTTCGTCCTCGACTACGACTGGCGGCAACCGCACACGCACAGCGCACGCCAGCTCGCGGAGCTGGTCGCTCGCGTGCGAGGGACGACCGATGATCGCGTCGATCTCGTCGGCGTGTGCAGCGGCGGTCCGGTGATCCGGACGTTCCTCGCCGGCGGCTGGCGCGACGATCCAAACGACGCGTTCGCCGATCCGGTGCTCGGGCCGGGCCCAGCCTCGGTGAGCCGCGTCATCTACATGGGTGCACCGCTGCGCGGTTCGATCAGCAGCCTCGACTACCTCCAAGAAGGCGTCACGATGGTGTGGGGTGGTTACCGCAACACACCGCAGCCGCTCAACCGCGGGATCCCGGCGATGTTCGACATGTTGCCGCACGATGGCGAGCGGATCCTCGTCGACCGCGTGGGCGCGAGCCTGGAGCTCGATCATCTCGATCCGAAGACCTGGCGCGAGCTCGGCCTGGTCGGCCACGATCGAAATGGGCTCGCCGACGATCTGGCGCGCGCCCGCCGTACGCATCAGCTGGTCGCGAGCGCCGAGTCGAACCATCCGCCTTCGATCGTGATCGCCGATCGTCACTCGCCGACGACCACCGCACGTGCGGTCCTCGCCGACGGCCGGCTGGTATTTCCGTGCGATCAGCGCGCCGGCGATCTCGAGCGTTATCGATTCGCGTTCGCACCCGGCGACGGCACGATCCCCGCAGCGACGATGGCCGCGGCGCCGAACCAAGGTCCCGACGGGCCGTGGTGGATCGAGACGTCCTCGCACCGCAACATCGCGAGCGATCCGCATGTCCATCCGATCGTCGTCGAGGCGCTGCTGTCACCGCTCAAGCGCTTACCTCGCGAGAAGTACATGTGGCCGCGCCTGGCCAAGCCTCGCGCTTCCCTAGACGCGCGGTAGCTTGCGCATCGCCCAGCGATCGAAGATCGCGCGCGGGATGCTCGCCGCGAGCTTGCTCGATAGCGATGCATGCGCCGGCCATCTTACGACCGCGCGCTTGTGCTCGACCCCTGCGATGAACTGCGTCACCGCCTTTGCGGTCGGCTGGAGGAACGGCATCGAGTCACAACAGTTCTTCTCGGTCAGCTCGGACTCGACGCAGCCGGGCTCGAGCAACGCGAGCGTGATCCCGTAGCGCAGGGCATCCGGTCGCAGCGAATCGCACAGCGCGCGCAAGGCGGCCTTGGTCGCCGCGTACGGTCCGTGCGCTGGAAACCCGCGATCGGCGGTCTGGGCGCCGGTGACCGCGATCGTGCCCGCGCGCTGCTCGCGCATGATCGGCAGCAGGGTCTCGAGCCAGTAGGTGACGCCGATGTAGTTGACGCGCATCACGGCCTCGGCCGCCGCCGCGGAGAAGCCCGTGGTCGTCCATTCGAGCTCGCGCGCCCGCTGCATCTCGGCGGAGTCCGAGACACCGTAGCCGCCGGCGTTCAGGAACGCGCGATCGACCCCGCCCCACGTGTCGACGATCGTCGCGGTCGCGCTGCGCACGCGATCGAAGTCCGTCGTGTCACCCTCGAGCACGGATGTCTCGGCAGCACCGAGCGCGAGACACTCCGCGGCGATGTCCTCGAGCTTCTGCCGCCGCCGGGCGAACAACGCGACCCTCGCGCCGGTCGCCGCATACTGCCGCGCGATCTCCGCGCCGATTCCACTCGAAGCACCTGTGACGACGACGCGCATCAGCGATCCCCTTTGATCAGCGACAGCGGCCCGAAGTAGAGCAGCGCATCCTTGACGTTCTCGTACAGCCAACGCCACGGCGTCATGCTCGGATCAGTGGCGTACGACATCGACAGGATCACGCGCCGCTCGTGGCGGCCGAGCGGGCTGACCGCGTGCCACACCTTGGATCCGCAGAACAGGGTCAGCGTGCCCGGCAAGGTCTGGAGGGTGCGTCGCTCGATCGGCTTTCCGTCGGTGGTGTGGAGGTCGACCACCAGCCGCTGTGTCGAACGATCGTGCAGCGAGAGCAGCTGCGAGTACGAAGCGCCATCGTCGCAGCCGCACGTGTCGTAGTGAAAGCGCATGTGATCGCCGGCGCGCTCGTATTCGTAGGTCGCGCACGCGTGATCGTCCGAAGGATGCTTGAGCTGCATCGGCTGGCCGACGAGCTCGGTCATCCAATCGATGAACACGGATGACTTGTAGAGCGCGGTCGAGATCGGAGCGATGCGCTGCAACGTCCGCCAGCCGACGTGCCGGGCCGCGCGCACGAACGGGACCTTCGAGCGTGTGGGACGTGCGTCGTCGATCTCGGCCAGCGCGCGCTCGACGAGGGCCGCGGGCACCAGCCGGTCGAGCATGAGGAACTCGCCGTCGGCAAAGAACTGGTCACGAAGCGCCGGCAGATCGAGCCTGCCGAACACAGCCCGCCACATCGCGTCGACCTCGTTCTGGATCGGTGCCGGGACCGGCAGAGGCGCGATCACGTCGCCGATGCGAATTGCAACGCGTCCCGCAAATCGCTCCATCATGTGCGTGCCGCCTTTGGCTGCTTCGTGAAGTCCTCGAAGAATTCTCGCCACGAGCGGAGGTTCGGCGGGCCGCTCATCTCCTCGACGAAGCCGCGACACGACGTCCAGCAGTCGGTGCACGTCTTCGGCTCCTCGAGTGCGCCGAGCCGCGCGCTGACGACCGCCCAAGGATCGCGAAGCAGGTTACCGACGCGCAGCTCGAGCTTCTCGATGCACGGCGCCACATCGCCGAGGTGATCGATGTTGAGGAACCGCTCGCCGGCCCAGCACGGCGTACGCGTCGTGCCCTCGAGATAGGCATCGATGCCCTCGAGGTAGCCGGAGAACGTCATGAAGTGCGGGAACCGCTGCTTGAGCTCGAGCAGCCGCTTGCCGATGCCGGCGTGAGGGATCCACTGCGCGCGCGTGTGCCGCCCCGCGCCGCCGGTCGAGATCATCGTGACCTGATGCCCGACGCCGTGTGACGCGGACAATGCGAGGAGCTCGGGAAACGCGTTCGCGTTGTCGTGCATCAGCACGGACATCACGAACACCTGCCGGCCACCGCGGGGCGCGGTGTCGCGCAAGACGTCGAGCGCGCGGCGTGCCGCTTCGAAGGTGCCGGCCTTGCCGCGATGGGTGTCGTGGCGGGCATCCGGGTAGTCGATCGAGACCCCACACGTGTCGAGGCCGGCATCCCATAGCCGGCGCGCGAGCTCGGGCGTGATCCGCAGGCCATTCGTGAACATGATCGGATGATGAAACCGCGCGAACGCACCGACGATCTCGACGATGTCGGGCCGCAGCGTCGGCTCGCCGCCTTCGATCGAGACGATCAGCGATCCGGCCTCCGCGAGCTTGCCGCTGATCGTCTCGAAGTCGGCCGTCGTCAGCTCGTCGGCGGGGCGCGCGGGATTCTCCCAGAACGAGCAGAACCCGCAGGTCAGGTTGCACCGATTCGAGACCTGCACGATCGCGTGGATCGGGCGCTTGGCGACAAACCCGAGCAGCAGTCGACCGCCTCTTCGTGCGTAACTCTGGCGCGTCATGACGGCGCTCGCCCGAGGACGGCGTCGAGGCGTTGCTTGATCAGGTGCTTGCCGACTCCGACGAGGCTCGCGATCGTGCCGGTCGCGTGGGTCGCGAGCACATCGCGAAGCGCGTCGCAGAACCGCTCGATGTGCGCCTCCTCCAGGATCAGCGGCGGCTCGACCCGGATCACCGTCGGCGACAGGGTCGTGACCTGGGTGACGATCCCGCGCTCGAGCAGGCCCACGACGAGCCACTGCGCGATCAGGGCCGCGGCGACGCCGTCCTTGGAGGCCGCGAGCTCGATGCCCCAGAGGAGACCGCGGCCGCGAACCTCGCGGATCAGCGGATGGCCCGCGGTCACCGCGCGCAAGCGCGTCCCGAGCTGCTCGCCAAGCTTGTCGGCGCGGGCGACGAGGCCGGTCGCTTCGATCACCTCGATCGTCGCGAGCGCAGCGGCACACGCGAGCGGGCCGCCGCGGTACGTCGTGCAATGCAGCTCGCACGTTGCGAGCGTGCCGTACGCCTTGCGCCACAGATCCGGACGCGTGACATACGCGCTGATCGGCACGAGCCCGCCCGAGAGCGCCTTCGCGAGCACGAGCACGTCGGGCACGACGCCGTCGCGTTCGCACGCGAACCACGTCCCGGTGCGCCCGAGCCCGGTCTGCACCTCGTCGAGGATGAACAACGTGCCATAGCGCCGGCAGAGCCGCTGAACCTCCGCGAGATAACCGGCCGGCGGCAGGTTGACGCCACCCTCCGCCTGGATCGGTTCGAGGATCACGGCGGCGACATCGCGCTTCTGCAGCTGGGCTTCGATCAGGGCAGCGTCGCCCCACGGTACGAGCGTGCGCTCGCCCAGCGGCTCGAACACCTCGAGGCGTGCATCGCCGGTGACCGCCATCGCACCGAACGTCGCGCCGTGATAGCCGCGCTGCGCCGCGACGAATCGCGGGCGGCGGGTCACCGCGCGCGCGAGCTTCAACGCGCCGTCGACGGCTTCCGATCCGCTCGACATGAAGAACGCCATCGACAGCTCCGACGGTTGGGCCGACGAGCGTGGTGAGATCGCAGCGATCCGCGCGGCGAGCGCAGCGGGGAGTGCCTCGGGCGCCATCAAGATGAAGTGCGGAACGACCGCATCGATCGCCGCGCGCACAGCAGCCGCGACTGCCGGATGATTGTGCCCGAGCGGAACCGAGCCATAGCCGGCGAGAAAATCGAGGTACCGGCGACCGTGGGCATCGACGAGCTCCATCCCGCTGGCCGACACGAAATCGCGAAGGTAGCCGAGCAGGTTCAGCGACTCGACGAGCTTGCCGTTGAGGTTCGTGGTCGTCAGCGAGTGCACGCGTTCGCGCGGCATCGCGAGATGTTCGCGCACGAGCGCCGCGGTGCGCTGTGACAGGTCCTCGGTCATCGGGTGCCCGCGCGTTTCGCGATCACGATGCGCGCGAACGTCCCGACCGTGAACAGCGTCGGAATCTCGCGGGGAAGCAGCCCCGGCTTGATCCGCTCGCGCGACTCGGGGAGCAGCGCGCGCAGCCGCTCGAGTCCCGCCGCCGAGATCGATCCGCCGGGTGCGAATTCCTCGGCCGTCATGTCGCCGCGCGCCGCTTGCTCGAGTGCGCCGCGGGTGATCTCGATGTCGAACTTGCCTTCGAGCGCAAACACCAGATCGAGCAGATCGAGAGAATCGGCGCCGAGATCATCGAACAGGTTCGACGTGAGCTGAACTTGCGCGCGCGGCCGGCCGAGCGCTTCGGCGATCACGTCGCATACGGTCTCGCCGGTGTGCACGTCGATCGGCTGCGCGGCCACTGCCAGGAGCTCGGTCGTCGCTTCGGGTTGTTCGATCATGACTGTCCTTCCTCGATCCAAAAAATCACGTCCTCGAGAGACTTGCGCGGCGGTGCCACCGGAACGGCGATCGGATAGCCGACCGCGATCGCACCGACCATCTGCCACGGTCGCGAGATCCCACACGCTGCCTCGACCTCGGCGCACGCGACCATCGGACCTGCCATCCAAGCGGTCCCGAGGCCTTCGGCATGCGCCTGGAGCTGCAGCGCCATCACCGCACCGCCGAGCGCACAGCGCTCCGGGCTCATCGCCGACGGCAGCTGAAAGCGTTCCGGATCGGCGCCCGCCGAGCGCAAGAAGCCGGCGAGCATGTCGGGCGGCTCGCGCACCGCAGGCACGATGATCGCGGCGGCCGACGCGAGCGGCTGCCAGAAGAAGTCGCCGTACGAGCCCCACTCGGCGGCGTGAGGGCCGGTCCGCACGATGCGATCGATCGCTTCTGTTGCGACGCGTACGGCGCTCGCAATCCTCTCCCGCGAAGCCGGATCCGTAATGACCACGAAACGCCAAGGCTGACGATTTGTCGCGGATGGAGCGGTGATCGCAGCGGTGACAAGTCGCCCGAGGACGCGGCGCTCGACGGGCGTGGACGCGAACTCTCGCACGCTTCGACGCGTACGCAGATGTTCGAGCATCGCGTCGGCGTTCAGCGGCATCTGATCGACCTCCACGGGCGCTGCGCACAGCGCAAGACAATGACGGACCATCTGCTCGCGCTTGCAACCGCCCTGCCCTTGCTCGGTCCTTTGCGGCTTTGCGTCTTTGCGGTTCCGCTGTGACAAGCGATCGTTCGGCGCCGACGCGTGACCTGATCGGACACGCGTACTGCTCCGCTCCTTCGGTCACGGGTCGTGGCGACTTGGCGTTTCCTCTGGAGGGTCATGGGAGCTTGAAGCCTCCGTCGACGTTCCACACCTGGCCCGTGACATAGCTTGCATCGTTCGATGCGAGGAATCCGATCACCTTCGCGACCTCATCCGGCGAGCCGAGCCGGCCGAGCAAGATCCGCCGCTTCACTTCGTCGGGCGCGAGCGCGACGATCTCGGCGGTCATCTCCGTCTCGATCACACCAGGTGCAACGGCGTTGACGCGAATGTTGCGCGGCGCGAGCTCGACCGCGAGCGCGCGGACAAACGACTCGACCGCGCCTTTGGAAGCTGCGTAGTTACTCTGGCCCCGACCGGGGAACTGCGCGGCGACCGACGACAGCGCGACGATCGCGCCGGCCTTCGCCTTCATCATCGGGCGCACCGCCGCGCGGCAGGTATTGACGACACCTCCAAGATTCGTCGCGAGCACGGTGTCGAAGTCCGCCGCGGTCGACGCCCCGAGCAGGGTGTCGCGCGTGATCCCGGCGGCGCACACGAGCACGTCGAGCCGATCGCCCCACGCGGTCGCCTGTTTGACGAGAGCCGTCGCGGCTTCGGGATCCGAGACGTCCGCGGCGATCGCGGTCGCGCGACCACCCGCGTGCTCGATCGCAGCGACGACCTCCGCGGCCGCATCTCCGCGCGCGCGATAGCCGACCGCGACCGCAAATCCCCGGCGCGCGAGCTCGAGCGCGGTCGCACGGCCGATCCCGCGCGAGCCACCGGTGACGAGCGCGATCGGTCGATCGCTCACGTTGCCCTCGCCGAAGCCGCACGCTCGAGGTCGGCGTCCAAGCGAGCGCCGCGCGCCCCGGCCTCGACGCGGAGCACGCCGATCTGGCCCGGCGACGCCGCGGCAGTCACCGTGACGGCAAGCGGTGCGCCGAGATCGAGGTGAGCGGGCCAACCGCGCAGCATGAGCTCACCGGCGACGATCGCATCTGCGAGCAAGCTCGCGGCACCGAGCCAACCCGTGTGCATCGCGAACGACACCTCCCGAGCGGGCGCAGCGGAGCTCGATTTCGGGAGCCGATTCCGTACCGCGGCGATCGCGGCGGCAGAGGGCTCCGCGTGTTCGGGGTCGACCCCGTCGACCGCAACCACGTGCAGGCGAGCTTCGGCCGCAGGATCGCGCGCCAACACGAGTGCCGCGACGCCCGCGCCAGCGACGATTCTGGAATTGCGCGATGCGAGCTCGATCGCGACCTCGTCGGCGGTCACGTCGTCGAGCGCGACGACGATCGCGTGATCGATCGTCTCTGCGTCGAACGCAGCTTGCGCGGCCACCAGCGCGCTCGCGGCCGACGCCGCGCCCGCAAACGTCGCTCCATCACCGAGCGCACCGAGCTCGGCCGCGATGATCGCGTGCGCGGCATTCGACAGATAACGCAGCATCCAGAGCGGGTGCATGCGCGAGAGCCCACGCGCCCAGGCAAGCGCGCCGTCTTGGACCTGCTCGGCCATCGCAGGCGCCAGCTCGTCCCAATGCGCTCGCAGTCCACCGGTCGCGACGAACACACCGGTGCGCGATCCACGCGGCAGATCGCTCGCCACGCTCCGCGCTACGTCGAGGGCCAGCGCGGGCATCGGACCGACGAGGCGCGCGTGACGCATGGCGGCAGGTTTCGCCGTCAGCCGAGCGGTGACGAGCCCGGTCTCTGGATCGCGAACACCGGAGCCCGTGCGATTCGCGATCGCCGTGAGTGTGGCGCCGAGATCGCCAAACGGCGTCAGCACAGCCGTACGCAGGACGATCACCATGACCTCGTTCGAAGCCGTGACCGCGCTGCGAGCCTCACGCGGGCCTCCCGAGCACGACGACCGAGTTCTGGCCGCCGAAACCGAACGAGCTCGACATGATCGTGTCGACGCGAGCCTCGCGCGGAGTCTCGCCGATCACGTCGAGGTCGCATTCCGGATCGCGCTCGCGATGGTTCGCGGTGCCCGGCAACAAGTCGTGCTCGAATGCGAGCAGCGACGCGGCGACCTCGATCGATCCGGACGCGGCCATCAGATGCCCGAGCGCGCCCTTCACCGAGGAGATCGGCACGCGTTCCGCGGCGTCGCCGAGGGCGCGGCGGATCGCACGGATCTCCGCGACGTCGTTGAGCGGCGTTCCGGTGCCGTGCGCGTTGATGTAGCCGAGGTCCGCCGGCGTGACATGTGCGCGCTCCAGGGCACGCCGCATCGCGATCGCCGAATACACGCCATCGGGGTTCGGCGCCGAAGGCCTGTACGCGTCCTGGCTCGCGCCCCATCCGAGCACGCGCGCGAGGGGACGCGCACCGCGAGATCGCGCACGCGCCTCGTCCTCGACGACGAACACCGCGGCGCCTTCGCCGAGCACCAGGCCGTCACGCCGCCGGTCGAACGGGCGGCAGCCATCGAGATCGGTGGTGCGCGGGGACGTCGTGCCGAGCGTGATCATCCCACCGACGCCGATCGGATCCAGCATCGAGTCGCTCGCGCCGCAGATCGCGATGTCTGCTCCGCGCTCGACGAGCGCCGCACCGTGAGCTACCGACAGCGCACCCGCGGCACACGCCGAGACATGGACCGCGATCTCGCCGAGCCCGAGGACATCGGCGACGGCGCGAGCCGCGAGATCGACCGACGCGCGATTGCGAATCGCCGGCGAGCCGCGCCTCGCATCCTGCGCCCAGTCGATCTTGCCGGCTTGCATCACCGGCGCGAAGTCCTGGATCAGCGCACGCTCGAGCCCCGATGCGAGCACGAGCGGAATCGCTCGCATCTCCATGCGATCGTGACCGGCGTGACGCCACGCCTCGGCCGCGGCGACCAGCGCAAACCCGACCTTGCGATCGCGCAGCGCGCCGAGCTCGATCCACTTCACCGCGGCGGCATGGAATGCGGGCGGCAAGTTTGCCAGGAGCCAGCCCGCATCGAGATCATCGATCGGAACCTGGCCGGCGATGCGCGCTGCCAGCGACGTCGCATCGAAGCAGGTGATCGGACGAATTCCTCGGTTCCCGGCGGCGAGTCCGTCGAGCAGCGCGCGAAAGCCAACGCCGAGACCGGACACGACACCGACGCCCGTGATCACCGCGCGCCGCGATGCTCCACGACGCGCGGGAGCCGAACTGGCGCTCGATAACGAGACATCGGACGGCTCGACCCGCGGACCTGCCTCGGCCGCAAACCGAACCGCCGTGATGTGCCCGTCGATCCCTGCCGAGATCGCGATCACCGACGCGGCCCCTGCGCGGATCAGCTCGACGGCCGCGCACCAGGCGAGCGCCGGCGCGGCGGCGAGTGCATCGCCGATCGCAGCGCACTGATCGAACACCCGCGCACCACCCAAGCGCGAGCGCGCGGCATCCGCAACCGCGCCCCACGCCGCGAGCACGTATGTGTCGCTACCCCCGACCTCGTCGAGCACGTCGCGAAGCGCCCGCACGACATCATGGTTCGCGTTCCGTACCGCGGCGCCGGTGACCCACGCGATCGGCTGTGCTGCCGTCTTCGCGAGCACGAGCGCCCCGGCACCTTCACCGGGCAACAGGCCCGCGGCGACGTGCCCTTCGCGCACGAGCTCGGCCCAGGTCAGACAATCGAGCGCGGTATCCGCACCGCCCGCGATCGCGGCGGCGCAATCACCGTCGGCGATCGCCCACGCCGCTTCGACCAGCGCGAACACGGTGCCCGCGCCGCGCGAGAACATCGCGGCGCTCGGCCCGCGCACGCCGAACGCGATCGACGAATGACACAGCGTCATGTTCGGCATCAGCGCGAACGTGCGTAGCGGATGAAACACCTTGAGCCCGCGCTCGCACATCTTGCGCTCGCTCCACACGTGCGCCGCATCGACGGACGCGCGCACGACCGCTTCGATCTCGTCCGGCGCACTTCCCGACGTTCCAACACCGCAGAACCAACCCGCGTGCTCGCGTGCCTCTGCGGACAAGCCGCTCGCGTCGAGCGCGGCACGTGCGGCGATCGAGCCGAGGCGTGCGCCGCGCGACATCAACCGATGAAGCTTGCGATCGCCGACCTCGTGAGACGCCGGAATCGGCGGGACCTCGCCACCGACGACACCGGGGTGCGTCTCGGCGAGCACTCGAGATGGCGACAGTTGCGAGCTCCCCGCGGCGAGGAGCTCGCGTAGCTCGCGAGGCTCGAAGCCCGCCGGACTCGCGCACCCGGCGCCGATCACGGCAACCGGCCACGGCGTCGCTCGCGAGGCATGCGTCACGCGGCGCTCCTCACCAGCCACCGCTTCGCGACTCGGCGATCGCGTCACGCGGCCCTCGTCACGACGACGCACGCGTTCGCGCCGCCGAACCCGAACGAGCACGCGAGCGCCGCGTCGACGCGTGCACGTTCCGCGACGTTCAAGACATGCGGCATCGCGCAATCGTCGGCGATTCTGTCGACGCCGATCGTCGGCAACAGCTCGCCGTGCGCGACCGCGTGCCACGCGCACACCGCGCCTAGCGTGCCGGCTCCGGCGATCCAGTGCCCGAGCGCGCTCTTGACCGCACCGACGCGCGCGCCGCCGAGATCGCCGCCGAGGACCGTGCGCAACGCGAGGGCCTCCGCGGCGTCGCCCGCCGGCGTCGACGTGCCATGCGCGGCGACGTAGCCGATCGCGGGTCCGCCTGCATCGTCGATCGCACCGGCGATCGCGCGCCGCGCACCGTCGCTATCGGGATCCGGTGCGGTCAGGCTGCCCCCGTCGAGCGAGCGCGCCCCGCCCGCGAGGCATACGGTCGCATCGCCTCGATCGATCGAGAGGACGAGCGCAGCCGCGCCCTCGCCGAGGACAAAGCCGTCGCGGTCGAGATCGAACGGCACGGAGCGGCCGCGAGCCGAGAGTGCGCCGAGCCGGCCAAAAGCCGCGAGCATCAGCGCGTCGACATCCGCGCCGACGCCGACGCACACCGCCGTGTCACAGGTACCCGCACGCAGCGCGCGGACCGCTTCGAGGATGGCTGCAGCGCCCGATGCACACGCGAGCGCGACCGTGCGGCACGGCCCGCCGGCGCCAACTTGCTGCGCGATCGCCCATGCCACCGCCGGCGTCGAGGTCCGGCGCGGATCTGCCCACGCGATCGCCGCTTCGGGATGTGAAGCGAACGCGGCGCGATCGATCCGCGCACGGCGTTCGCCGGCTGGCTCCTTCTCGGGTCGAGAGCTCGCACCACCGGCCCGCGACAAGTCCCAGGCCGCGGCCCAGCACGCAAGCCCCGATTCCGCACCGACGAAGACGCCGGCGCGTGCACCACCGGCGACCTGCGCGGTCTGCCACGCCTCCGCGACCGCGAGCTTCGCGAGCTGCACCCGCCGATCGCCGACCGGGCTCTCGTCGATCACCGACGCGACCTCGCAAGGCATCCCTGTGGCATCGAAGCGCGTGATCGGCGCGATCCCCGATCGCCCTTGTGCGAGTGCGCGCGCGGTCGTCGGCCAATCGCGGCCGAGCGCCGAGACCACACCGACGCCACGGATCCACGCCATCCGATTCCCGCGCATGCGCGTGCACCATATGCGGCGGCGTTTCGTAGATCAACCGGCACTTCGAGGAAGAGAGTGGCAGTCGCTTGATCGTGTGCGCCACGGTGTCCATGATGCGCGGTGGAGGGACCCGTGGATTGTTGTGAGCCCGCGTCGACAAGGCGCCCAGACCGACCACACACGTTCTTGCATCACGCGCCGTCGCAGTGCGTGAGCTGCGGGGATCCGATCGAAGGCCGCGTCGTGATGCGCAAGGGCGCGGTCGTCACGCTCGTGCACTGCCCGAAGTGCGGCGCGACCGAGCACGCAACGCATCCGAGCTCGGACGGTTATCTGCAGCAGTTCCTGGCGGCCGCGGAGGTTCCCGCCGGTCACAAGGGCGATCATCACTGGAAGCAGACCACTTCGACGTGCCCTACGTGTCTGTCGCTGATCCAGGCGAACGTCGTGATCGCCGACAATCAGGTGTTCTTCACGAAGAACTGCGCCAAGTGCGGCCCGTCGCGCGCGCTCGTCAGCGAAGACGCGGCGTATTACGTGCGCGCGTACGCGTTCGCGCGCGGTGGCACCGAGCCGTTCAAGTTCTCCGGCGAGGTCGAGCACGGCTGCCCGACCGACTGCGGCACGTGTAACGATCACGAGCAGCACACGTGCCTGCCGATCATCGAGATCACCGATCACTGCAACCTCGAGTGTCCGGTGTGCATCGTCGACAATCAGTACTCGTGGCACATGGCGCCCGACACGTTCAAACAGATCATCGATCGGCTGATCGAGGCCGAAGGACAGTGCGAGTCGATCGCGATCTCCGGCGGTGAGCCGACGAGCCACCCGCAGCTGCTGGAGCTGATCGATCACGCGAACCGACCCGAAGTCGGCCGCGTCCTCCTGATCACGAACGGGCTCCGGCTAGGCAAGGATCGCAAGCTCGCGGCGGAGCTCAAGAAGCGCGGCACGTACGTCGGCCTGCAGCTCGATGGCTTCGATGCCGCGACGCACACGGTCGTCCGCGGCCGAGATCTCACGGAAGACAAGACCGCGGCGCTCGAGATGCTCCGCGAATTCCAGATCCCGACGCAGATCATCTTCGTCGCCGTGAAGGGCGTCAACGATCATCAGATCGGTCAAGCGGTCGATCTGCTGTTCAAAGAAGATTTCGTGATCTCGCTGAACTTTCAGCCGGTCGCGCACACCGGCCACGGCGGTGGCGTGTTCGAGCACAACCCGCTCGATCGCATGACGATCCCAGGCGTGATCAACGCGATCGATGCGCAGAGCGCCGGCCGCGTCCGCCGAGATGACTTCTATCCCCTGCCCTGCTCGCACCCGCAGTGCGTCTCGCTGACGTACTTGCTGCGGATGCCGAACGGCGACTACCTGCCGTTCCCCCGGTTCGTCGATTACAGCAAGCACACCGATCTGCTGAAGTCATCGGCGACGCTGCCGGCGACGGCCGAGGTCCACGCGGCGATGCTCGACGTGATCCACGACGCGTTCGCGCGCTCCGACGAGATCGAGCGCGGTGATGAAGTGCTCGCCGCGTTGCGCGACACGCTCCGCGACATGTTCCCGGATCGCAAGCTGACGCAGCAGGAGCAGATCCGGATCGGCGAGCAGCGCGCGAAGTCGATCTTCATGCACGCGTACATGGATCGTCACGACTTCGATCTCGAGCGCCTGCGCAAGTGCTGCCATCACTACCCGCAAGCCGACGGCCGCGTGAAGCCGGCCTGCGGCTTCAACATGTTTCATCGCGGCGCCGCCAAAGGTCCCGACACCGTTCGCCCGCAGTGGGCCGTGCAAGCCGCCGAAGACGGCCGCAAGCACCTTCGCGTGGTGACCTGATGCTCCTTGCCGGGCGAATCATCCTGGTCACCGGCGGCTCGCGCGGGCTCGGCGGTGCGATGGTGAAGGCGTTTACCCGTGAAGGTGCACGCGTCGCGTTCAACTATTCGTCGAACGATGCCGACGCCCAGGCGACGCTCGCGGCCGTCGAGACCGCAGGCGGCTTCGCGCGCGCGTACAAGTGCTCGGTGACGGATCGCGCCGGGCTGCGCTCGATGGTGCGGCGGATCGAGGAGGAAGTCGGTCCGGTCGATACGCTCGTCAACAACGCCGGCGTCGGTCAGGTGTTGCCGCTCGCGCTGATGGAAGAAGAAGACTGGGATCGGATGATGGACATCCACGTCAAGGGCGCGTTCCTGACGACCCAGGCGTGCTTGCGCGGGATGGTCAAGCACAAGCGCGGCACGATCCTGAACGTCAGCTCGCTCGCGGGCGTGCGGATGGTCAAGGCACCCGTGCACTACTGCACCGCGAAAGCGGCGCTGCGCGGCTTCACCGAGTCGCTCGCGAAGGAGATCGGCAAGTACGGGATCGTCGTCAACGCGATCGCGCCGGGCCTGCTCGATGAAGGCGTCGCCGATAATATTCCTGCTACGAACAAGGCCGACTACGAGGCGAACTGCGCGCTCGGCCGCACCGGCACATGCGCGGAGGTCGCCGAGCTCGCGGCCTTGCTGCTGTCGTCGCGGAATACGTACATGAATGGCGCGACGATCCTGGCCGACGGCGGTATCTAGCTGTCGTGAGGCGGCTGTCATGGCTCCTGTACCCCGTGCTGACGCTCGGCGCGGCGTGGGCGATGGTCGTCGCGCTCGATCGCGGATATTCGACGTTCTGGTCCGTCGCGATCATCCAGACCGCCGCCGTGATCCTCGTGATCGCCCTCGAGTACGCCCTACCGTTCCGGCGCGAGTGGCTGCGATCGCACGGGGACATGCGCACGGATATCGCGCACCTCGCGATCACCTCGAACATCGTCACCGGCGTGAGGTGGGCGATCACGGTGGGCTTCGTCGCGCTCGTCGGCCCGACGGGCATCGCGATCTGGCCGACGAGCTGGCCGCTCTGGGCGCAGGTCGTCCTGATCACCGTGATCCAGAGCTTCTTCGGCTACTGGGTGCATCGCGCCCATCACCGTCTGCCGATCTTGTGGCGGCTGCACGCGGTCCATCACAGCGCGCCGCGCGTGTACTGGCTCAATCAGGCGCGCGTCCATCCGTTCGAGTCGATCCTCGACGGCCTGACGCTGTTGCCGCTACTGTTCCTCGGTGCGCCCGAGACCGCGCTGCTCGTGTTCACCGCATTCTCCGGGATGCACCTGACGCTGCAGCACGCGAACATCGATCTGCGAGTCGGCGTGCTCAACTGGATCTTGAGCCTCTCCGAGGCACACCGCTGGCATCATTCACGCGAGCGCCACGAGGCCGACGCGAACTACGGCGGCGTGCTGATCGTTTGGGACATCGTGTTCGGTACGTACGCCTTGCCATCGGATAGGCTGCCACCTGCCGACACCGGGCTCTCGGGCGCCAGCGCGTACCCGACCGGGTACCTCGGTCAGATCGCTTCCCCATTTCGGCGCCAGCTGTGGAGGATCAAATGAGAACGGTGCTCGACGACGGAACGCGCGTGTACTGCCTGCAGCCGTTCGAGGCGAAGGTGATCGATCGCGACGTGCTCGGCTACTTCGCACACGGCATCGCAGTCGCGCCCGGCGACACGGTGCTCGACGTCGGTGCGAACATCGGGCTGTTCGGCGTGCGCGTCACGCAGAAGTGCCGCGGCGACGTCGCGCTGTACTGCGTCGAGCCGATCCCACAGATCCGCGCGACGCTCGAGAAGAACCTCGACAAGGCCGCGACGATCGTCCCGTGGGCGATCGGCGATACGTCTGGTGCGGTGGAGATCGAGTACTTCCCGCGGGTGCCCGGCACCTCGCGGATCGTCGATGTCCCCGACGACGAGCAATGGGTCGACGTGATCCAGGGCATCGCGCACAAGGACAAGCGGTTCGGCATGGTCGCGAAGCTCGTCCCGCGCGCCGTCTACGGCGTCGCTGCTCGATTCTTGCGTGCGAAGCGCGAGCGCGTCCGCTGCGAGCGACGCACGCTGTCGGAGCTGATCGATCACTACAAGCTCGAGACGATCGCGCTTCTCAAGCTCGACATCGAAGGCAGCGAGCTCGAAGCCTTGCGAGGCCTTCGCGCAGAACATTGGCCGCGGATCCAGCAGGTCGTCGCCGAGATCCACGATCGCAAGCGCGACCTCCCCGCGATCACGCACCTCCTCGAGGAGCACGGGCTGACGGTCACGATCGGCGAGCGCGACTGCGACGACGACGACGAGTACCGGTGCTGCAACATCTACGCGACACGCTGACGTGATCGAACGCGACCGCAGCCGGGTCGTGTTCGCGCTGTGCGTCTTCGCGCTGCACCTCGCGATCATCGGCCTCTACGGCTACCACCGCGACGAGCTCTACCTGCTCGCATGCGGACGTCACCTCGAGTGGGGGTCGGTCGATCACGCACCGCTGACACCCGCGATCTCCAACGTGCTCGCGCTCGTGTTCGGCGAATCGCCGGTGACGCAGCGGCTGTTCGCGGCATTCGCCGGTGCCGTCGTCGTGTGGATCACCGGCACGATCACGAAGGCGCTCGGCGGTAGCCGCCACGCGCAACTGCTCGCGATGGGCTCGGTCGCGATCGCCCCCGCGTTCATCTATTCGAGCGGCGTCAACACGACGAACGCACTCGACCAGCTCGTATGGGCCGCGGCGAGTTACTTCGTGCTCGTACCGGCGACACCGCGCCGGTGGCTCGTGCTCGGCATCGTCCTCGGGATCGGCCTGCTCGCGAAGTACACGATCTTGATGTTCGGGCTGGCGCTCGGCGTGGGCCTGGTCGCGACCGCGCGCGATCAGCTGCGAACGCCATGGCCGTATGCGGCGGCGGCGATCGCGCTCGCGATCTGGCTGCCGAACCTCGACTGGCAAGCCGCGCACGGCTTCCCGGCGCTGACCTTCCTGCGCGACCATCACGCCGCGCGCGCACAGTCGGAATCGCTCGCGGCGCTGTTCTACCAGCAGCCGATCATCATCGGGCCTTTGTCGTTTGCGGTCGCGTGCTGCGGTCTTCGACCGGCGCTACGCGCGCATCCGACGTTCGCCGTGATGGTGGTCGTGGTGGTCGCGGTCCTGATCGTGCAGCACGGCAAGCCGTACTACCTCGCGCCGATCTACCCGGGCCTCATCGCGATCGGATCGATCGCGGTCGCGGTCAAGGTGCGGCGGTGGTGGCTCGTGTGCACGGCCTGGGCGACCGGCGGCGTGATCGCGATCGTCGCGACGTTGCCGGTGTTGCCCGCGCAGACCGCCTACGAGCTCGGGCTGTATCGCACGAATGCCGAATTCGTCCAGTTCGCGGACTGGCGAGGCGTCGCACGGCAGATCTCGACGGCGGATCGCGATGCACATGCGACCGCGATCCTCACCGACAGCTACGGGACGGCCGCCGCGGTCGAGGCATTCGGGCCCGAGCTCCGCTTGCCGGCGGTGATCAGCGGCGCAAATAGCTACTACCTGTGGACGGCGGAGGCGCCGGATCCCGACGATCTGATCGCGATCGGCTATTCGCTCGAGATCCTGCAAGGGCGGTATCGCGAGGTCACGGTGGTCGGCAGCGTGCAGGGACCCTTTGGCCTCGATAACCGCTTCGACTTTCCGCGGAGGATCTATCACTGCCGCGGCGCGCGCGGGTCTCTTCACGCGCTGTGGCCCCTGCTGCGCCGTTTCGACTAGCGATAGTTCTTCTGAAAGATCGCCTTGGGGCCGAAATACAGGATGGCGTCGCTGATGTTCTCGGTGAACCGGCGGAACCCTCGCAGGCGCTTGCCCTCGCGCACGTAGGCAAACGAATACGCGACGCGGTCTTCGTTTGCACCGAGTGGCGTGACGCGGTGAAACGCCTTGGAGCCGCAGAAAAACACGAACGAGCCCGGCGTCGTATTGATCGACCGCTCGAGCATGGGGCGCGTCTTGTCGTTCTTGAACATCTGGAACTCGACGCGGCTGGTCTTGGTGTCGTTGATCACGCCGAACGTGCCGGTGTAGGACGCCGCGTCCTCGCAACCGCAATCGTCGTAATGAAAGCCGATGTGATCGCCGCGCCGGCGATAGACATAGAGCGCCGCCGCGTGGGCATCCCTGGCGTTCTTGATCGTGAGCGTCTGGCTCGACAGCTTGCTCGTAAACGCGAGCAGGCTCGGCGAGCGGTGCAGCGCACTGAGCAGCGGGGCCTTGCGTGCGATCGCGACCTGCCCGACGGTGCCGGCCTTGCGCACGAAGGGCACGCGCACGCGATGGATCTCGGCGTCCGAGAAGCTGCGCACCTCGGCCGCCATCTGATCGACGAGCGACATCGGCAGCAGCTGCGGAATGAAGATCCATTCGCCTTGTTCGACGAACTCGCGCGTCAGCTTCTCGACATCGAGCACGGCGAGCGCCGCGCGGATGCTCGCCTCGTACGGGGATTCCTCGACCAATCGATCAGCGACCGCCACCATGGGCGCGCATCCTAGCGCAGCCGGGCACGCGATCGGTCGAACAAACGCCGGCAAGTCGTGGAACCGCTGGGCCGGCGTAGCTTCAGAGCGGGCAGTAGCGCGCGAGCGCGGCGTCGTCGGTCGTGATCGCGGTTTGCGCGAGCCAGACTTCGTCGAGGGCGCCGCTGTACGCGGTGGCCCCGGTGCCGCCGAGACGAAGCTCGTCGAGGGCAGGTGACGTGCTCGGATGCACGTTGGCGAGCTCGGTACGCACGCCGTCGACCCACAGCCGAACGCTCGGCTCTTGAAGTGATGCAAGCACGTGGTGCCACGTGTTTGCCGCGACCGACGCGGAGGTCACGGTGCGGGTCTGACCGCCCATGCCGCCTTCGACGATCGTGATCGAAAAGTGCACGGTGGTCGGGCTGTCGGCGGTGACGCGCACCGCGATCCGGCCATCCGAGTTGGTCACGAGGTCCCGCGCGCCCGCCATCGCAGAAGGCTTGGCCCACAGCTCGAGCGTCAGGTTCGGCATCGCGGCGAGCGCGGTCGGCCAGCTCACGTGATCGCTGTCGGTCGATGTGAACGATAGGCCACCGCCGAAGCGCGCTGATGCGAGCGGTGCCGGATCGGTCGGCTCGACGGCGGTCGTATCTCCGAGCGTCGCTGCCGCACCGCCGGTGACCGCGTTCGCGAGCGTCTGGCCCGTATCGTCGAGGTGCAGAAGGCCCGCGGCGCCGGACGGATCGGGTGCAGCGCAGGCGACGGTCCACGACCGCGTCGCTGTCGTCGAGTTGTTCGCCGCATCGGTGGCGCGAACCGCGAACTGATGCGCGCCCGCCGGCAGGTTCACCGCGATCGGGCTCGCGCATGGCGCGAACGCCGCGCTATCGAAGCTGCATGCGATCACGCCTTCGCTCGCGGTGAACGCGAAGCTGACGCGCGGGCCACTCGTGCTGCCGTTCGCGGGACCGGCGGTGATCATCACGTCCGGTGCGACGGTGTCGACGGTCCACGCCCGCGATGCCGGCGTCGGGTCGTCGTGACCCGCGGCGTCGGTCGCGCGCACGGCGAACGAGTGCGCGCCTTGCGCGAGCGTGCTGAAGCTCGCGGGAGATGTGCACGCGGCGAACGGCGCGCCGTCGAGGCTGCACGCGAACGTCACGTTGGTTTCATTCGACGAGAACGTGATGTTCGCACTCGCGATCGGCACCGTGCCGGTCGGTCCCGACAGGATCGTCGTCTCCGGTGGCGTCAGATCGACGACCCACGTGCGGGTCGCCGGCGTTGGATCGAGGTTGCCGACGGCATCGCGCACGCGCACCGCGAACGTGTGCTGCGCCTCGGTGACCGGACCGACCGTGTACGGGGACGTGCACGCCGCGAACCCGCTGTTGTCGAGCGAGCACTGAAACGTCGCACCGCCACCGGCGTCGGGCGACACGAACGTGAACATCGCGGTGGTCGTCGGGCTCGCCGCCGGCGGACCGCTGACGATCTGCGTGTCCGGCGTGCTCGTGTCGACCGACCATGCGTACACCGCGGGCGAGGCATCGCTGTTGCCCGCGCGATCGGTCGCGCGCACCGCGAACGAGTGCGCACCATCACCGACCGGCCCGAACGTGCCGCCGCTCGTACACGGCAAGTAACCGGCGTTATCGAGCGAGCAGTCGAACGTCACGTTCATCTCGTTCGAGCGGAACTCGAACTCGGCCATCACGCTGTTGTCGGCGGTCGGTGGACCCTTCGTCAGCGTCGTATTCGGCGCGACCGTATCGATCGTCCACAGGCGCTCCGCCGGTGTCTGATCGCCGCCGCCTGCACCATCGACGGCGCGCACCGAGAAGCTGTGCGGCCCATCACCGAGCGTTCGCGAGTACGGCGACTCGCACGGCTGCGCGGTCTCGTTGTCGATCCGGCATTCGAAGTGCGCGGTCGGCACGTTCGAAGAGAACCGGAACGTGACTTGCCCCTGATTGCTGAACGCGTCCGGACCGTCATCGATCGTGGTCTCGAGCTCCGCCGTGGAGGCATCGATCGAGCCGGCATCGAGGCCGCCGTCATCCGACGGCGCATGCTTGTCCGCGACCTTGCATGCGGTGACGACGGCGAGCGCGAAAACCCGACGCATCCTAGAATCCTCCTGCGAGCGACAGGCCGACCTGGTGATCGCTCATCGTCGGCCGGACGACGATCTCGTCCGACGGCGCGCCGACCAACCACATCACGACGGCGGCGGCGACCGCGGCGCCACCGGCCGCGTACAGGATGTTCGCGCGGGTCGCGGAGGTCTTCGCTGCATTGTTGAGGCGCAGCCCTTCGGAGTCCGCACACACCGTGAGCGGACAGCGCTGATTCGCTTGGTCCTGTTGATCTTGCGCCTGAAGGCCGAAGTAGATGCCGGTACCGATCGCACCCGCGCCGACGATCGCAAACAGCGCCGAGACCTTCCGCGTCCCCGACCACGTGCGCGAGTGCCGCATCGTGACGAGCTCGACCGGTGCAATCGGCGGCGGCGGCGGCGTGATGATCGTGGTCGGTGGTGGTGGTGCCGCCGCCGGCGGCGGCTCCGGCGCGCGCACGACCTGCGTGTGCTCGAGCGCCGGCACGCTGATGACCTGCCGCCGGTTCTTGGAGGTGAGCTCGACCGTCGTGCTCCACGGCGAGTAACCCGGAGCATCGGCGATGATCACGTAACTTCCGGGGTCGAGCGGTAGCGCAGTGTTCCAGGTCGCGGCGTCGAGCGTCACTCCGTTGCGCCTGATCGCGAGCCCGTCGACCGCGTGCGAGACATCGATCTCGAGCGTCGAGAGCTGCGGCTCGAGCTTGAACGCGCGCTTGCCGGCTTCGCTCTGTCGCTTCTCGTCGTTGCCGGCGCGCTTGGCGATGGCTTCGGCCTTGCGAAACGCAGCCCATGCGCTGGCGAGCTGACCTTGCTTCTCTCGACAGTCGCCGAGGTTCAAATACGTGCCGACACTGCTCTCGAGCTTCGCGCTCGCGTCGAGCTTGTCGCAGCCCGCCGACAGCTTGCCCTGCTTGATCAGCGTGCGGCCGTCCCGGAACAACACCTCGGCCTCCGCGGACTGGGCGCGGGCGGTGTGGGGATGAATGATCAAGACGGAGGCGACGAGTAATGCAACACGATCAACGAGTGTCATAGAGATCCTCGACCGGAGAGCCAGCAACAGTCTTGGGTTTGCGAGCAGGCGGATGCGGCCGAGCCTTCGCCGCCGGTTTCTTCACGGTGAGAGTTGCTGGGTGTCCTGCGTCGGGTTGCGATCCGTGTGCCAGTTGTTCTGAGGTGGCTGGAGCCGCTGCCGGCGGGCTTGGCGCTCGAGAGGCCGTATCCTCGCTCGGCGTTTCTTGCCGAGTGGGCGCTGCCGAGACAGGTGCTGACTCCGTAGCGCTCGGCGCGGACGCCGGCGGCTCGGTCGCGCTTGCCGGCGCTGGCAACGCTGCCGCAGATCCTGGATCGGTGACCGGTTGCCGCGTCGAAGCGAGCTTCGGCTTCGCCTCGGCTGCGGCGTCATCACTACCGAGGAGAACCGACGTCGCGGCGAGGCCGCCGATCAAGCCCACGACCAGCGAGATCGTCAGCAGCGCTCGCAACCCCGAGCGCTTCGGTCGAGGCTCGAGCTCGTCATCATCGCGGCCCGGCGACGGAGTGCCGAACTTGATCCGCGATGCGTAGTCCTCGTTCGCCGCGGCTCCGGTTCGAATCGGTGCAGGGCTGCCGGTCGGCGCTGGACTGGCGAGGTTTCCGGCGTAGACCGAGCGAAAGCCTTGCCCGAGCAGCAGCGCCGGTTGCGCGGCCGGCACCGCTTCGGTTGCGGGGAGCTTGGCAGCGAGCTCTTCGATTGCGGCCTGCAGCTCGGTCATCGACTGGAACCGCTGATCGGCGGTCTTCGCGAGACAACGACCGAGGAGCGCGTCGAGCTCCGGCGGTATCTCCGGCGCGAACGAGCTGGCGAGCGGTGGCTGTTCGCGCAGGTGCGCGACGATCAGCTCGCCCGAGGAGTTGCCCATGAACGGCGGGCGTCCTGCCAGCATATGAAACATCAGGCAGCCGAACGCGTAGATGTCCGATCGATGATCGACATCATCCGAGCCTCGGCACTGCTCGGGAGACATATAGACAGGCGTTCCGATCATCGCGCCCGCTTCGGTGAGCGTCGCGTCGGTGCCGCCGGTGACCTTGCAGATCCCGAAATCGAGGATCTTCGTGCGCTCGCCGCCGCGCGCCTCGCCGTCGTGAACGAGGAAGATATTTTCGGGCTTGAGGTCGCGGTGCACGATGTGGTGCGCGTGCGCGGCCGACAGCGACGCGGCGCCTTGGCGAGCGATCCGCAGCGCATCCGCGATCGGCAACTTGCCGAGCCGCTCGATTCGCGCCGACAGCGCCTCGCCCTCGAGCAGCTCCATCACGATGTACGCGGTGCCATCGACGTGATAGCCGAAGTCGAAGATCTGGATCACGCCCGGATCAGAGATCGACGAGGTCGCGCGCGCTTCGTTGAAGAACCGCTCGGCGATCTCGCGATTCACCGACAGCGTCGGCAGCAGCGTCTTGATCGCCGCGCGTCGCCCGAGGAGCGTGTGCTCTCCGAGGAACACATGGCCCATGCCGCCCGCGCCGATCTGGCGGACGATCTTGTATTGACCGATATGACTGCCGAGCACTCGTAGGTTTTACTTGGCTTCTGCAATTTGTCCAATACATCCCGATAGTTGGGGCGCCAAGGCACGATGAGCGCTCACGCCCGTGACGGGGTTGCATTCAGCCAAATTCGGCGCAAGCGATTGCACGAGCTTGCGTCACGTCACCCGGACGATCTCGGCGGGTGTACTTGGCTCGGCGTACTCTCGCGACCATGTCACTACGCGTTCTGCCTCTCGCGATCGTCCTCGGTTGCGCGCCTGCCGCCGCGGCACCGGATCCTACGGCCGAGCGACACCAGCTCGCGCGCGACATTTACCAAGAGCTCGTCGAGATCAACACGACACAGTCGACCGGCGATACGCACAAAGCAGCGCAGGCGATGGCCGCACGGCTCGTTGCGGCGGGCTACATGTTCGACGTCCGCGCTCACGGCAAAGACGAACGCGTGTCCGTCAAAGCGTTTGAAACCGAACAGCAGTACCTCTACGAGCTCGTCAAGATGCTCGCCGGCGGCAAGTGACCACGTGACAACGGGCCGCGCGGGAGGCAGCCTGTGATCGTGGAAGTCCTGGAGCTCTTGCTCGCCACGGCGGGGATCAGCGCGCTGTTCTCGCTGCCGTCGTTCGAGCGGAGGCGGTACGAGCGACGGCACAAGGCGTTCTTGAAGACGCTCGATCCGAGTGTCGAGATCGCGATCGGCGTCGCGATGCACGAGGCGCGCACTCGCAACCAGGCCGTGTCACCGGTTCACCTGTTGTACGGCCTCCTCCAGGACGAGACGTTCACCGGCGCGATCGCCAAGCTCGGCGGCGATGCCGAAGCGATCGAGGCGAACGTCCACGTTGCGCTCGATGGCCTCGGGCCACACACCGATCCGCACGCGGCGAACCTCGCGATCGCGCGGGCGAGTGTGGTCGCGCAACACCTCGCGCGCCGCACGACGATCAGCGATCTCTGGCGATTCTTGATCGACACCGAAGCCGCGAAGCTCGTCTCGTCCCCCCTCGCGGTGCTGTTCGTGCTCGTTCACGGCATGGTCGAGCCTGCGCCGATCGCCGACGCGCTGTATGTCCACGTCGTGTTGCGCAACGACGACTACACGACGTTCGATCTGGTCGTCGAGATCCTGCGTGACGTGTTCGCGCTGTCTGCGCCGGATGCCGCGGCGACGGCGCGCGCCGCCCACGTCGATGGCCGCGCGATCATCGGCCGTCTCGCGACGGATGTCGCCAAGAACCGGATCGAGGCCGGGCGGGCACGCGCGCGTAACGCCGGCAGTCCTTTGTGGCTCGGCATCGAAGCCTGCTGACGCGACCCCCGCTATACTGACGCCTCATGCGGGGGATCACGGCCGGGTTCGGCTCGATCGACGTGCTGATCAAAGCACTGCTCGAAGAGTTTCCCGATCTCGATCCGAAGCGGCTGCGAGCCGCCCTCGAGCGCGCGACCGCGAAGATCGCGAATGCTCGGATGGATACCGAGGGCCTCAACTTCGTCAATCTGCACCTCGCGCGGGCCGAGGCGAGCGAAGAGGCGAACGAGCGCGCCGACATCTTGCGCGACCTCGCGGACAACCTCGAGAAAGAGCGTGGCGATGCCGATCGCGCGCTCGTCGTGTGGCTCGCCGCATTCGCGGAGGCTCCCGACGCGTCGGACCTCGATCCGCTGTTGCGTCTCGCACGCGTCACGCAGCGGTGGGCGGAGCTGCCGCTCGATTCGATGCTCGGTCTCATCGATATCACCGCGGATGCGAGCCTTCAGCGCCTCAAGGACATCGCCGCCGCGTACACGCAGATCGGCGATTCGTATCGGGCCGCGGATTGTCTCGAGCGGGTGCTCGCGGTGGCGCCCGCCGACGAGCCCGCACACGACGCACTCGAGCTGTTCTATCGCAGCACGCGCGAATGGGCGGTGCTGATCGATCTACTCGGGCGGCGCGCGGTGCACGTCGACGACAAGGATCGCGCCGAGCTGATTCGCGAGATCGCCGTGATTCACGAGCGAGAGCTCGGCGATGACGAGGAAGCGCTCGACGCGTTTCGCGAAGCGGATCGACTCGAGCCGGATCATCCCGATGTGCTCGAATCGATCGCGCGCCTGGTCACCCGGGTCGGCGGATCCGATGGAGAGGCCCTCGCGGCGCTCGAGCGGCTGAGCCGGCTGGTCACCGATCCGAAGAAGCGCGCGAGCGTCTTGTTTCGCGCGGCCGATATCGCGCGGCTCCACGAGTACAACAAGGCGCAGAGCCTGTTCGAGCAGGCGCGCGCGGATGACCCCGATCTCGCGCCCGCGGTCGATGGCCTCGCGGTGCTGTTGCGAGACCGCGGCGAGCTGTCGGCGTGCATCGCGCTCCTCGTCGATGCGGCCGAGCGGCCGGCGCTTGTGGCCGAGAAGGCGCGTTGGCTCGTCGATGCCGCGGATTATTGCGTCGCGATCGGCGACACCGACTGGGCGAAATCGCTGTACCGACAGGCGCGCGACGCCGATCCGGCGAACGTGAAGGCGGCCGTCGCGCTCGTCGAGCTGTGCTGGGACCTGGGCTCGCTCGTCGAGCTCGCGCCGATTCTCGACGAGCTGTGCAAGACGACTCAAGAGCCGGGCCGGCTGCGCACGTACTACATCCAGCGCAGCAAGGTCGCCGCGCAGCTCGGAGATGCGGCGACGTCGCGAGACGCGCTCGCGCGCGCCTTCGACCTCGATCGCCACGATCCGACGGTCCGGCGCGAGCTCGCCGACGTCTTGTTCGAGAATCAAGAGTGGGCCGGCGCGCGCGACCTGATCGAGGGCCTGCTCGATGACCACGAAGATCTCCTCGAGACCGAGATGTCGGTCGAGCTGCACTATCGCGTCGCGCGTTGCGCTCGCGAGCTCGGCGACATGGAAGGTGCGGCGAAGCACGCGGCGGTGACGCTCGCGCTGTCGCCGGATCACCGGCCGGCGTTGCTCCTGCGCACCGAGCTCGGCGTCGCAGATCCGGACACCGTGCTCGCCGATCAGCTCGCGCTCGCGAACATCGCGCCGCCCGATGAAAAAGGCGCTCGGTTCGCGGCGCTCGGCGATCGCTATGCCGCGATGGGTGATCGCGCGACCGCGCGCGAGATGTACCGCGAGGCACTCGCTCATCGCGCGACCGATCACCTGCTGCTCACGAAGTTCTTGGGACTCGTCGCCGACGAGGGTGACTGGAGCTACAGCTTCGACCTCGTGCAGCGCCTGATCGATACCGAGCAGGATCCGAAAGTCCGCGCGCGTTATCGCAACCTCGCCGCGATGATCGCCCGCGACGAGCTCGATCGCCATCCCGAATCGATGGCGCTCTTCGAGCAGGCGCTCGAGGACGATCCGATGCTGTTCACCGCCGCCGACGAGCTCGAAGCGATGCTCGAGGTCGAGACGAACAGCGCCGCGCTCGCCGCGTTCTACTATCGCCGGCTCGGTCACGTGAAGACCGACGAGGGTCGCCGCGGCGAACGCCTGCGCTTGTGGGACCGCCTCGGCGATCTATGCATCGAGCTCAATCGGCGCGACGACGCGATCACCGCCTTCGAGGTCGCCCTGACGCTCGATCCGGATAACGTCGATCGCCGCCAGCGCCTGACCGAGCTCTACGTCGACGCCGATCCGAAGCACGACGCCACGGCGATCCACCACCACCAGGTGCTGCTTCGCACGTTCAAGCGCCGCATCCCGTCGTACGAGGCGTTGCGCACGCTGTACCGCCGCAGCGGCCAGCCGGAGAAGGCGCGCGCGTGCGACGAAGCCTTGTCGATCATCGGCATGCGCGTCGTCGAGGAGAAGCTCGAGGCGCTATTCAGCCGCGCGATCACGAACGTTCCGGCCGGCGCGAGCCGCACGTTGTCCAACGACGACTGGCTCGCGCTCTCGAAGATCGACGTCGATCTCAACCTCTCGGCGTTGTTCGGCATGGTCGCACCCGCGTTTGCCGCGGAGCGCGCACGGCTCCGCCCACCGCAGCCGCTGCCCGCGAAGCTGCCGGATGTCCCGCTGCCGATCGCGAATGCGATCTTGCAGGTCGCCGGCGTGTTCGGGATCGCGGCACCGGCGGTGCTCCTAGACCGCGACCACGTCAGCGCGTGCAGCATCACGATGCGCGTGCGCGAGGGCGCGTTGGTTCCCGTGCTCGTGATCGGCAGGGCCGCGCTCGACAATCAGATCGACGAGCGCGAGCTCGCGTTCTCGATCGCGCGCCAGCTCGCCGACCTGCGCGGCGACCGGATCGCCCGCCTCTACTGCCCGCGCGCGAGCGACCTCGGCCAGATCATCGAGCTCGTGACGACCGGCGACAAGACCAGCCACACGGCGAAGTGGATCGGGACCACGCTCCATCCCGCCGAGCTCGACAAGGTCTACGCGATCGGCGTGCGGCTCCGCGAGCGCAAGATCGATCCCGCGCGCGCGTCCCTCGACTGGCTCGCCGCCACCGAACGCGCCGCCGATCGGATCGGGTTTGTCGTCGTCGGCGACCTCGCCCCGTGCGTTCGCTTGCTCGAGCAAGAGCCGGCCTCCGGTGACGTTCCGCGCACGCTCGAGCTCGTGTGGTCGAGCGTCACCGAGGACGTACTCGCGGTCCGCGGCCGCGTCGAGGGCTGGCCCGATCACGGCGTCGACAGCATCGACGATGCCGAGATCATCGACGAGCGCACGGCCCGCTAGCGCCGGGCCGCGTAACACTGCTCGACGAGTAAGACGACTCGCCGGCTGCGCGCTCGAGCTGGCCTTTGGAAATCGACGATCGGGATACGACTCGCACGTACTCCATGTTCGGGACGATCGATCCAGCTACGGGTTGGCGATCGTGACCTCGCGTTGCTCGGCGAGATAGTGCGACGCACGCCCTTTCGCCAATGCTTGCTCGTAGAGCGCTCGTTGCGCCTGCGGCAGCGGACCCGCGAGCGCTTTCGCATACGGCTGTTCGAAGGCTGCATCGGGATGAACCTCGACCGTGATCTTCGCGGTTACCGCTTCGCTCACGCGGCCCGCGGTCCACGCGCGCGCGAGCGTCGCCTGCTCCCCCGGCATGATGCGCGTGTCGGATCGCTCGAGGTCACCGTCGAGGTCACGGCCGATCCGCAGCTCAGACCGCGCGCCCTCGATCGCGCGGCCGCGTGCGTCGTAGAGCTCGATCCGCAGGATCACGACGGGCGTTGCCGTCGTCGGTAGCGCGTGCCCGGCACCGATGTTTCGCAGCGAGGCGAGTACGGTGACCGTGCCGTCCTTGCGGTGCGCGCTCGCCGCGAGCTCGATGCCTTGGCGAAGCGTCTGCGGATCGTGAATGCCGAGCATCGCGTGCTCGCGGTTCGCCATGTGACAGTGCTGGCACTGCATGCCGCGCCGCATGTACGGGCTCTCGAGCCACTCGCGATAGGTATCGAGCAGTGGCTTACCGGCGGCGGCGGTGCGCGGCGGCGACTGGTGACACGGCAAGCAGAAGTCGCTGCGCTCGTAGCTCGCCAGCGTGACGAGCGGATACGCCGGAATCGGCAACAGCGACGTCGCGAGCTTCGGCGGACCGAGTCGCGTCCACGCTCGCACGTGACATCCGGCGCACGAGACGCCCTGCACCCCGTCGGCGGCTTGCTCCGGCAGCGGAGCGTGACAACGCAGACATGCGGCGCGCTGTGGAGTCGGCATCGCGATGGTCTGCGCGAGGAAGCCGGGCGAGCCCGCACCGCGATGCACCGATGGCTCCCACTCGCGGACTTGTTTGACGTGACATCGCGCGCATTGCTGCGCGTCGAGAGATGCCTGCGCCGGCGCGAGCGATGGCGGCGGTGGTCCCTGCGGCTCGATCGCGCCGCCGAACGGCGACAGCTCTCCCGCGCCCGGCCAGGTGCCCGCCGCGATCGGGGACGCACGATCGAGCGCGATCGCCTCCGGATCGATCACGCCGCGCTGATCGCGCGCTCGCGCATTGATCTCGAGCACGCGATCCGCGAGCGCCCAGAGATCATCGTCGGGCAGCTTGCCGCTGAAGCCGCCCATCGGGGTGCCCGCGAGACCCGTGGCGATGCTGTGCGCGGCCGCGGCTCGCACGACATCGCGATCCTCAGACGCGCGCGGCCTGCGCAGCGGCACGCTGACCAACGGATACGGCTTGATCGCGAGCGCGAACGCACTCGGCCCATCGCCAGCGCCGGTCCCGTGGCAAGCCGCGCACCACTGCCCGAACAACTTGGCCCCGCGCACCGGATCGCGCGGCGGCGGTGGGCCGAGCGGGACGACCGAGGGCAGGAGATCGTGCGAGCCCGCAGCGGAGCGAGGACGCGCCTCCTTAGCCCGAGAGAATCCCTGTGGGGCGAGCTTGCTCGGCGGCACCGCAAACGTGTCCGGAGAGAACGCCTTGACGATCGCGATCAGCTGATCGATCTCGGCCGGCGCGAGCACGTCGCCAAAGCCGGGCATCGAAGAGCCCGGCGCGCCGAAACCGATCGTCGTGCGCAGATCGTCATCGGTCGGCGGTTGCAGGAACGAGGTAGATCGCCACAGATACGTGCCGCGAACGAACGCGCGTGGCCGACCCCACGTATACGGCGCAGCCGGCCCACGTCCGTCTCCATCTGTACCGTGACAGGCGACGCACAATCGGTCGTACAAGCCCCACCCAGGCAGCGTTTCGGCCGGCGCCCACCCACCGAGCACGACAAGCGCGAGCACCAAGAAACACCGAGGCGTGCACCGAGCTTGCCAGA
>JAQBQF010000220.1 GCA_028287115.1 Myxococcales bacterium
GGACGCGCGACCGCGATCACCTGCTCGACGAGCGAGAGCAGCGGAGCGCCGTCGAGATCCTTCTCGCGGACCTGGACGAGCACCGAGCCGCGCGGCACGGCGCCGAGGATCGCCGCGATCCGCGCGATGAGGTCCGCGCACAGTCGCCGGTCGGTGATCGCGACAACGCGGACGGCACTGAGATCGACGGTCATCGGAGGACCGCAGCGTAGTCCTCCGCGCACCCCGACGCGTTCGATCACGACGAGAAAAACGAAGTCACGAGATCGACCTCCGAATGAATGATCGATGCTCGAGCTCGCGCGATCGATGGCCGTCCTCGCAAGCTCGGATGCTTTCGCCACGTCGGTCGGGTACGGTGACGACCGCGACGCGACGCAAGCTCGGATGCCGAGCGTTACTCGATCATGCCGCCGGTCGGTGACGAGGCGTTCGCGTAGTCGCGCTTCGGCATGCGTCCGGCGAGGAACGCCTTGCGGCCCGCATCGCATGCGAGGCGCATCGCCTCTGCCATCAGCACGGGCTTCTTCGCGCCGGCGATGCCGGTGTTCATGAGCACCGCAGTACAGCCCATCTCCATCGCGACGGCCGCATCGCTTGCCGTGCCCACGCCCGCGTCGACGATCACGGGCACCCCGACGTTCTCGAGGATCAGCCGGATGTTGTGCGGATTCCGGATCCCGAGCCCCGATCCGATCGGCGCCGCGAGCGGCATCACCGCGAGGCAGCCTGCCTCCTCGAGGCGCTTGCACGTGATCAGGTCATCGGAGCAGTAGGGCAGGACCTTGAAGCCCTCTTTGACGAGGCGCCGCGCGGCTTCGACGGTTGCGGTGTTATCGGGGAACAGCGTTTTCGGATCGCCGATCACCTCGAGCTTCACGAGGTCGTCCATGCCGAGCTCGCGCGCGAGGTGCAGCGTGCGAATCGCTTCGTCGGCGGTGTAGCAGCCGGCGGTGTTCGGCAGCAGGACGTACTTCTTGCGGTCGATCGCATCGAGCACCGTCGGTGCGCCGGTCGAGAGATCGACGCGACGAAGTGCCACGGTCACGATCTCGGCGCCGCTTGCCGCGAGCGCTGCGCGTGTCTCGTCGAGCGAGGCGTACTTGCCGGTTCCTACAATGATGCGCGACCGAAACGATCGTTCACCGAGCTTCCAGAAATCTTCGGACATCTAACCTCCACCTACGAACGTGACGATTTCTAACCGATCACCTGCAGCAAGCGTCGTCGTCGCGTGCTGCGCGCGTGGGACGACCTCGCGATTTCGCTCGACCGCGACCCGGCGGTCACCAAAACCGAGCTCACCGATGAGCGCGGCAACAGTCGTACCTTGTGCGACGGTGCGGGTCTGTCCGTTGATGACGACATCGATGCTCTCGGACATCGCCGGGGAAACTAGCATGCTCGATTGGGGAGGCTCGCCCCAGGGCGCTTGTCCTCCGAAGTCAATGACGCAGACAGCCAGGTGTGATGACCACGACATCCATGCCTTGGTCGCCAACGGAATTGTGGAGTGTTGGTCACGCTCCCGAGGGGTGCGACCACCGGCAAGGCTGTGGAAACACTTCGCTGGGGTGCGATCTCGGTCACGGGCACGAAAGCCGCAGAGGTGACCTCGCCAGTGGGTCCGTCGTCTTGCGACCCGCGAGGAGACTCAGCCTATGACGTTCGGAATTGCTCGTCCTCCTGCAAATTCTTCTGCCCCGATGCCGCTACGTCCGCCTACGACCACGGACCTGCGGAGCAACATCAACGGTGAGGATCCCGCGCGGATTCGAGCAACGATCGCGCGAGCGCCGTTGTTCGCCGCATTGCCGATCACCGCGATCGAAGACCTCACCAGCCGCGTGACCGTACGAAAAGTTGCGGTCGGCTCGTCGGTGGTCGCTCAGGACGAACCCGGCGATGCGATGTTCGTCATCATGTCGGGCCGGATCAAGGTCGTGATGTTCGGCGAGAGCGGCCGCGAAGTGACGCTGTCGCTGCTCCGTGCCGGCGACTCGTTTGGCGAGATGTCGCTGTTCGATCAAGGCCCGCGCTCGGCGCACTGCCTCGCAATCGAGCCGACGACGCTGCTCGTGCTGACGCGCGATGATCTGATGCGCCACATCCAGGCGCATGCACGGACGGCGATCAACCTCGTCAGCGAGATGGCTCGCCGCCTGCGCCGCGCGGATGAGACGATCGCGCAGCTCGCGCTGTGCGACGTCAACGAGCGCCTGATCCATCGGCTGGTCGGGCTCGCGCGCGAAGAAGGCGCATCGGGTCCAGACGGACTGGTCGTGCGCCGCCGCCCGACCCAGCAAGAGCTCGCGAACATGATCGGGAGCTGTCGCGAGACAATCTCGCGCGCGTTCAACCAGCTCGCTCGCGACGGCCTGATCATCCCTCGGGGCCGGTCGCTCGTCGTCACGCCGGCACTGATCGAACGCGCCGAAAAGAAGAAAGCGGCGTAGCGACCCCGGCTTGCCCACAAAGCAAGCCCGTCGCCTGCCGCTTCGCGTGACAGAGATCGTTGGCGCGAGCCTCGGTGTTGACACCGTTGCCCGTCGAGCGCCAAATCGCTGCCAGTGGTCGAAGGCACGATGATCCGACGCACCCGCGTCGAGATAGATCTCGCGGCGATTGTCGGTAATGCGCGAGCGGTCCAGTCGATCGCGGGGACCGCGCTCTATGCGGTCGTCAAGGCGGACGGCTACGGGCATGGGGCTGTGTCGGTCGCGAAGGCGCTGACGGCGGCGCGCGCGGCGAGCGGATTCTGCGTCAGCCTCGTCGAGGAAGGCGTCGCGCTCCGCGACGCGGGGGTCAGCGCGCCGATCCTGGTGATGGGCCCAAGCCAAGTCGGCGGCGAGGAGGACATGGTGGCCGCTGGCTTATCGCCGGTGATCTCGAGCGATGAAGAGCTCGATGCGCTCGGGCATGTCGCGCGGCACCGGACCGAGCCCGTCGAAGCTCACATGAAGATCGACACCGGGATGGGCCGGCTCGGGGTCGCGGTCGAGCGCGCGGCGGAGCTCGCGGTCGAGGCGAGCCGCAATGGAATTCGGATCGTCGGATTGATGACGCACTTCGCGTGTGCGGACACGGATGATCCCATGGATCCGGATAGCGTGACGCGGCGGCAACTGCGTGCATTCGCGGCGGCGGATCGCGCGGTGGTCGCGGCCGGTGCACCCGTGCGCGTACGCCACGCCGCGAATAGCTCCGGCGCGCTGCTGTTTCCGGAGGCACGGTTCGATCTGGTGCGATGCGGACTGGCAATTTATGGAAATGGCCACTGGGCAACCGAGGGGCAGTTGCCGCAGGCGCGCCATCAGGCAATGCGCCTCGTCACGGCGATCGCACAATTACGTGCGGTGCCCGCCGGAAGCTCGGTCGGATATGGAGCAACTTGGACGGCGTCGCGCGATAGTCGCGTAGCCGTGCTTCCTTGTGGCTATGCTGATGGTCTACCTCGCCGTGCGAGCGGTCGCGCGCAGGTCGCGATCCGAGGCAAGCGCGTGCCGCTGGTCGGCCGGATCTCGATGGACATCGCGATGGCCGATGTCACGGATTTACCCGATGTCTCCGTCGGAGATCCGGTCGTGCTGCTCGGGCGTGCGAGCGGTGGCGCGTCGATCTCGACGGCCGAATACGGCGCGTGGTCGGGGCAATCTGAATACGAAGTGACCTGCGGGATGTCCAAGCGCGTGCCGCGGACGTATGTCGAGGCCGTGCAGTGAGCGAGACGCAGGCACCCGAGGACGAGCCGACCGCGGTGGAGCCGCCGCCGAAGGCGACGAGCGAGAAGCCGAAGCAGACCGTCGGCGGGGCGGTGAAGGTCGGCGTCAAGGATGCGTTCGCGCCGCTGTATCGGTTTCTCGAAGGAGTCGGTGGGCACCTGATCCTGGTGGGCAAGGCGCTGTCGTGGCTGCCGAGGCGGCCGCTTCGGCCGGCGAACTACCTCGAGGCGGCCGAGTACATCGGCTTTGGCGGTCTTCCCGTCGTGCTGCTCGTCGGGCTGGCCACCGGGATGGTGATGTCGCTGCAGTCGGTCAACGCGTTCCGCCAGTTCGGGCTCGAGTCGTTCGCGGGCGGCACGACCGGCAAAGCGCTCGCGCTCGAGCTCGGACCGGTGTTGACGTCGCTGATGCTGGCCGGACGCGCCGGAGCCGGTATCGCGACAGAGCTCGGCACGATGCGGATCACCGAGCAGATCGACGCGCTCGAGTCGATGGGCGTCAACCCGGTCCAGTACCTCGTGCTACCGCGGCTGATCGGCTCGATGATCGTCGCGCCGATCCTGACGCTGTTGTTCTTCGTGATCGGGATGGCCGGCGCGTACCTCGTCGCGGTCGTGCTCCAGCACGTCGATCAAGGGCAATGGATGTCGAACCTGCGCGACATCGTGCAGCCGCGCGATGTCCTGCAAGGCGTCATCAAGGCCGTATTCTTTGGATTCATGGTCGCGCTCGTCGGGTGCTACCAGGGCTTCCACGCGACCGGCGGTGGTCGCGGCGTGGGCATCGGCACCACGCGCGCCGTCGTGATCGCGTCGGTGTCGACGCTGGTCATGGATTACTTCCTGTCGGACATCCTGCTGACGATCATGCCGAACGTCCGGGGCGGACCTTGACTCGATCCCTCGGTCGCCAGATGACCCGCACCGGCTTGTGGCGCGATAGAGTGGGCTCGGTGGTAAGCCGCAGTTTCCGGAATGACGCGTCGGGAGGTCGCGCGTGAAGAACCTTTCCGCAGCGGTGCGCGTCGCGATCTTGTTCTTGCTGCTCGGGATCGGCGCGTATCTCGTGTGGAAGAACCTCGGCCAAAATCCGGCGGGCGCCGAGAGCACGACGCTGTTCGCGCTGTTCCGCGATGCGTCGGGTTTGCCGAAAGGCAGCAAGGTCGTCGTCGCGGGCTTGCCCAAAGGCGAGGTGACGCAGCTCGAGGTGAGAGGTCGTTACGCGAAGGTCACGTTCAAGCTCAGCAACGACATTCCGGTGTGGTCGAGCGCGGTCGTGATCAAGAAGGCGACGTCGCTGCTCGGCGAGAACTACCTCGAGATCGATCCGGGCGAGCCGGAGCGGCAGCTGCCCGATGGCACGAAGCAGACGTACACGCCGCTCGGCAAGGACTGCCCCGACATCGAATCGAAAGACGAGACGAAGCGCGACGCGTGCCGCCAGGTGCGCAACGTGATCGAAGCGACCACGCCGGATCAGCTGCTGCATCGAATCGAGCAGACGCTGCCGAACGTCGACCGCGTGCTCGAGAGCGTGCGCGATCTGTCGGAGGACGTGCGGCGGGTCGTCAACGGGCCGCTCAATTCAGTGGCGACGCGCGTCGACGGGCTGGTCCAGCGCGAGGCCGGCACGGTCGAGAAGATCATCGAGCGGGCCGACCGCACCATGGCGAAGATCGAGGGGATCACCGACGATCTGCGGAGCATCTCGAAGGACGCCGATCCGCGGATCAAGGCGCTGCTGAAGAACCTCGACGAGGCGTCCGCGGATGCGAAGGATCTCGTCGCGACGGCAAAGAGCGAGCTGCAACAGACCGGCAGCTCGCTGCGCGGCAAGCTCGATAAGCTCGATGGCGTGATCGACAACACGCAGTCGATCACGCGCAAGATCGACGAGGACAAGGGCACGATCGGGCGGCTCGTCAACGATCCGACGATCGCCGACAACGTCGAGGAGATCACCGACGGCGCGAAGGATTTCCTCGGGACGCTGTTCGGGCTCAAGGCGATCGTCGGGTTGCGCAGCGAGTACAACATCGGCGCCGGGCTTGCGCGGCACTACGTCTCGGTCGAGCTACACACGCGACCGGACAAGTTCTATTTGATCGAGCTCGAGAAGGGGCCGCGCGGCGACTACCCCGACGTCAGCCTCGTGTTCGATCCGACGGTCGATCCGAATCATTGGATTCGCAAGTCGGTGATCGAGGATCACGTTCGCTTCACGTTTCAGTTCGCAAAGCGGTTCAACTGGCTGACGCTGCGCTACGGCATCAAGGAATCGACCGGCGGCATCGGCGCCGACGCCGACCTCAACTGGTGGAATCACGATCTCAAGCTCTCGGTCGACGGCTTCGACGCGACGTTCGACAAGTATCCGCGCGTCAAGCTGACGGCCGCGTACGAGCTGTTCCGGCACATGTACATCCTCGGCGGTATCGACGAGCTGCTGAACAGGCCGCGTACCCTCGACATCGTCAAGGGCACCTCGGACGTGCCGACCCAGTTCGATACGTTCCGCTTCGGTCGGGACTACTTCTTGGGTGCGATGCTCAAGTTCAACGACGAAGACCTGGCAGCGCTGCTCACCGTCGGTGGCTCCGCCCTCGGCGGCGCCACGAAGTAGAGACGGTCAACTTGGACAACTTGCGATCGGCACGTATGCGACACGACTCGTCGCCACCGGGCATAGCAGATTCGCGGAGCTCCAGATCGTAGGTGAAACCGTCCCTACCGATCGTGCTGGATGCGGACGCGGGCGATCAGCTCGCGGAGCTCGACGTCATCGACGGCTTCGGCGTCACGGACGATCTGTTCGCGCGCGGCGCCGGTTGCGGGTGCGCGGGCAGGGCGAGGGGGTGACGCGGGCGCGCGGGGGCGCGGAGGGACGGTCGGGTTGCGGTTGCCACGGCCCGTGAGCCGGAACTTCAGCTCGTCGAACAGGCGCGGCTCGCCCAGGCGATCGAGGAGGTTTGCCAGGATCTGCGTGCGCAGCAGGTTGAGCTCGTGGAGCCACGCGGAGGTCGCGACTTCGATCTGCAGCACGCGCTCGTAGATGCCGTCGGGCCGCGTCCGCGAGGCGATGCGCGTGCCGACGAGGTCGGTCCATTCGGCGAACAGGCGTTGCGCGCGGATCTCGTCGGTGATGCCACGGAACTTGAGCGCGGCGCCGATCGCATCGCGTGCCGTGCGCTGCTCGAGCGCGCGCGGAGGCCCGCGGCGGATCGCCTTCTTCATGCGGGCCTGCTCGACCGACGTCGGCGAGCCAGCGGATTCACGACGCTCTCAGCCGCCGGATCAGCTCGCGGAGTCTCCGATCGCCGTCGCCGTCGCGGCTCACGAACCGCAGACCGGAGCCGCCGGAGGGCACGTGATACGAGACCCGCCCCGCGATCGCGATCGGTGCGGCGCCGCCCGGAGGCGTGACCTCGAGCGTGATCTCGGTCTCGATCGGCAGTGGATCCGAGGTCGTCAGCAGCGCGCCGCCGACGCCGATCTCGGAGATCGCCGAATCGACGAACGCCGAGCTGTTCGCGAGCCGGTACCGGCACGCCACCGAGACCGGGAGCCGATGGTGGCGTCGCCGCTGGGCGTCGGTCTTCTTCCCGGACAGCACCTCGTGGAGGAACGTCAGCTTCGTTTGCTCTTCGGCGTCGAGCTGCACGGTCGCGCCCGCTCGGACGCGCATCCGCGGCAATGCCGGCCGCCAGCTCTGCACGATCCCGCGGATCAGGACCTTGTTCGGCAGCAGATTCGACGCGATCTCGACGATCACGCTCTGGCCCGACTGCAGCTCGTCGGTCGTCGGCACGAATACGGGCTCGGTGACGGTTTCGCTCGGTGCGAGCTCCCGCCACTCATCTGCCGATTTGATCCGCAGCTTGAGGATGACCACGACGACGATTGACCGTACCAGAGCCAGGGCGGCGAGCGCTACTCACCGGCAGCTTCTATCTCCGGCCAAATCGTAGGGCCCAGACCTTCACGAGCGCCTCGACCATGATCGCGCGCGACATCTTTGATTGGCCAACCCGTCGATCGACGAACACGATCGGGGTCTCGACGAGCCTCAGGCCTTTCTTGATCGCCCGATACTTCATCTCGATCTGGAAGCTGTAGCCATTGGAGCCGATCGTCGAGAGATCGATCGCTTCGAGCGCCGCACGGCGCCAGCAGATGAAGCCCGCGGTCACGTCGCGCACCGAGATCCCCAGGATCGTCCGCGCGTAGAGCCCAGCGCCCCGCGAGAGGAGCTGCCGGTCGATTCCCCAGTTCTCGGTGCCTCCGCCTTTGACGTATCGCGAGCCGACGACGACGTCGGCGCCGGTTTCGGCGAGCCCGAGCATCGTCGGCAGGTATTTCGGATCGTGACTGCCGTCGGCGTCCATCTCGAACAGAAATTCGTAGCCGCGCGCCAGACCCCAGTGAAACCCCTCGATGTACGCCGTGCCGAGCCCGAGCTTGCCGGCGCGGTGCATGACGTGAATCCGTCCGTCCTTGGCGGCCATCTGATCGAGCAGGGCGCCGGTGCCGTCGGGGGAGTTGTCGTCGACGAACAGCACCTCGCCCTTCGGCAACGCTGCGAGCAAACGCTCGGCGATCCCGCCCACGTTTTCGTGCTCGTTGTAGGTCGGCACGACGATCAGCGCCTTGGCCATTGGCGGACGATATCTGCGCGCCCCCGGCGCCGCAACGCATCAGCCGCTTCCCCTGTCTACGCGCTATGCTGACTGCGGTGCGATCCCGGCGCGCGTGGATCTACGTGCTTTCGGTGTTGGCGCTGCTCGTGCCAGCAGGCGGCATCGCATACCTCGGCGCGGTGTCCTATCGCGACGAAAAGGGCGCCGTGTCCACGCAGACGGAGCGCCAGCGTCAAGCGGCGCTCGCGATCGCGGGCCGGATCGACCACGCGATCGAAGACAGCCTCGATGCAATCGACCGCGCCACCATCGCCACCGGCGGCGCGCCGAGCGGCCCCTTGACCCGTTACTGGTTCTGGATCGATGCCGACGGCAGGATGCGCGTCCCTCACGCCGCACCCCAGGCGACCAGCGATCCCGCGGGGGCGCTCGATCGCAACGGCCCTTGCGCGAGTGGGCTCCTCGAAGATTGCGTCCGCGAGCTGTCGACCCGCCAGAGTCGCGTCGCGAAGCTGCACGCGGCTCAACGTGCCGAAGCCTGCCACGGTGACGCCTGCGCGCAGAGCTGGGCCGAGGCGCGGCGCCAGTACACGCAGCTCGTCAGCTTCAACGACACCGGCCAGTTCGCGCTGCTCGGCCTGGCCCGTGTGCTCGCAAGGCTTGGGGATGCAAAGGGTGCCGAGGCCGAGCTCACCGAGCTCGATCACCGGTTCGCCGACCGCAACTTCGACGGTGTCCCGGTGCGGCTCGTCACCGCGATCCTGCGCGCCGACAAGCGCGATCCGCAGGCACGCCTCGACATCGCCGACGCCGTGGTCGCCGGGCGCTACACGCTCGATCCGGTCGTCGGGGTCGGCGTCGTCGGCAGGCTGCGCGCACAGCTCCAAGGCGAGCTGCCACCAGACCTCGCGGCTCGGCGCGCCGCGCTCGACGAGCGTATCGCCGCGCTCCGCAGCGATGCGAGAGCCGCGCAAGGACTTGCCGACGATGTGTCCGAGCTGCTTGGCACCGCGACGCCGGCGTGGCGCGGCCGCCAGGCATCCCATCAAGCCGGCCGCACGCTCGTGTACCGGCGCCGGCCCGACGGCGGCATCGTCGGAATGTCGGTCGACGCCACGATGCTCGAAGACGCCGCGGGGCACGAACGCACCGACGATGTCGCCCAACGCGCACGCGTGCTCGTGCTGCCGGCCGGCGCATCTCCCACGCCAGAGCTCCGCACGATCGCCCAGGTGCCACTCGGCGAAGCGCTGCCGCATCTGTCGCTCGCACTCGTCAATTCGATCTCCGATCCGGATCCGCTCGACGAAGTGATCCGCGAACGTTCACGACGCCATGTCGTGTTCACCTCGGCGCTGGCGATCGCGCTCGGCCTGGGCCTGCTCGCGACGATCCGCGGCGCGGCACGGGCGCGCGAGCTCGCGCAACTCAAGAGCGACTTCGTCTCGACCGTCAGCCACGAGCTCAAGACACCGCTCACGTCGATCCGGATGTTTGCCGAGATGCTCGAGCAAGGGGTCGCTCAAGGTGACGCGACGAAGATGCACCGCTATCACGGCGTGATCGTCAAAGAGAGCCAGCGGCTCGGCCTCTTGATCGCGAACCTCCTCGACTACGCGCAGATCGAGCGCGGCACGCGCCGCTACACCTCGAGCCGCGAGAACATCGCCGAGCTCGCTCGCCACGCGGTCTCGACGTTCGAGGCCCTCTCGCCTGGACCCGAGATGCAGGACGCTAGTGCCGGCGAGCGCAATCCGATCGCGGTGGACGTGTCTTCCGGGGCGATGAAGGCCGAAGTCGATGCCGATCGCGACGTGCTCGTGCAAGCCGTCTTGAACCTGCTCGCGAACGCCGCCAAGTACGGCGGCTCCGACCGCATCGAGGTCACCGTTGCCGCGGATGCGACGACCGCCTCGATCTCCGTGCGCGATCACGGACCGGGCATCCCGCCGCTCGAGCAAGCGCGGATCTTCCGCGAGTTCTATCGCGCGCCGGAGGCGTATCGCTCGGGCGTCGAAGGCACGGGGCTCGGGCTCGCACTCGTCAAGCGTCATATCGAAGCCCTGGGCGGCACGGTCGGCGTTGCCTCGCAGGTCGGTCACGGCGCGACATTCACGATCGCGCTGCCGCGTGTTACGGAGAAGGTATGACTCGGATCCTGGTCGTCGAGGATGATCCCTCGATCCGCATGGGCCTCGAGGACACCCTGACCGCGAAGGGGTACGAGGTCGAGGTCGTCGGCAAAGGCGGCGAAGGCGCCGAGCGCGCGATCAGCGGCCGCTACGATCTCGTCGTGCTCGACGTCATGCTGCCGGATATCGACGGCTTCGAGGTCTGCCGCCGGATCCGCGGTAGCCGCACGGCGACGCGGCGGATGCCGATCATCATGTTATCGGCGCGCGGTGCGGAGCTCGATCGCGTGCGCGGCCTCGAGCTGGGCGCCGACGATTACGTCACGAAGCCGTTCTCGCTGATGGAGCTGCTCGCGAGAGTCGCCTCGGTACTGCGACGCACGAATGGCGACGCGAGCGAGCCGATCGGCCTAGCGTTCGGCGCGATCGAGATCGATCTCGTCGGTCAGGTCGCACTCCGCGGTGGCAAGCGCTTCGAGCTCCCGAGCCGCGCGTTTGCGATCCTCAAGGTGTTCGCGCGTCGCCCGGGCGAGGTCGTCAGCCGCGACGTGCTCCTCGACGAAGCCTGGGGTTACGAGGACTATCCGAACACACGCACGGTCGATAATCACCTCGTCAAGCTGCGCCGCGCGCTCGAGGACGAGCCCGACAAGCCGCGCTTCCTCGTGACGATCCACGGTGCCGGCTACAAGCTTGATGTTCCCAAGGATGCGGTGAAATGGGCCGGCGGGCGCGCTCCCGGATGACGAGATCGTGACAACGTTTTGCGACCTCGTGACACCGCGATGCGAAGTCGACATCAATGCGCCGTGCCGTCTTGATACCAAGGTGATGGGCGAGGCGATGGCGTCGGCATCAGAGTCCCAACCCTCCGGTGAAGACAACTCTGGTGCCGGCGCCAAGCCGAGTTTTCGGGTGCTCGCCGGTCTCGTCGTGCTGCTCGCCGCGTGTGGCGATGACGGTCGTGTCGTCGTGCCGCAACCGACGATCTCGACCAAGTCGCGCGCAGCCGCGGATCCGGCGGAAGGGATCGCGACCGATCTCGACGGTGCCGCCCCGGTGTTCAGCCAGGCCGTGATCGCCGAGCTCACGGGCGATGACGCATCGGCGCGCGCGGGATTCGAGAACGTGTTGCGGGCGGCCGACGAGAAGCAGATGCACGTCCTCGGCTACCCCGATGTCACGCCTCCGGGGATCGCGGCGCGCGCGGCGCTGCATCTGGCTCAGATGGAGGCGCGAGACGGCAAGAACCGCCATGCACTCGATCTCGTCGCACGTGCGGTCGCGCTCGCGCCCAACGACGCTGCGATCGCGGAAGGCGTCGCGCAGCTACAAGCCGATGTCGTCGCCGCGAGCGGCGCCGGAGATATTCGCGGGCCGCGACTCGGCACGGCGCTGCCGGGCGTCGATCCGAAAGTCGCGGATGCCTTCGGTGCCGCCGAACGCGCGCTCGCGAAGGTTCACGAGCTGCGGCCGCGCCTCTACATCGAGAAGCTCTCCGCCTCGATCCGCGCGAAGGAGGACGCGACCGAGGACGTCGCCGCCAGATATCGCGCCGTCGCCGAGCACGGCGGCCTCGCGCAGATCGCGAGCGACTATCGAATCGGCAGCCTGTATCAAGATCTCGGGCTCGGCCTCCTGTTCGAGCCGTTGCCGGCCGAGCTCGATCCGGCGGGCGCCGCCGGTCTACGCCGAACGTTGCGCGCGAGTGCGCTTGCCTACGTGAAGCGTGCGGTCGTTTCGTATCGCGCGAGCCTCGCGGGTCCGGCGCTTCCGGATTCGGAGCTGTGGCGGCTCGCCGCCGATACCGACCTCCACGGCGCACTCGCGATCCTCGGCGAGGCAGGCGAGGGCAGCTCCACGCATTGACGGAACCGCAAAGGCGCGAAGACGCAGAGGAGCGATTGATCGATCGAGGTCGTCGCCGAGCTCGAGCACCGATCGGATCGTTGCGCGTCTCGTAGGGCGAATCCTTCAGGATGACGATGTTGTCGTAGATGGATCGGCGTGTAGTCTCACGGGCGATGATTGCGGTGTCGATCGATGGCGTGCTGGTGCCGCCGGAGCACGCGGCGATCTCGGTGTTCGACCGAGGCCTGCTGTTCGGCGACGGGCTGTTCGAGATCTTGCGCACGTGGGATGGCATCGCTGTCGATCTCGAGGCGCATCTCGATCGGCTCTACGAGGCGGCCGCGCGGCTCCAGATCAAGGCAATGAACCGCGAGCTCCTCGCAGCTTCCGTGCAACGCGCGATTACCGCGGCCGCAGCGGGAGAGCATCGGATCCGGATCATCCTGACCCGTGGGCCCGGGCCACTGGTCGCGCGCATCGCGGCGCTCGGGCCCGGTCGTGCGATCGTGATCGTCGAGCCGCTGCCTCCGCAGTCACCTCAGCTGACGCTCGCCGTCGTCGACTGGCCCCTGCCACGCCGCAACCGTCCGGGCGCCAAGACGCTGGCGTATCTCGATCACATCCTGGCGCGCGAGCTCGCCGCCGACGCAGGCGCCGATGAAGGGATCCGCCTCGACCACGAGGGCAACGTCGTCGAGGGCGCGACCTCGAACATCTTCGCGGTCCGCAGCGGCACGGTGATCACACCGGCCATCGACGAAGGGGTCTTACCCGGCATCACGCGCGCGCGGGTGCTCGCGATCTGCGATCGGCTCGGGATTGCGACGGCGGTGCGAACATTGCCACTGTCGGAGCTCCAGGCAGCTGACGAGCTGTTCGTGACGAGCGCGCTTCGCGGTGTCGTGGCGGTGACCCGGCTCGACGGCGTTTCGCGGACTGCGGGTCCAATCTCTGCCCAGATCGCCGATGAGTACGAACGCGTGATGAGTGAAACATAGTGGCGCACGCGTTGACCTCCCACGTGCAGTGAGGCTGCTATAGTCGCCGGACTCGATGGCCCGAGATGCGAGACAGCTGCGGGAGGAAGCGACCGAAGCGACGGCGTCGGGGAAGTACAAGCGCGCCCTGGCGGCATACCTCGAGCTCGAGCGCCTAGAACCTCGCGACGCGCAATGGTCCAAGCGTGCGGCCGAGACCTATCGCCGCCTCGCCAAAGACAAAGATGCGGTGCAGGCCTACGCGCGCGCGGCGGATCGGTACGCGCAAAACGGCTTCCTCGTGCAGGCGATCGCGGTGTGCAAGCTGATCTTGCAGGTCGATCCGAAGAATGACGATGCGCTGCGCCGGATCTCGTCGATGAACGAACAGATCGGCGCCGGCCCGACGCGCGCCGCGACGATCGCCGACAACAACCCCGGCCTCGCCGAGAACCAAGCCGTCGCCGCGCTGCGCAGTGGTGCATCGCTCTCGGGTAACCTCCCGATAATCCCCGACGAGGCCAGATCCACCGGACCTATCACGGTGTCGCGAACGCGAACTCGCACGCCTACGCAAGGCACGCAGGTGCAGCCGCGGACGCGCACGCCGACGTCGATTCCACCGGTCAACGTTGCGCGTACGCGGACGCCCAACAGCGATCCGCCGTTCGCGGCCTCGCGCACCAAGAGCAAGCCGATCACGCTGCCGCCGGGCGAGGGCGTCGAGAGCGTCAAGCTGAGCCAGGCCGTGCCGAACGCGTACGAACGCGAAGAGAGCTCGGGCGTCTACGTGATCCCGATCGACGAGGAAGTGCTCGTCATGGACGATTACGACGCCGAATCCGCCGACGGCGGGCGCGCGTCGGCCCCGGTGATCGAGGTCGAATATCCGAGCCCCGTCGAAGTCGAGCCCGAAGAGTCGACGGAGCTCGAGCTCACCGATCTCGAGGAGATTCCGCTCCCCGAGCCGCGCGTGCTCGGTGTCGCGGCAGCGCTCGCATTGTCGAAGACGCCGCTGTTCGCGGGGCTCCCGAGAGAAGCGCTCGAATCACTCGTCGCACAGCTGCAGCTCGTCGAGCTCCTCGCGGGCGACATCCTGTTCAAGGAAGGCGATCTGGGAGATGCGCTGTACGTGATCGTCGAGGGCGAGGTCTCGGTGCAGGCGGAAGGTCCGCCGCGCGTCGAGATGGCGCGTCTCGGTGCCGGCTCGTTCATCGGGGAGGTCGCGCTGATGACGGATCAGCCGCGCTCGGCGACCGTCTCGGCGACCACCGACTCACAGCTCTTGCGGATCGATCGCAAGACGCTCGCGACTGTGCTCGCGACCCACGGCGAGGTGCTCTCGGCACTGCTGCGGTTCGTGCGCGATCGCCTCGTCGATCGGTGGATGCGAACGAGCCCGCTGTTGCGGCCGTTCCCCGAGAGCGAGCGCGCAAATCTCGCGAATCGATTCAGCTTCCTCGAGTGCGATCCAGGCTCGAAGCTCCTCGGCGCAGGGCAAAAGCCCGACGGTCTCTACATCGTGCTCGCCGGCAACTTCTCGGTGCGCCGCGGTGGCAAGGACATCGTCACGCTCGGCCCCGGCGATCTGATCGGCGAGACGGCGCTGCTCTCGGGCGGTGCCTTCCGCAGCGACGTGATGGCCAAGGGCAAGGCGCTCGCGTTGTGTCTTCCCGCCGCAGACTTTCGCGAGATGATCATGACGCATCCGCACGTGCTCGAGTACATCGGCGAAGCGGCCGAGCACAGCCGCAGGTTGCAGATCCTGTAGCTCGCGAACCGACTCCCAGCACGGATCTTCGCTCCGCGCTGTCGATGCGTCGGCGATTTCCGCGCGCCGATGTAGCTTCGGAGCTCGTCATGGCGCGTTCGACATCGCGGTTCTCGCTCATGCCGTGGGTGCTCGCGGTCACGCTGATCTCCGGCTGCACGCACCGATAGATGATCGCCGGCGGTGGCGGTCGGCGCCGTGTTGTTTCGTGAGCTCGATCGACGAGCGCGGAGCCGCCGGAGATGCACGACGCGCGCTGGGTGCGGCACTGTTCCTGACCGGGTGTTGATCCTCGGAGATGCCGCGCGCGATCTCGACGCACAACTGCAGCAGCGCAGGTAGCGGAATGTGTGATGAAGGCCCGCGACTGCTCGAAGCGACGGCAGGCCTGCGGCCAGGCATCGCTGGAGTAAGATCGATTGGCGATGAAACACCGCGCGACAGCTGCGCTCCTGGTTGCGAGCTCTCTGCTAGCCGGTTGCACGAAGCAAGGCCTGAAGATCGGCGTGGTCGGCCTCGTCGCGGTTGGGGTCGGGGGTTCGCTGGGAGCGCCGACGCTCGACGGGGACGGACCGTCTACCAGCACTGCAACGTACGCGGTGGGTGCCGGCCTGCTGTTCGTGGGCACACTACTCCTTCCCTACGGAATCATCTTCGGCATCCATGATTGGTTCAAGGAACGGCACGACGAGGAGGAGCGAGTCGCTCGAGATCAGGCCGAACGTCAGGTCGCGAGCGAACGGGCCCAGCGCATGGTGACGCGCGAGCGCGCCTGGAGGCTGACCCAGACTGCAGCCGCCGCCGCTCGAGCGGGGGATTGCGCGACCGTGAAGGCACTCGACACGCGAGTCGCCGAGCTCGAGTTCGGATTTCACGATGTGGTGTTCGCGCGCGATGTCGCTATTTCGGCGTGCTTGGCACCGCGAGCCCCTTGAACGACCTTGAGGCGCTCGGCCCGAGTCGCGTCGCGCCGAAGCTAGCGAGGGATCTCGGCGACCTGGATCGCGACCCCGGGCAACCGCGTTGGGCGAAGCACGTCGCCGTCGCGAAACACGTGGACCTGTGCGTAACGATCACCGACCGGCTGCGTGAACACCTCGACGGTCGCGGTGTTGACGTCGACGATCCAGTACTCCGGCACGTTCGCCTCGGCGTAGACGCCGAGCTTGACCGTGCGATCGTACTGAAGCGACGAGTCTGCGACCTCGACGAGGAGCAACAGCTCGCTCGGGAGGTCTCGCAAGCTGTAGTCCTTGCGGGCCACGGCGACATCGGGCTCCGGCTCGGACCACTCTCCGGCGGCGAACGAGCCTTGCGGCCGAACTTCGTACGAGCGATCGAGCGCGCGGATGAGCTCTTCCGTGAACCACGAGGTCACTCGTGTGTGGAGCCATCCGATCGGGCTCATCGTGACGAGCATTCCGCGCAGCAGCTCGATCCGTTCCATCTGAAACATCCCGAGCTCGACCATGCGGTCGTACTCTTTTCGCGACAGTGGCCGGATCCGGCCGGGCGCGAGCTGCGCGGGATCGAACATCGCTTGAAGCATAGCACCCGAGCCTCCACGCTCGGATGCCTTCCGAGAATCGTGCCGGCGCAACCACGCGATTGTCCGTCGGTGGTTGTCCGGAATGGCCGATGCTCGGACGCTTCTGTCCGAATACCGTCGACGACACGCGCGACGGATCGGGCGGAGGTCACCTACGCCGACAGCCGCACGTTACTGCGTTCGGCGCGTTCGACACGTTCGGCGCGTTCGACACGTTCGGCGCGTTCGGCACTTAGGGCACCTGCGGTGAATCGCGTATGCGCTATCGCACTTCGTCTACTTCGTCGCCGGCTTGAGCGGCGGCAGCTGCGGGCGAGCTCATGTGCGCGGTGTCGCGCTATTTCGTCGTTGGCTTCGGTGGTGGGAGCTGATCGATCGGCACGCGAACCGACGTCGGCGCTTTGTCTTTGGTCGGAACTTCGGTGTCGGGACCGAACACGCCGCCGAACGGATTCCAGCCGAACGAGGTCGCGACGAGCGCGCCGCCTAGCAGCAGATAGACGATCCCGATCAACAGATGCGTGCGCCGGCCCATGCCGTAGAGCCCGCCTCGCTGCTTCGCGCGTACTTCTTCATCGGTGGTCCGGAACGCGATCCGGATCCGGTAAATGCCGAAGATGAGGACCAGCGCCGCGACGCCGAGAGTCAGCCAAACAGGGACGCGCACGATCAAGGCATACCATCGACCGGGGGTGATCGACGGAGCACATGCGCCCCACGGGCCTTCCGAGAATCGACAGCACGTGGAAATTCGGTCCGACCTAATTTATGCGCAACTTGTGCAACTCGTCCGGTTAACGGACGAGCTCACCGGCTGCTGCTCAGGGTCATGCTCGCATCCGTCGCGAAGTGCGCGTCAGGCGGATTGCATCCAATTGCTGCTTCCGAGAACCCATCCGATTCTTGCCTTCAGAGATCCCCGACTTCGGCGCCTTCAGAGATCCCATCCGACTCTCGCGCCTTCCGAGACCGAGTAGGCGCACCGGTTCGCAGCGCTCGAGATCGGCGGAGCTCGGTTGTGTCTCTCGGCCCTCCCGAGCGGCGCCGATCGTCGGACTTCGCCTCGCGCATCCGTTGCGCAAAAAGGCGGTGCTCACCTGATTGAATGCCGCCATCCCGGCAGTGCGAACGCGGCCGCGCGGCGCGTAATCGTTTTCCCAGCTAAGTACCCGAACTGGCTCGGCCAAAGCCCATTGACACCTCGCAGTACCGTGCGCCAGAGTGCCCCGGACTCCCGATGCACCGGGCACAGCCGAAGTACAAGAATTCCGCGGCGTTCTACGACGTCGATGGAACGCTTATCAAGATCAACATCGTGCACGCGTTCGCGTTCTACGCGTCGCGGCATGCGTCGTTGCTCGATAGTGCGCGCCGCACGATCAAGACCGGGCTATCGATCCCCGTGTTCTGGGCGGCCGACAAGCTGTCGCGGAAATGGTTCAACGAGATCTTTTATCGTTCGTACGAGGGCGCGTCCGAGGATCGGCTCGTCGTCCTGGCGGACGAACTGTTCGAGGACGTGATCAAGCCGAACATCTATCCGCGCGCGCGCGACCTGATCGACGAGAGCCGCCGTGCGGGCGTCCGCCAGGTGCTGATCAGCGGCGCCCTCGACTTCACGATGAAGCCGCTGGCGAAGTACCTCGGGGTCGACGACCTGATCGCGAACCAGCTCGAGTTCGTCGACAGCTATGCGACGGGCAAGCTCAAGAAGCCGTTCGTCGCCGGCGCGACCAAGGCCGACATCATGCGCTCCTACGCGAAGCAGCACGCCATCGACCTCGCGGAGTCGTGGGCGTACACCGATAGCTTCAGCGACTATCCGATGCTCGCGGTCGTCGGTCATCCGACCGCGTGCAACCCTGACTTCCGGCTGCGCTCGCTCGCGCGCAGCTACGACTGGCCGGTGCTGGACCTCGACGAAGAACCATCGCGCTCGGCTGCACGACGTCCGCATGGGCTCGCGAAGCCGACGGCGAAGTCGCCTGCACGTTCGATCCGCCGCACTGCCGAGACGGCCAAGAAGGATTAGATACACACACTATGCGCGCCATTCGCCCCAAGATCCGGTCGCACGCTCGCGAGCATATCGTCACGATCGATAACGATTCGGCGCCGCGCATCATGTTCTACGGCGAGAACTTCTTGATCGAAGATCTGCCGGTCGGAACGCGCGTGATCTATCCGAAGCGGCCGATGACGCCGGTCGCAAACCCGAAGGCCGCGATCCGGTACGCGCTGAACAATCCCGAGGACAGCGAGCCGCTGCACGCGCTGCTGCGGCCCGGCATGAAGGTCACGATCGCGGTCGACGACATCTCGATGCCGCTGCCGATCATGCGCACGCCGGACGTGCGCCAGATCGTGCTCGAGATCGTCTGCGAGATGCTCGCCGATCACGGCGTCGATGACGTGCACATCGTGATCGCGCTCGGTCTGCATCGCCGGATGCACGACTGGGAGATCAAGCGGATGGTCGGCCCCAAAGTCTGGGCGGATTACTGGCCGGATCGGCTCTACAACCACGATGGTTGCGATCCCGACGGCATGGTCGTGCTCGGGCACACGCCGCACAACGAGCTCGTCGAGATGAATCGGCGGGTCGCCGAGAGCGACTTGACGATCTACGTCAACCTCAACTTCGTGCCGATGAACGGCGGCAACAAGTCGATGGCGGTCGGCCTGTGCGGCTACGAGAGCCTCAAGGCGCATCACACGCCGCACGGGATCGTGCAGTCGAACTCGTTCATGGATCCGCCGAAGTCGTTTCTGTCGCACTCGTTCAAGCGGCAGGGCGATCTGATCGAGAAGACGCTCAAGGTCTTTCACATCGAGACCGTGCTCAACAACCGCGCGTTCGATGGGCCGCTGTCGTTCCTCACGAAGAACGAGGACGACTTCACCGAGACCGATCGGCTGAAGTTCCAGGCGATGAAGTGGACGCTCGACAAGCTCCCGTTCGCGGCGCGGCGCGAGCTGTTCATGCGCACGCCGGCGGCGTACGAGCTGATCGGCTGCTACGCGGGCTCGTGCGATCCGACGCACGACCGCACGGTCGCCAAGCAGAACGAGCAGAACTGCGTCGAGGTCGACGGCCCCGCGGACATCCTGCTGTTCGGCGTGCCGTACATCTCGCCGTACAACGTGAACTCGAAGGCGCTCAATCCACTGCTCGTGCAGGTGATGGCGCTTGGCTATTTTTATCACATGTATCGGAACCAGCCGATCCTGCGCGACGGCGGCGTCTTGATCCTGACGCATCCGTGCTCGGACAAGTTCGATCCGGTCCATCACCCGAGCTACATCGAGTTCTTCAATCGCGTCCTCACCGAGACCACCGACAGCTACACGATCGAAAAGAAGTATCAGGACGAGCTCGCCTATAACCCGAGCTACATCGAGATGTACCGGCGCGGCAACGCCTACCACGGCGCGCACCCGTGCTTCATGTGGTACTGGGGCCAGCGCGGACGCGAGAAGACGAGCCGCGTGATCGTCGTCGGCGCCGACAACGCGACGGTGCCCGCCATCATGGGGTGGGAGACCGCCGGCAGCGTCGCCGAAGCGATCGCGATGGCGCGCGGCACGATGGGCCGTAGCGCGCAGATCACGATGCTCCACCACCCGCCGTACATGATCTCCGACGTGATGTGATGGCCGCCGGCAACGGACAGCGCGGAGCCTCCCCGGAGGGGGATAATGCCGGCAAGGGCGGCTACTTCCTCGAGACCGAGACGCACTGGGGCGCCAGCGCCACGACGAAGCCGTGGCCCGATGCGATGCACGTCCCGTTGCCGCCGCTCCGCGAGCCCGTCACGGGCAAGCCACGACTCGACGTCACCGAGATCCTGCGCGGCAAGAACATCCTGATCATCGGGACCACCGGGTTTGTCGGCAAGGTCGCGCTGTCGATGCTGCTGCACCGTTATCCCGACGTCCGGCGCGTGTTCTGCCTCGTGCGGCCGGGCGCGGGTAACACCGCCGACGAGCGGTTCTACAAGAAGGTCGCGGTCTCCGAGGTGTTCGATCCGGTGCGCGAAGTGCACGGCGCCGGATACGAGCCGTTCATGCGGTCGAAGATCCACGCGCTCGCCGGCGACATCGGGCGGCCCCTGTGCAACTTCACCGACGAGACGTTTGCGGAGATCGAGGCTGCTGGGGGCGTCGACGTCATCATCAACAGCGCCGGTCTCGTGTCGTTCGCGCCGTCGCTCGAGAGCGCGCTGCGCATCAACGCGATGGGCGCGAAGAATGTCCTCGATGTCGCGAAGAAGCTGAACGCACGGCTCGTTCACGTCTCGACCTGCTACGTCGCCGGCCAGCGCGAAGGCGATGTGTGGGAGGACGAGCCGACGGTCGGCTACTTCCCGCGGTCGTCGGCGATCGCGCGCGACTGGGGTGATGATCGCAAGCACGAGCTCCTCGATCGCGACTTCGATCCCGCGGCGGAGATCGCGGATTGCCAGAAGATCATCGATCAGGCGCGCGAGCGTTCGAACGATCGGCAGCACATCTCGCAGTTCCGCGAGCGCGGTGCCGAGGCGCTGCGCGTGCAGCGTCGCGATCCCGACGACGAGAACGATCTCAAGATCGCGGTCGCCCGCGAGCGCAAGATCTGGCTCAACGACGTCCTCACCAAGCTCGGCATGGAGCGAGCGCGCCACTGGGGCTGGACCAATACGTACACGTACACGAAGAGCCTCGGCGAGCAGATCATCCTGAGTGATCCATCGGTGCCCGTGACGGTCGTCCGACCGGCGGTCGTCGAGAGCTCGGTCCGCTACCCGTTCCCGGGCTGGAACGAAGGCTTCAACACGACCGCGCCGCTGATGTACCTGATGCTCAAGGGGCACCGCAGCGTGCCGATGGGCAAGGACACGGCGCTCGACGTGATCCCGGTCGACTTCATCGCGAGCGGGATGCTGCTCGCGTGCGCGGCCATCCTCGCCGGCGAGCACGAGCCGATCTATCAGCTCGGTGCTAGCGACGTGAACCGGATCACGAGCAAGCGCCTGACGGAGCTGACCGGCCTCGCGGTGCGCGGGATCCATCGCGAGAAGGCGGAGAGGGGCGAGGACAAGCTGCGGTCGCGGATCCGCGCGCGGCTCGAAGGCATGCCGGTGACCTACGAGCACTTCGAGAAGTGGTCGGCGCCGATGTTCAAGCGCATCGCGGACTCGCTGATCCACGCGATCGACGAAAAGCTGCCGAGCTGGGGAGCGCCGCGGCTCGAAGCCTTCGCGGAGCGCGCGCGCGGCGAGCTCGAGAAGGTCTCCGCATTCACGGGGCAGATCAAAGAGCTCGTCGACCTGTTCAAGCCGTTCACGACCGATCACGATATCTCGTTCCGCTGCGACAACATGCGAGCGCTATGGGCGCGGACCACGCCGGCGGACCAAGACAAGCTGCTGTGGGCGCCGCACCTGATCGATTGGCGCGCGTACTGGCTGTACACGCACTTCCCGGGGCTGCAGAAGTGGACGTTCGACAAGCTCGACGAAGAATTCGGCGCGAAGCCGAAGAGCGTCTACACGTACAAGGAGCTCGTCGAGCTGTTCGAGTCGACCGTGAAGCTCCACCGCAATCGGCCGGCCTTGCGGCTGTTGCGCAAGCGTGAGGGCGCCGAGCCGATCACGTACACCTACGGTCAGATGAGCGAGCTCGCGTGGCAAGGCGCGAGCGTGCTGCGGCAGCTTGGCGTCGGTACGGGCCAGCGCGTGATGGTGATGTCGGAGAATCGCCCGGAGTGGGGCATCTCGTATTTCTCGATCTTGCTCGCGGGTGCCGCGGCGGTGCCGCTCGATTCGCAGCTGACGATCGCGGAGGTCGTGAACCTCGCGCGCGTCTCGAAGGCGAGGGCGATCGTGCTGTCGCGCAAAGTCGCCGAGAGGCTCGCGGGCGAAGCGAACCTGGCGATTCCGATCGGCAATGTCGATACGGGCAAGGCGAAGCGGGGCTGGGCAGACATCGACAAGCTCGATACGAAGAAGAGCTCGGACAAGCTCGCGGCGTCTGGCACGACGCGAACGACGAGCGCGTTTACGGACGACACCGATGATGTCAGCGTCGTGTGGTCGCCCGCGCATACCGCGCTCGGCGAGTACTTGAGCAAGCATCTCGACAGCGCGCCGCGGGTGATGGCGTACGACGAGCTGCTGACCGAGCCCGATGTCGTGTTCATCGATCCGGCGTCGCCGAATGCGTTGGTGCGCGGCGCGAGGGTCGAGCCAGATGTGAAGGGCGACTCGCTCGCGTCGCTGATCTTCACGAGTGGCACGACGGGCACGCCGAAGGGCGTGATGCTGACGCACAAGAACCTGACGTCGATGGCGAGCAAGCTGAGCTCGCTGTTCACGCTCTACAAGCACGACAAGCTGTTGTCCGTGCTGCCGCTGCATCACACGTTCGAGTTCTCGGCGGGCTTCTTGATGCCGCTCGTGCACGGGGCGTCGATCGATTATCTCGAGGAGATCGAGGCGGACTCGCTCGCGCGCGCTCTCGAGAATGAAGGCGTCACCGGGATGGTCGGCGTGCCGGCGCTGTGGCAGTTGCTCGAGCGCAAGATCTACAAGAACGTGTCCGATGCCGGTGTGATCGTCGAGAAGCTGTTCGACTCGATCGTCGATCTCAATCGGTCGCTGCGGGACAAGCTGCCGTGGGATCTCTCGACGGGGAAGCTGCTGTTCTTCCCGGTGCATCGCAAGCTCGGCGGGCGGATGCGGCTCTTGATCAGCGGTGGCTCGGCGCTGCCGCCGGATACGCTGAAGTCGTTCCGCGGGCTCGGCTTCAATCTCTACGAGGGCTACGGAATGACGGAGTCGTCGCCCGTGCTGACGGTGACGCGGCCGGGAGACAAGGTCCTTCCAGGGTCGGTCGGTCGGCCGCTGCCCGGGATCGACGTCCGGATCGATGCGCCCGATGCGAGCGGCATCGGCGAGGTGATCGCGAAGGGCCCGAACGTGATGGCGGGGTACTTCGAGAATGCCGAAGCGACGTCGCAGACGATCATCAACGGCTGGTTGCACACCGGGGACCTCGGCAAGATCGATGCGGATGGGAACCTGTTCATCGTCGGGCGCAAGAAGGAGCTGATCCTCGGGCCGTCTGGCGAGAACGTCTATCCCGACGAGCTCGAGGAGCTGTACGGCGACTCGGAGTACGTCAAGGAGATCAGTGTCGTCGGGTTGCCGGGGGATGTCGGTAACGAGACGGTCGCGGCGCTGGTCGTTCCGGATTACGAACAAGCCGGCGATCGCGAGACGATCCGCGACGCGGTTCGCGAGCACATCAAGAAGGTCAGCAAGGCGCTGCCACTCTACAAGCGGCTCAAGATCTTCCATCTGTGGGACTTCGAGCTCCCGAAGACGTCGACGCGCAAGGTGAAGCGGCGCGAGATCATCAAGGAGCTGCAGAAGCTCGAGCGTGCTGCAAAGGGCGGCGCGGAAGCCAAGCAGCTGTCGGCGGGCGGCGAGCGCGGTGGCAGCTGGCTGTACGACGTGCTCGCGGATGTCTCGCAGAAGAAGCGCGGCACGATCACGGCGGCGACGCTGTTGACCGAGCTCGGCTTCGATTCGTTGATGTTCACCGAGCTCGCGGTGGCGCTCGAGGCAGCCGGCGTGAACCTTCCGGATCCGGCGGAGCTCAATGGGCTCGAGTCGGTCGCGGATGTCGAGAAGCTGGTCGCGCGAACGGGCGCGAAGGCGCGGAGCGAGAAGCCGAAGCGCGATCGGCTACGCAAGGAGAAGGAGGCGGAGGACAAGCAGCACGACGACGATATCGACGTGCCGCGTCCGCTCGTCTCGATCGGCCGGCGCGCGTTGCGCGGCGGGATGCGCGCGCTGTACGAGCGCGTGCTCGAGACGAATATCTACGGCGGTGGGCAGGTCCCGCCGTTCGGTGGATACATCGTCGCGGCGAATCACGCATCGCACCTCGATACCGGGCTCGTGAAGTTCGCGCTCGGCGAGCAAGGGGAGGCGCTCGTCGCGCTCGGCGCGAAGGACTACTTCTTCGACGATCCGATCCGCAGGATGTACTTCGAGAACTTCACGAACGTCGTACCGATGGAGCGTCACGGCTCGTTGCGCGAGTCGTTGCGCCTCGCCGGCGACGTGATCCGCGATGGCTACATCCTGCTGATCTTCCCGGAAGGGACGCGCAGCGACACCGGCATCATGGCCGACTTCAAACCGTCGCTCGGTTACCTCGCGATGACGAACAAGTGCGGCATCCTGCCGATGTACTTGCACCGCACGCACGAGGCGATGCCGAAGGGTCGCTATCTCCCGAAGCGTGGCGAGCGCGTCGCTTCGTACATCGGGCCGTACCTCTCGTACGCCGACGTCGCGAAGCTCGCGGGCGAACGCTCGCGCTCCGAGCAATACCGCGCGATCACGTATCACGTCGAAGGCGTGATCCGCCGGCTCGCGCCTCGAGACGCGGCCTGGACCCTCGGAGAAGCCGGCACGACGCCCATGGCGCAATATCTGGCGGAGCAGGGCAAGCCCGCGCCCGAAGAGGAGGCCCGATGAGGCGACCGTCTCGACGTAGACAATTTGCCGTCCCTCCGAGCATCATGAATTTCGAAGGGTTCTGCTCGTGAAGACGTCGGTTCTCGTGACCGGCGCCACCGGGTTTCTCGGCGAGCATCTGTGCCGTGCACTCGTCGAGGCCGAGCATATCGTTCGCGGCCTGTCGCGATCGCGGAGCGCGGTGCTCGATGACTTGGGGGTCGAGAGCGTGCGCGGCGATGTGCTCAGCGGCGACGAGCTCGATCGAGCCATTGATGGCGTTTCCGCGGTGTTTCATCTCGCCGGTGCCGTGTCGCGCGATCCGGACGATGCGCAGCGGATGATGCGGCTGCATGTCGACGGTACGCGCCGCGTGCTCGAGCGGATGGCGGCGGCGGGCGTGAGGCGGATGATCCTCGCGTCGACCTCGGGCACGATCGGCGTGTCGAAGAGCGAGGAGATCCTCGACGAGACCGCGCCATACGCCGAGGAGCTCGTCGCGGGCTGGCCGTATTACGCCTCGAAGATCTATCAAGAGCGTCTCGCGTTCGAACACGGCGAGCGGCTCGGCATCGAGGTCGTCGCCGTCAATCCGTCGCTGTTGCTCGGTCCAGGCGACCGGCGCCTGTCATCGACCGGCGACGTTCGGAAGTTTCTCAAGCGCCAGATCCCGACGATCCCTGAAGGCGGGATCAACTTCGTCGATGCACGCGATGCCGCAGCGGCGACCGCAGCGGCGCTCGACAAGGGTCGCTCGGGCGAGCGCTATCTGCTCGGCGGCCCGAACTGGACGATGAAAGAGTTCTTCGCGCGGCTCGGCCGAGTCGCGAACGTCGCGCCGCCGCGTCTCAAGCTTCCGGCGAGCTGGAACAAGCTCGGCGCTTCGCTCGTCGAAGAGCTCTACCGCTGGCGCGGCAAAGAGCCGCCCGTCGATCGGATCAGCGTCGAGATGGCGGAATGTTACTGGTGGATCGATTCGCGCAAGGCTGCCGAGGAGCTCGGCTTCGTGTCGCGCGATCCGCAGCTCACGCTCGTCGATACCGTGAGCTATCTGCGCCAAGGCGTCGATCACGAGCTGTGACGAACCGTTCCAACTCACGCTTCAGTATCGGAGATACCGTGACGATCCTCGTCGGGAGCCACGCGGGTGATGCGGCTTCGATCGAGCACGTCGTGTGGAGCGACCGCGATCGCTGTCACTACTTCTACCTCCAGCAACCCGGCAAGAAGCTGTCGCGCGGCTATCGCGCCGACGAGCTCGCCGAAGGCCTCGGCGATACGCTCGGCTAGCGCAGCGACAGCCGCGAATCCGCGCTTCGCGCTCGCACCTCGTCGTGGGTGGCGCGCGATCTGCAACCCGCGCGTGCCTTCAAGCAACGATCGACTGAGATCGCACCGTGACGCCGCCGACCGTTCGCGCCAGATCCGCTCTCGCGCGCTTCGCATCGCAGTAACATCGCGGCGTGGCCGACGAGGATGCCGACCTTCGCGTGCGCTCGCCGTTCGAGAGGGCGACCGCGTGGCTCGGCACGACGCGCGATTATCAGCTCACGCGATTCGTGATCTTGCGGCTCCTCGGAGTCGTGTACGTGTTCGCGTTTCTCGGCATCGTGCTCCAGGGGCTGCCACTCCTCGGCTCGCACGGCCTGACGCCCATCGATAGCTATGTCGACCGGCTGCACGCCGCCGGCGCGACCTTCTGGGATGTCCCGAGCGTGTTCTTGTGGAACGCGTCGGACGGTTCCATCGTCGGTTGGGCCTACGTCGGCCTCGCGATCTCGATCGCGGTCGCGCTCGGGTACGCGAACCTGCCGATGCTGCTCGCACTCTGGATGATCTATGGCTCGTACGAGCGCGTCGGCCAGCTGTGGTTCGGGTTCGGCTGGGAGATCCAGCTCCTCGAAACCACGCTGATCGCCGCGTTCCTCGCGCATCCGTGGGATCCGCGGCCTCTCGCGGCGCGGCCACCACCGGTCGCCGCGGTCGTCCTCATGCGCTGGCTGGCGTTCCGCATCATGCTCGGCGCGGGACTGATCAAGCTGCGTGGAAGTAGTTGCTGGACCGATCTGACGTGCCTCGACGCGCACTTCGAGACTCAGCCGATTCCCAATCCTGTCTCGGGGCTGTTCCATCACATGCCGCATGCCGTCCACGCGACCGGCGTCGCGTTCAATCATGTCGTCGAGCTCGTCGCTCCGTGGTTCGTGTTCGGACCGCGCAAACTGCGGCTGATCGCAGGCTGCGCCATGGTCGCGTTCCAGATCGTGCTCGTCGCGAGCGGGAACCTCGCATTCCTCAACTGGCTGACGCTCGTGCCGCTTCTCGCGTGTTTCGACGACGATTTTCTGCTCGCGGTGACGCCGCGGCGCGTGCGCGAGTGGCTACGTCGCCGGATCGCGTCGAGTGTTCCTCGCGATGGGTGGCAGCTCGCCGCCGCGATCGCGGTCGCCTTGTTCGTGGTCGTGATCTGGGAGCCGATGTTCGGTTCCGCTTCCGCGCGGACCCAGGTGTTCTCGGCGGCGTTGCTCGTCGCAGCGATCGCTGCAGCCGTCGTGATTCCGAATCGCCTGACCGCCCGGATCGGCCGGACGCTCGACGGGCACCAGCTAGCGGTTGGCTGTTTTGCGGCGCTCGTCACCCTCAAGAGCTTCGCCGTCATCGATAACCTCGCCGCGAAGCATCAGGCGATGAATCGCAGCTACGACCGGCTCGCGATCGTCAATACGTACGGCGCATTCGGATCCGTGGATATGGTGCGGCACGAGCTCGTGATCGAAGGATCGATCGATGGCGAGCATTGGCTCGCGTACGAGCTGCCGTGTAAGCCGGGCGCGCTCGATCGCAGACCGTGTCTGCTCGGTCCGTATCACCTCCGCCTCGATTGGCTGATCTGGTTCGCGGCGATGTCCGAGCGCCCCCGCGACCCGTGGATCTTGCACCTCGTGTGGAAGCTCCTCGACGGCGACACGACCGTGCGCCAGCTGATCGCGGTCGATCCGTTCGGCGGCAAACCACCGAAGTGGGTGCGGATCCGTCGATTCGTCTACCACCTGGCGCCGCAGGCCGCCGACGCGTGGTGGACCCGCGACGACGAGCAGCTATGGCTGCCACCGATCACGCTCGATTCGCCGGACCTTCGCGAAGCGCTCGAGCAATACGGTTGGCCGTCGCCCAGCCAACACGATTAAGGTCGCGAGCCCGGTCACCAACATCAAGCACCAACGATCAGCCCGATCCCGGTTACGCCGTGACGCTGAGGCGCTTCTTCTTGAGGGCGATCAGCTCCAGGCTCGACGGTACCCGCGCTCGCGGTCCGGTCGGCGAGACGCCGCGCGCTTCGAACGCTCGCTTGTAATCCGCGAACTTGCCGCCCGCACGATGCGCGTCCATCACGGCGAGACCCGCGACCGATTCGCCCTGCGCGAGCATGTATTCGATCCACGCCCAGCGCGCCGAGGTCGGGCGGACCTCGACCTTGCCGCGCAGCCCCGCGGCATGGAGCCCTTTACGCAGGCGCGTCAGGCGATCCTCGACGAGCCCGATCCCGGCGAACGGTGTGCCATCGAGCGGCGTGTTTCGCTTCGCCACGAACGGCGCCAGGCCATACGCGACGCGCGGATGGATCGCCGCGAGCTCTTTCGAGAGCGCGACGAGCTCGTCGACGTCGGCATCGGTCTCGCCGGGAACGCCGAGCATCATGTAGACCTTGAGCGTCTTGAGCCCGTGCGCTCGCGCGAGCTCCGCCGAACGGATCAGGTGATCCGCGCGCGTCGATCGCTCGACCACGCGACGCATCCGCTCGCTCGCACCGTCGGCGGCGACGGTCAGCGTGCGATACCCACCGCGCGCGAGCAGTCCGACCAGCTCGTCCGTGAGCTTGTCCGCGCGCAGGCTCGAGATCCCGACCTCTCGCTTGCCATCGACGACGTCGCGCACGATCGCCGCGATATCCGGATGATCGGTCACCGCCGCACCGACGAGCCCGACCCGCCGCGTTCCTGCCGGAATCCCAGCGATGATCGCCTCGCGCGGGACGATGCGCATGCCGCCGTTCGTCGACCGCCGCATCACGCAATACGTGCAGCCGCGCGAACAGCCGCGTGCCGCTTCGGTCATGAACATATCCGCGAGCTCGGTATTCGGCGTCGCGATCACCGAGCGGGCAGGGAGCAGCGCATCGTCGACAGCCGCGACGTGCGGCACGTGCTCGCCGTGCTTCGGCAAGTAATAGCCGGGCCGATCCGCGATCGCCGCCCAGACCTTGTCGCGATCGAAGCCGCAGTCGCGCGCGATCGTCACGAGCTCGACGATCAGCTCTTCGCCTTCACCGACGATGATCACGTCGCAAAATGGCAACAGCGGCGCCGGATTCGAGAACGTCAGTGGCCCACCGGCGACGATCAGCGGATGTCGCCGGTCGCGGTCGTCGCGCAGCACCGGCACGTTCGCGCGCGTCAGCGTCTCGACGAGGCCGGCGATCTCCAGCTCGTACGCGACCGAGTACGCGATCATCGGATAACCGCCGACGGGCTGGCCCGTCTCGAGGGTCACGAGGCCGCGCTCGTGATCGCCCTCGTCGGGAAGCATCGCGCGATCGGCGGCGACATGCGGCATCGCGTGCAGCGTCCGATAGATCTGCTGATACCCGAGCGACGACATCGCCGCGCGATACGGGCTCGGATAGACGAGCGCGATCCGGGTCTCCGCTTCCTTGTAGAGCGTGCCGCGCTCGCCTTCCAGGTAGTCGTGACGATTCATCAGATACAGCCGGAGATGATCGTTTGCTGGCCACGCGTCAGGCGCTCGCCGACGCGATGATACATGTCGAAGCATGACGCGCCGCCGATCGCGCTCGGCTGCCCTTGTGCATCGCAGACGTATTGCGTGAGCACGAGGTCCTCGTTGCCTTTGCCCTCGGCGTCGACGGCCATCAGGATGCGTTCGTCCGCGTGTCCCATCGGCGTCGCTCGCGCGACATCGTCGGAGATCCGGTGCGCGATTCGACGGTCGAGACCTGCATCGATGAGGCCGATCGCGCGACCGGTTGCGATCGGGGCAAGGTCGCCGTGCTGCACGGTGCCCTTGATGTTCCAGATGCCTTTGCAGTTCTGGTACGCGCTCGCGTCGGTGATCTTCACCTGCGCGAACACACGACTGTCATCGAGGAGCTCGATCACCGAGCCGATCGCGGGCTGCGGCCCGAGACACGTCCCGACCGGCCCGATGCCTTCGTCTTTGACCTCGCAGTACCGCGGGACGCCGTTGGGCCCGCGTGACCGGCGCTCGACCTTGACGACCTTCCCGGCACGCGGGGTCGCTCCCGCGCTCGCACCGAGCGCGACGCCGACGAGGAGGACCGCGAGTCGCATCCCGACAGCATAGCAGCTGTGCTACCCACGGCCTATGTCGTGTCTTCGCTACGCGGTCCGGATCACCGACCCCGCAAGCCATACCGCCGAGATCGAGCTGAGCTTCGAGCCCACGGCGGACGCCGTCGAGGTCACCCTGCCGGCCTGGTGCCCGGGCAGCTACTTGATTCGCGACTACGCACGGTTCGTACGCGATGTCTCCGCCGCCTCCGAAACCGGCCAGGCCCGCCCGATCCACAAGATCGACAAGCAGACCTGGCGGATCGACCGGGCCGGTGCCCGCCACCTGACGATCCGTTACACGCTCTACGGGCACGACCTGACCGTTCGCACGAACCACATCGATCCCGATCATGCGTTCCTGCACGGCCCGGCGACGTTCATGTTTCCAACCTCGCACCGCGAGTCGCCGGTCGAGGTCGAGCTGAAATTCCCCGAAGGCTGGCAGCTCACGACCGCCGCCGCCGGTGACGCGAGCCAGCTCCGCGCGCGCTCCATCGACGAGCTCTACGACCATCCGATCCACGTCGGAACCACGCGGACCTACGTCGTCCCCGCGAAGGTTCCGACGAAGCTCGCGATCTGGGGCGAGCGCGCGCCCGGCGGCACGTTCGACGAGCAACGCCTGGCCACCGACCTTGCCGCGATCGTCGACGATCACATCGCGCGCTTCGGCGAAGCGCCGTTCGATCACTACACGTATCTGCTCATGCTGTCGCACGATTCCTACGGCGGCCTCGAGCATCGCGCGTCGAGCGTCAACCTCTACAACCCGCACTTCGGTGCGACGCGAAAATCCTACGAGGGACTCCTCGAGCTGCTCTCGCACGAGCTGTTTCACGCGTGGAATGGCAAGCGCATCGCGCCGAAGCCGCTGCTCGACTTCGACTACACGCGCGAGGCGTACACGCCTTGCCTGTGGGTGATGGAAGGCGTCACGAGTCACTACGATCGGTTCGCGTTGCGCTCGAGCGGACGGATCTCCGCGAAGAGCTTCCTCGACAAGGTGCTCGACGATTGGGCGCGCCTCCAGGCGACTCCCGGCCGTGCACACCAGAGCCTCGAACAATCGTCGTTCGATGCCTGGATCAAGCTGTACAAGCCAGACGAATCGAACGTCAACACGACCGTCAGCTACTACTTGAAGGGCGGACTCGTGATGGTCGCGATGGATCTCCAGATCCGTCGCCGCACCGAGGGCGCGCGCAGCCTCGACGACGTCCTTCGCGCACTGTGGCAGCGCTACGGCGCGCTGCAGAAGCCGCACCCAGACAACGTGCAGCCGATCTTCGACGAGGCGAGCGGCATCTCGCTCGGCGAGACGTTCGACAAGCAGATTCGCGGCACCGAGGATCCGGATCTCGCCGGCGAGCTCGCGCATCTCGGCCTCGAGCTGCGATCGAGTTACGACCCCGCGCAGGTCGCCGACGGCGCACAACCCGTGTGGCTCGGCATCACGGCGAGCGCCAACAAGGTCACCGGTGTGCTCGACGGTTCTCCCGCGGCGCGCGCCGGTGTCTCGCCGGCGGATGAAGTGATCGCGATCGATGACTTCCGCGCCACCTCCGATGCCGACATCCGCAGCCTGCTCGCCGCCCGCAAACCCGGCGATCACGTGCGGATCGCGGTGTTTCGCCGGCATCGCTTGATCGAGCTGACCGCCACGCTCGCGGCCGCGCCACCGACGCGCTGGGAGATCGCCGCACTCGCCGATGCCGGTCCCGCAGCCGCGCGCTATCAAGCCTGGCTCGGCGAGGCACATCCCGGTGCAGCCGTGCTGGCGACGGTAACGACCACCGCACGCTGGTGCTAGAGTTTCACGTCATGGGTCGGTCGATCATGTTTGCCGCGTTTCTCCTGATCGCCTGCTCCGACAAGAAGAAGTCCGATGGCCTCCCGCCCGCACAAGAGTGGGGAACCGATCCCAGCGGCGGCATCGCGAACCATCCGCACGGCGGCCCGAATCCACATGCCGGCACGGACCTCGACGAGACCGGCGAGGATCCGCATGCCGGTGTCGACATGACCGGCGCCGACGTCACCAAGCTCGGCTTACCGCCGCCGGATCCGTCGCGCCCGATCGATCCCGCTCATCACGTCAAAGGTGTGATCCGGATCCATCCGAAGGCCGCCGATCGCGTGAAGCCGGGCACGCCGGTGTTCGTGATCGTGAAGCGTCAGGGTCCCGATGGCGCTGCGTCGGGTCCGCCGCTCGCGGTCGACAAGCTCGCGTGGGGCGCCAAGACCGAGATCCCGTTCGAGATGACCGAGGCGCAAGCGATGATCGGCGGCACGCAGCTCACCGGCAAGGTCATCGTTACCGCGCGCTACGATCAAGATAGCGACGCACTGACGAAGCAGCCCGGCGATATCTCCGGCGAGACCCACGTCACGATCCCCGCCGACAACGTCGTGCTGACGCTCGATACGGTGTTGCCTTAGAACCCGCCGGACACCGCGAGCCCGACCGAATTCTGCGTCGCGATCGGCCGCACCGACGCGTGCTCTTCGCTCGACGCTTGCGATCGACCGAGGAAGTAGAGCGCGGCACCTGCGGCGATCGCGACGCCGCCACCGATGGTGAAGATGGCCTGCTTCGTATTGAGATCGCGCCCCTCTTGCTCGTAGGCGTGAATGTTCGACGGCCACGGTGTGCCCGGCGGGTTGTTGGTCTTGAAGTTGTTCTCGAAGTCGGTGTGCGCCTGCGCGTCGAGGCCGTACTTGATTCCGAGTCCGAGCGCGATCACGCCGACACCGGCGGTCACGAGCCCGGCGATCTTGAGTCCGCCGCCTGCGCGATGACTCTCGGGTCGTTGATCTTTCAGATCCTTGGTTCCGCTGAGATCGGAGCCCGCGGGTTTGCCGAGCTCCGTGCCGGCCGGTAACACCGGCGGCTTCTCGGCGGGAGGTGGCGTGGGCTTGACGACCGGCTTGCAGACGTTCTTGTCGTCGGCCGAGCCCGTGAGCTCGATCTGGAGTGCCTTCGCCTGAGCGTTCGCGTACGTAGCGTTCGCGCCCGTCGGCTCCGCTTCGAGGTACTTGCAGAAATACTTCAAGGCCTCGACCGGCTTGTTCAGTTGCTGGAACTCCGAGCCAACGTTCGAGAGCAGCGCCGCATTCTGCACGAGCATGTACGCGTTCAAGTACAGGTCGATCGCTGCTTGATGGTCGCCGGCCTGGCTCTTCGCGATCGCGCTGCGCACGAGCTCGCCGGCCTTCTTCAGATTCAAGTCGTTCTTCGGTTGCGCGACCGCGATCGCCGGCATCAGAACGAGGATCAAGAGAGACGCGAGCGCACGAGGACTCCCCATCGAAGCGATGCTATCACGACGCTGGCGGCCGTAGGTGCGCGAACAAAGGCGCCAACTTCGCGATCACGTCGTCGTGAACCCGACGGTTGGAAGCTACCAGCCCGCTCGGCTGCCCGAGCTGGTGATAGTCGATGGGCGCGCCGAACAGATCGGAGAGGCGTCCTCCCGCACGGTGCAAGATCGCCTCGGGCGCGCACGTGTCCCAGGCCTTCGTCTTGGAAGCGGGGTTGACGTAGAGGTCGCGCACGCCGAGGGCGATCAGGCACAGCTTCACGCCGACCGAGCCGACGTTGAGCTCGTTGTCGATGCCGAGCGTCGTCTTCACGCGATCGAGCTCGACACTGCGATGCGATGCCGATGCGACGAACCGCACCGCGGCGACATCCGCGATGTTGGACACGTGCAACGGCTCGACGCCTTTTGCCGTCGCGACATACGCTCCATCGGGAGTCGCATAGAACAACCGATCGATCGTCGGTTGGTACACGACGCCGAGTACCGGCCGCCCGGCGCGCATGATGCCGATCATCACCGAGAACCCGTCGGTGCCTTTGATGTAGTCCTTCGTGCCGTCGATCGGATCGACGAGCCACACCCGTGGTGCGGACAGCGCCTCCGGGGTGGGAGCCGCCTCTTCGCTGATCACCGGATCCTTCGGAAACCGCGCCGCGAGCCCCGTCAGGATCATGTCCGAGGCGCGTTTGTCCGCGAGCGTGACCGGCTCGTCGCCCGGCTTCATCTCGACGTCGACCGCCAACTTCCGCATCCGCACGACCTCGGCACCTGCCGCGCGTGCGAGATCGATCGCGCAGACGAGCTCCGCTCCGAGCTCGCCATCTGCGCCCGGAACGCTCACTAGTTGTGGCCGCCGCTCGGCCAGAGCAAGCGCTTCGTCTCGTCGACGGTCGCGACCGAGCGCCCGGACAGCTTCACGAGCTCGACGGCCGCCGCGACGAGCTCGCCGTTCGACTTCGCCATCGTGCCATCAGGCAGGTAGAAGTTGTCCTCGAGGCCGACGCGGACATCGCCGCCGAGCGACAGCGCCGCCATCGCGAGCGACCATTGTTCGCGGCTGATCCCGATCACCTTCCATCGCGAGCCCTGCGGTACTTGCTCCGCTTGGAACGCGAGATGCCGCGCGCTCGCGGGAATTCCGCCGAGCACGCCCATGATGAACGAGAAGTGATACGGCGCTTCGATCAAACCGAGGTCGGCGAGCACGCGATGCGAGTTCGTGTGCCCGGTGTCGAAGCACTCCATCTCCGGTTTGACGTTGTGCTCGCGCATCGCGCGCGCGAACGCGACGATGTCGTCGAACGAGTTGTTGAACACGAAGTTGAACGCGAACTGTTTCTTGTCGTGGTTCCACTTCGCGTAGTACATCGAGCCCATGTTGAGCGCCGCGACATGCGGGCGCTGCGCCAGGTGCGCCACGCGGTCCTGCATCGGGCCCATGCCGCCGGTCGACCAGTTGATCATCACCGGACAGCGCGCCTTGGTCTCCTCCATGATCTTCGCGAACGTGTCCTTGCTCCACGTGGGTGAGCCATCGTCGTTGCGCGCGTGGATGTGAACGATCGCCGCTCCGGCCTCGTACGCGCGCTTTGCCTCTTCGGCGATCTCGACGGGCGTGTACGGAATCGCCGGACAGTGCTTCTTCGTCGTCACGGCGCCGGTCAGCGCGCAGGAGATGATGACCTTGTCGGTGGACACCGCGCGACCTTAGCGCAAATGCCGCCGCGACAGTGCCCGCGTGTGGCCGGCCAACCGGCGGACAGAGTGGATGTTACACGGCCATTCCGGACACGCTCCGACGAGGATTCGCAGGTTTGCACTGGCGCGATCCGTGCTCCCGTCCCGGGCATGTGCGAGTTCGAATCCCTCGATCGATGCGCCGCGTACGTGGCGGCGCGGACCGCGCTCGAAGCCGTCCACGGCGCGACCTGGCCCGCGGACGTCGCCGAGCAGGCGAAGCGCGCCGCGATCGAAGCGGTGATGGCGACGGCCGAGAGCCTTCACCACGATCACGCCTCACCGGCGCGCCGCCGCTGCGTTCGAACCGCGCTGGTCCGCGCGATCGAGCTCGTCGCCGCGGTAGACGTCGCGCAGGCGCTCGGCACCGAGCTCGACGATGTCCAGCGCACGGCCGGCCGCTCGGTCGCGATGCTCGGCCTGCTGCTGCACTCGAGCGCGAACCCGTTCCCCGAGGATGAATGCGGGCTTGGCGATACAAGATTATGATGGATACTATCAACATGGCAGCCAAGCCCGTGCAGATCTCGCTCGAGCAAAGCTTGCTCGAGCGTATCGATCGCGATCCGCAGACCAAGACGGAGGGACGCTCGGCCTTCATACGAGATGCCGTCGAGCTGTACCTGGCAACGAAACGCCGCCGCGACACCGACACTCGAATCATCGCGGCTTACGGGAAGGACGATGCGGCTCGAGACCTCCAGGCGGATGTCGAGCTGTGGTCGAAGGAGCAGGTGTGGCCAAAGAAGTGAATCGCGGCGAGATCTGGCTTTACACCTTCGACGCGCCGGACAAGCGGCGACCGGTGATCGTGATCAGTCGGCAGGTGCTGCTCGATGTCACGCATTCGGCCATCGTCGTCCCGATCACGTCACAGCGCCGGGGCGCGCCGACGGAGGTCGACCTCGGGATCGAGGACGGTCTTAAAGGAGCGTCCTGCGCGAACGCCGCGAACATCCAAACCGTATCCAAGGCCCGGCTCACGCGTTATGTCGGATCGGTCCGGCGCGAGAAACTGAACCAGCTCTGCGAGGCGCTTGCGATCGCCAGCGGTTGCGCCGACTAGTTCGCCGGCTTCGGTACCAAGATCTCGATCACGTCGCCGATGCGCAGGCGATGTGACTTCTTGAGCGGAGCCGCGGCGAGCGTCACGTGGCCTTCCTCGATCAAGCGCTGGAGCACCGCACGCGACAGGCCCGTGATCTTCGGCAGGCGCGCATCGGCCCGCTCTTCTTGATCGGCCGTACCAACGACCACGCGATGGCGCGCGCCGGTCGCGAGCTCGTCGACCGTCCACTCCGTCGCCTTGGTGTCGACCTTCGCGGGCACGCGTTCTTCGCCGGCGGGCACCTGCAAGAACATCTCGTGGTGATCGGCCACGCGGAATGCGATCGTCCCGCTCGGATAGGTGACGCCTTTCAACACGAAGCCGCGTCGCAGCACGCCGGCATGCAACTGATCGAGATCGTGCGGTGCCATCGCGGCGCGAATCTCGGGTGTCAGCTCGACCGGCGCGTTCCAGTCGACCTTGATGTCTTTCACCGCGCCCGAGCCATGAAGACGGAACTGCACGCGCGCACCCTAGCAGCCGCGGAGGGCGTCCGGCTACCGAAACACCGGGGTCGCGACGACGACGTTGAGATCGCTCGGTAGCCGCGGCCGCAGTCGGATCGCGAGCTCGCGATGATGTCGGGTCTCGCCCGGTGCCGAGTCGGTGTCGTCGTGGGCGTACGACACGATCCACGCATCGCCTTGTCTCGTGATCCGGCCACCGTGCTTCGCATCGAGCGTCCAGCCGAACGGCGCTAGGGGCGGGACCTCGGAGGTGGCGCACGTCCGGCGCGCGTGATCGACGATGCAGGCGATGTTCGTGCCCTTGGCATGAAGGCCAATGCCGAAGTCGAGGGCCCAGCGCTCGGGACCGTCGTAGCTGAGTGCGAGCTCGACCTGATCGCGCCGCACCGTCGCCGTGTACGCGAGGTTCGCCTCGCTCGTTCGAGTCGTCGCATCGCGGCCGCCCTCGAAGGTCCCGGCGGCGCCGATGACCTGCGGGCGGGCGGTCTTGATCCGGAGTTGACCGTCGTGAACGTCGGGACTCTCGACGTCGAGGATCAACGTGATGTGCGCCGAGTGAAACGTGTGCGTGAGGCCCGTGCCGCGTTGCACGTTATCGAAGGACTCCGACGCCTCGAGCTCGACAAGCCAGTGCGGCGATGGCGATGGATCCTGCGCACTCGCACGCAAAGGCAGCATCAGGACAAGAGCAGCAAGGCGTCGCATCCATCACCCTAGCTCCGCTCCAATCAATAGGAATCACCGCACAGTGAGCGGTTTCGTCTCACCGAACGCAAACGCGCGGATCTCTCCCAGGTCCTCGATGATCATTCCGCGCGGGTGGCTCGCGACGAACGCACGTTCGTACGACGGCGTACGTGGCGAAGCGACGAGCCCCACGCGCGCACCGAGCGCGAGCGGCATAGCGAGGTCGAGCTCGAAGATGTCGCCGACCACGACGAGCTCGGCGAACGTCACGCCGGCCGCTTCGACCACGCTGTGCAAGATCTCGTAGTACGCGCGCCGGCGGAGCAGGACAGGGCGATCGAGCCCGGGCACGGCGAGCTCGGCGGGCGCGAGCGTCCAGTCGTCATCGACGTCGAACTTGCGTGCGTGGCCTCGAACGCGCGACGTCAACCACGCGACACCGGGTGCTTCTCGATCGAGCGCGGCGACCTTGCCGGCGACCGCGTGCGAATCGGAGTTCGTGACGATCCATGTCGGCGTGTCGACGAGCGCGGCGAGCACGGCGGCGGCGCCGGCGCGAAACACCGGACGGCCGAGCGTCTTTTGATAGTTGTACTTGTAGAGCACGCTGCCGAGCAGCCGGCTGCGATCGAGCGCGTTCGGCATCGCGCCGAACTTGTCGAGGATCCGGTGCGCGATCGGCACCATGCGGAGATACGGATCGACCGTCGCCGGGGCGACCGCGCGGCCGAGCCACAGAAACGGGTGCGCGTTCGGTGCCCTCGCGAGATCGGCCTCGACTTCATCCGCGAGCGCGGTGATCTCGGGATCGCCGGGCGTCCTGCCGGCGAGCAAGCACAGATCCTCGAGGTAGCCATCGCGGAACGGGCGGCCTTCCGCCTCGGCGTCCGTCATCGTGCCGTCGAAGTCGAGCGCGAGCACGGTCATCTGCGCACAAGGTACTGCGCCGGTCGCCGGTGTTCCAGCGGCAGCTGTCGGTTAACATGTGTGCGGATGACCGGCGACGGAATCGACGAGCTCGCGCGGACCGCGACCGCCGTGGCTGACGCGGGCACCGAGACGCCGCCCGTGGTCGGTACGGTGGGCCGGTATCGGCTCGAGCGCGTACTCGGCAGCGGCGCGATGGGCGTCGTACACGCGGCCTACGATCCCGAGCTCGAGCGGCGGGTCGCGCTCAAGGTGTTGCGCTCGGTCGGCGGCGAAGATGCGCGAGCGCGGCTGTTGCGGGAAGCACGCGCGATGGCGCGGCTCAAGCACCCGAACGTCGCGGTCGTTCACGAGATCGGTACCGTCGACGATCGCGATTATGTCGCGATGGAGCTGGTCGACGGAGACTCGCTCGCCGATTGGCTTCGGGGTGGCGCGCGAACGATCGACGAGCGACTCGACGCGATGATCGCGGCCGGTCGCGGTCTCGCAGCGGCACATGCCGCGGGACTCGTTCATCGCGACTTCAAGCCTCACAACGTGCTGCGCAGCCGCGAGGGCCAGATCCTCGTCACGGATTTTGGGCTCGCACGCAGTCTCGATGCCGCCGACATGTCGCCGGGCGGGCGGCCGGCGGCCGATCCACCGAGCTCGATCGCGACGTTGACCGCGACAGGCTCGTTCGTCGGCACGCCGGCCTACATGGCGCCCGAGCAATGGCACGGTAGCAAGATCGGCCCGGCGACCGATCAATTCGCATTCTGCGTCACGGTCTGGGAGGCGCTCGCCGGGCGGCGACCGTTCTCGGCCGACAGCCTCGACGAGCTTCGCAAGCAGATCGAGCGTGGCCCGGGCGACCTCGACACTTCCGGCTTGCCGCGGCGGCTACGGCCGATCTTGCGTCGAGGCCTCGATCCCGATCCCGCGCACCGCTGGCCGAGCATGGGCGAGCTCCTCGAAGCGATCCGACGCGCGCGCCGGTCACGGCTGTGGATTCCGGCCACGGCGGTCGCGGTCGTCGCGCTCGCGATCGCTGCGGTGCTAGTCACCGGCAGCTCGCCGCAACGCGAGCAGCCGAACCAGATCGATCCGCGAGTCCTGCAATTCACGAAGATCGCCGGCGGCCACGTGACGGCACCGCAACAGGCGATCGATGGCTTGATCGCCGCGCTCAAGACCAAGACCGGTGCGCGGTTCGTTCCCGCTGCCGAAGGCGATGAGCTCGTCGGCTACAAGCTGTACACGATCCGCTCGGGCACGTTCTTCGACGCCGTCGGCTTGCAAAACGGCGACGTGCTCACCGCGATCGATGGCCAACATGTCGACACGCCGGAGCACCTGCAGCACGCACTCGACACGCTCGGGCCGCGTCCGAAGCTGACGCTCGACATCGAGCGGTCCGGCGATGACATGACGCTCTTCATCGAAGCCCGGTGACCGTTACTTCGCGCGCTGGTCGTAGACGCCATCCCAATCGCCAGGCGGCGGCTGCTCGGCGAGCACGGCGCAGCGCTCGGCCATCGTTTCGGCGACCGGATCGTCGGCGAGCACCGCGAACGCCTGTTTCGCCGCCGCGAAGTCGCGCTTGCGATACGCCGCGAGCGCCTCGGCGAACCGCGTGTCGACGGGCTTCCCGACCCGGCCGAGCAGCTCGTAGACCGGCGCGGCGCCGGCACGGCCTTTGACGCGCACGAGATCGATCTCGCGAAACACGAACGCGGGCCCGGCGGCACGAACGGTCGCTTCGGTGACGAGGATGCCGACGCCGTATTCCTTCGTCAGGCCTTCGAGCCGCGCGCCGAGGTTCACCTGATCGCCGAGCACCGTGTAATCGAAGCGCGCAGCGGTACCCATGTTGCCGACCGCCATCGCGCCGGTGTTGACGCCGATACCGATCGCGATCTGCGGCTTGCCCTCCGCCGTCCACTTCTTGTTGAGCGCGACGAGTGCGTCCTGCATCCGCAACGCGACCTCGCACGCGCGTGCCGCGTGATCCGGCACGTCGACGGGCGCGGCCCAGATCGCCATCACCGCGTCGCCGATGTATTTGTCGAGCGTACCGCCCGACTCGAGCACGAGCTCGGTCATGGGCGTCAGGTACTCGCCGAGGAAGCTCATCAGCGCCTCGGGGCCCATCCCCTCGGAGAACGACGAGAAGCCGCGAATATCGGAGAACAGCACCGTGAGCTCTTTGCGCTCGCCGCCGAGCTTGGCGCGCGAAGGATCCGCGAGGATCCGATCGACGACGGTCTTGCTGACGTAGCGCGAGAACACGTTGCGCAGGTTTGCCTTCTCGCGGCCCTCCGTCGCGAGACCGCCGATCGTCGCAGCGACCAACACGACGATGCCCATCGCGATCGGGGCCGCGACCGCGACGATCGTACCGTGCTCGAACATCACGAATGCGATCACGCAATACGTCGCGATCCCGAGCAGCGCGGCGATCGGCGGTGCCCACGCGCGGCGGCGAATCCGGCGCAGCTGCGCGGCGATCACGAGCGCGCACAGCCCGAGCGTCGCGAGGATCGTCGTGCCCGGCCCGGCGAGCTTCATCAGCCGCCCTGCGAGCACGTTCTCGGTCAGGGTCGCGTGAAGCTCGACGCCGTCGGCGATCGCATCGAGTGGCGTCGTGATCTTGTCCGCCGATGCGAACGTGAAGCCGGCGAACACGAGCTTTCCGGCGAGCGCGGATTTCGGCGCGGTCCCGGCGAGCACGTCGGCCGCGGAGACCCGTGCGAGCTGTCCGCGCCCGAGCATGTCGAGCGAGGCCGACGCCGCCTTGCCGATCGGCAACGCGCGACCGCCGGCGACGAGCACGTCGTCACCGACGAGGTACAGCGTGTTCCCGGACTTGCCGAGCTCGGCCAGCGCGACCGCCAGCCCGAGCGGCATGTAATGGCGGCCGCCGTACTCGATCGCGAGCGGCACTCGCCGCGTCACGCTGTCGGGATCGCGAAACGTATTGAGCGCACCGGCACCGGCTGCGCCGTGCGCGATCTCGGGCAACGTGAACTCGACGCTGACGCTATGGATCGGCCTGCGTCCGCCGCCACCTCCCGCGTCGGCGACCTCACCATGACGCGCGAACACGAGCTGCGGCGGCTCGGTATCCTCGGCAGGTCCTTTGCCCTGCCGAAAGAACGCACCGAGGTAGACGCGCTTGCTCTCGGCGATCGCTGCCGCGAGCGTCTCGTCGCCGCGGAGCTCCTCGGCGATCGCCGCGAGCAACTGCTGGAGGACCCAGACCTGGTGCTCCGCGGTCGCGGCGGCCGGCGGCTCGGGGGTGGCTGCGACATCGGCGGCACGCACGCGTGCGGTCAGCTCGTCGGGAAGGATCACCTCGGGCGCGCTGAAGAATAGATCGAGCGCGATCACCTTCACGTCGTAACGAGACAGCGCGCGAATCAGCTTGGCCCAGCCGCGCCGCGTCTGAAACACCTCCGGATAGCGTTCGCGCGTCGCGTCATCGAGGCCGACGATCACGACGCGATCGCTCTCGGGTGCGCGCGGACCACGCATCCGAAACCGCGCGTCGATCGAGAGCCCTTCGAGGGCATCGAGCCCCGGCAGCGCCGTCATCCAGAGGTGCACCGCGAGCAGGCCGAGCACGGCGATCGTCGCGGCGATCGCCGTCAAGAACGGAACGTTGCGAGCCCGTTTCATCGCGGCTGTGGAATCCGCACGCAGAATGCCGCGCCGCGCGGCTCCCGATCCTCGACCCAGATCGAGCCGCCGTGCGCTTCGACCGCCAACTTGCAGAACGCGAGCCCGAGGCCGTGGCCGCCGCCTTTGTGGCTGTCGAGTGTGACGCCGCTCTCGAAGATCCGATCGACGTCGGCCTCCGGAATCCCAGGCCCCTCGTCGAGCACGCGCACGAGCAAATCGCCGGCCTGGACCCGCGCTTCGATCCGGACCTCGCTGCCTTTCGGCGCGTGCTTGACCGCGTTGTGCACGAGGTTCTGCAGCATCCGGCGTAGCAGCTCGCGATCGGCGATCGTCGAAGCGACCTGCGAATCGATGTTGATCACGACGCCCGTCCAGCGCCCGAACCCGCGCAGCGACGAGGCGACCTCCGTCGCGAGCCCCGCCACATCGAACGACTCGAGATCGATCGTCAACGCAGCCGCTTCGGCGCGCGACAAGTCGAGCAAGTCTCGCGCGGTCCGATCGACATGTGTCGCCGCCACCAAGATGTCTTCGACCGCATCGCCGAGCTCGCCCGGGAAGCTCGCGAGCCGCAACAGCTCCGCGTTCGCCATGATGCCGACGAGCGGCCCTTTGAGATCGTGCGCGATGAGCTCGCTCATCCGGCGCTTGTCCCGCTCGAGACGCTGCATCTGCTCGTTGTGTTCCGCCAGCGCGCGCATCGCGTTCCGCAGCTCGAGCGCCGTCTCGTGCTGGCGGATCAGTGCCTTCGCGCGCAGCAGCAGCTCGGACCGATGAAACGGCTTCGCGAGCAAGTCGTCGGCGCCGGCCTCGAGGGCAGGGGCGGTCGCCTCGCGATCGCCGAGCGCGGTCAAGAACAGCACCGGCGTGTCCGCCATCGTCGGATCGACGCGAATCTGCCGGCACGTCTCGAAGCCGCCGAGCCCGGGCATCAGCACGTCGAGCACGACCAGATCGACGGGCTGCTTCGCCATGAGCTCGAGCGCTTCTTCGCCGCTCGCCGCCGCGACCACCTCGTAGCCGGCGGCTTCGAGATGGCCCTGGGCGACCAGCCGATTCTGCCAAGAATCGTCGACGACGAGCACGCGCTGGGTCATCGCACGTACTCCTCGACCGTCGCCGCGAACGTTCGCACGTCGATCGGCTTGCTCATGTACGCCGTGAAGCCTTGCTTCAAGAACCGCTCGCGATCGCCTTGCATCGCGGACGCGGTCAACGCGATCACCGGCAGTTGCGCGTCGTCCGCGCGGATCTCGTGCAGAAACGCCTCGCCGCCACCACCCGGAATATTGATATCGAGCAGCACGATCTCGGGCCGTTGTACGAGCTGCATACGCGCCGACGAGACGCCGTCGGCGGTCAACACGTCATGCCCGTGCATCATCAGCACGTCGCACACGATGCGCTGGCTCCACGGATCATCTTCGACCACGAGAATCTTCGCCATCATGCCACCGGTAGGTGCACCGTGAACGTGGTGCCGTGACCGAGCTGACTCGTGACATCGATCGATCCGCCGTGCATGTCGACGAGCTGCTTCGTCAGCGCCAAGCCCAACCCGGTACCACCGGGTCGATCGCCCGAGGGCAAGTTGACCTGCTCGAACGCGCGAAACAAGCGCTTCACGTCGTCGGGCGCGATGCCGATGCCCGTATCGGAGACGCGGATCGCCACGCCGCGGCCATCGACCGCCGCCGAGACGCGTACGAACCCTGCTGCATTGGTGAACTTCACGGCGTTCGAGATCAGATTGTAAAGGATTTGCCGGAGCCGGATCGGATCCGCCTTGACCTGCGGCGTCTCCGGAGCCACCTGCGCCTCGAGTGCGACGCCGCGGCTCGCCGCGATCGGCCTCAGCGCGTGCACCGCCTCTTCGATCGCATCCTGCGTCCCGACCGGCTCGATCTCGAGCTGCTGCTTGCCCGCTTCGATCTTCGCGAGATCGAGGACGTCGTTGACCATCGAGAGCAAGTGACGCCCGCTCGTCACGATGCCTTCGAGGTACTCGCGCTGCTTGCCCGACAGCGGATCGCCGCCTTGCAGCAGCAATAAATCCGACAGCCCGATCACGGCGTTGAGCGGCGTGCGCAGCTCGTGGCTCATGGTCGCGAGGAAGTTGCTCTTGGCCTGACTCGCAGCCTCGGCGGCGATCCTCGCGTGCTCGAGCTGCGCGTGCGCGTTGCGCTCGGCCGAGATATCGCGCAAGAACGTGACGCGCCCGACGATGTTGCCGTCGAGCAACGCCACCGGCGCGCTATAGCGATCGATCGTGCGGCCGTCCTTCAACGTCGTCTCGTCGTGCAGGATCTCGCGCGATGCATGCAGGCGCTCGCTCTCGGCGATCATCGCCTTTGGATCGGGATAGCGCACCGACGCGTGCTCGACGATCGTGTGGTGATCGCGCGTCTCCATCACCTCCTCGGGGATCCGCAAGAGCTCTCCGATGCGCTTGTTCGCCGCGACGACGCGCCGCTTCTCGTCGACGACGAGAATGCCATCGACCGTCGCCTCGAGCGTCGCCCGCAAGATCGCGAGGCTCTGCATCACGCGCTGCCGCTCTGCCGCGAGCTCGGTCTCGGACTGGCGCTTGAGCGCTTCGTAGAGCCCCTGCATCTCGCGCGACGAGATCTCGATCGAGCGCTCGAGCGTGTAGCGATCCTGATCGGCTTCTTGATACGTCCTGCCGACGAGCTTCAACAGGCCCTGCCACGCCTCGAGCGAAGGCACCTCGGCCTGGCTCGCTCCGAGCTTGCGCAACAAGCGCCCGAGCAGCGGATGTGTCCCTTCGGTCAAGGCGCCTCGGACAGCACGGTCAACGTCATCGTCTGGTTGTGCAGATCGCAGCGGCCGGTCGTGTGCGGCGAAATCTCGCCGTACGAGTAAAAGCCGATCTGCTTCGTCCCTTGCGGCAACGTCTCGAGCGTCGCTTCCGTCTCTTCCTCGGTCCGTTCACCGAGCACGAGCCGCCGTCCGACGCAGCTGATCGCGATCGACAGCGAAGGCCCCTCGGAATTCTTCATCGCCGCCTCACCCGCGGCCTGCGCACCCAAGATGAGCCGATCGAAGTTCGCGCGCATCAGCTTGGCGTACGCGCCGGTCGGAATGTCGCCGGCAAACGTCATCGACTGGGTCTCCTCGTCGACCGACAGCACGGTGCGCACGACGCTGTTCGCGTCACTCGTCGATCCGCGCAGCGCGAGCGGAAACAGCAGCGCCGATCCGGGCAATCCCGCCGCGCGCTCGCCCAGATACTCCTTGTACAAGCCGAGTGCGGGCTTGTCGTCGAGCGTATACAGCACGTTGCCCACCGAGCGCGTCACGACCCGCTCCGGCCCGAACGTATCCCAACCGCCTTTACTGCCATGACCGATGCGCACGCGGTCGCCGTACAACCCGACCGCCACGACGCCGTTCGTCTCGGGCTTGCCGTTCGCGAGCACCCACGTTCGACCAAACTTGTCGCCATCGCCCGCGAGCCCGCCCGTCACGACGACCTCCTCGGGCAACTCCGAGTTGAGCCCGCGCACGAGCTCGGAGCCGTTGACGTGCAAGCCCTCGGACAACACGAGGACGGCGCGCAGATCCGGCGCGCGCAACTGGTCGGCGATCTTGACGCCGGCGGCGTAGGAGTCTTCGACGGACCCGAGTCGCGTCGCGGCATGCCTGACACGCGTCGCGCCAAATCGCACGGCGGCGACCATGATCGACTCGTCGCGCACGCGCGTGTGATCGATCTCGCCGGACGTCGAGCAGCCGATCACGGCACTCTGCGGATAGGCGCGCGCGAGCTCGGCGAGGAGCTCGGGCCGGTCGTGATACGACGGAGCGGCGAACGCGATGATCATCGTGTTCGCGGAGTCGAGTGCCGGAAAGGCCTCCGACCATGCGCCCTTCGCATAGCGAAACGTTGCGAGCTCCATGATTCCCCCAGCGCCGATGCCCGATCGGATCCTCGCCTCATCCTACTCTCGCGTCGCCCAAGGCCGCTGCAACCCCGCCAACTAGGGGTGAATGCGGCTGCTTTTCGGGATCTAAGCAAAGCCTTTGCTGTTGACGCGACCCCGGGCCCATGGCACAAAGCCCTCGGTTCGGCTCGCTGCTGGCCGACTGACAACTTGATGCGGGGTGGAGCAGCCTGGTAGCTCGTCGGGCTCATAACCCGAAGGTCGCAGGTTCAAATCCTGCCCCCGCTACTACTTGCGAACACCTGAGAATCCCTGGAGGAGCTACCGCTTCCAGGGATTCGACGGTTTCGGGCTCCGAAGTCGCTCAGCAAGATGTGAGCGCCGAGATCGCAACTCGCGTACGGGCCTTCCTCGTCCACGGTGCACTTGATGACGCCGTCCTCCAGGTACTGGCGCAGCATGTCGCGCCCCCGCTCGTGGTCGGTGTTCATGAGCTGCCGCGCGTCCTGAGAGAGCGCGCTCAGGTCATCGATGCTCGGCAGCGCGATCGGGACTCGTGACTCTTCGATCAGCTCCGCGATCTCGGCCTTCTCGGTGCGCGCATAGGCTTCCAGGTCGCGCATGGTCGACACGACGTACTCGGATTTGTCACCGGTCGCGATGAAGTCGATCAGACCTTTGATCTTCAGCTCGGTGCGCTGAAGTCGCTCGCGGCGCTCGCCGATCTGCGTCTGCCGAGCAGGCCCGGGCACGAGCTGCCACTAGCGAGCGAATTCGCTCGTTGGTCCGTCTGTATTTCGGCGCGCGAGGAACCCTCGACGATTCGCGACGACGGACCCACGCGCACCTACGTACGTCATCCCGATCGTAGCCCCGACACCTCGGGCTATGAGTGCGCGATGAGGATCAGTTGCGGCGGGACTGTTTGCGCTCGCGGGGCTCGGTCGATGCAGCCGCCGTGTTCACACTCGACGATGTCAGCATCGCCCGGATTCGCTCGATGTGGACCTGGGTGTCTTTCGCGCGTTGGGCCGTGGACGTCGACGCTTTCGAACCCTCTCGGAGAATGATGCTGTTCAAGAGGTTCTTTCGCTCCTCGAACATCCGCAGCGCGGTCCACAATGTCTCTTCGATCTTCTCCGACTGGCTGGCCAAGAGCGCCGACTGGGTGAACGAGTGGCCCGTGTGACAGCGGTAGCGTGCCTGCTCGGGCGCATCCATTTCCCACAGCACGCCTCCGCAGTTCGGGCAGTTGTACGGCACCTGCTCGCCAAGCCCATTGACCTCGTCGACGTCGCTGAGGACCCGCTCAGCGATCTCCGCTTCGATCTGGATGTCCTTCGGCACGGCCTTCCGCTTGGCGCTGTGCTCGCGACTTAGCTGTTCGAGGAGTCCGCCCATCGCCGCAAGCGGCACGTGGTGATCGATCTCGGCGTTGTCGAGCGCGCTCTGCGGCATTCCAGGATACTTCGCGTCCGCCGGATCCTGCACGACGGTGACGCCGCCGCACTTCTTGATCGCGATCATCCCGGAGGTTCCGTCATCGAGCATCCCGGTCAACACGACGCCGATCACCTTCGGACCGTGCGAGACAGCGGCAGAGCGAAACAGCGGATCGATCGCCGGCCGGCTCCTGTTCTCACGTGCGCCTTTGGTAACGAGGATCGTCCGTTCCTTGACCAACATGTGGTGGTCCGGCGGCGCGATGTAGATCGAGCCTCGCTTGAACGACTCGCCGTCTTCCGCGAGCTTGCATTCAAACGCCTCGTGCTTGCGCAACTGGTGGAGCAAGGCGTCGCCGTTCGACTCGGCCGACATGTGCTGCACGATGAAGATCGACGCGCGCAGGTCGGACCGTAGTTGACCGATCAACTGGTCGAGCGCAGCGAGACCTCCCGCTGACGTTCCGATGACGATGATGTTCCGGCCCGGCTCAACCATGCTCGGCAATCCCCCGGTCATGTCTTCGTAGCTGTTGTGGCGTCGGAGTTGGATGAAACGTCGAGTAGGTCGCGCATCTGTTCCAGGTTTCGCCCAAGCATCTCGACGGACGCTCCGCCTGTGCCGATCTTCCCCGAGCGAAGCATCGCAAAGATCGCAAGCGAACCGCTCACCAGGCGTCGGAGTTTCTCGTCGCTGGAGACCGCGGTTGAAGCCGTGGCCGGAAGATCCGATTTCGCGTCCTCGCTCCATGCGGTCACGGCCGCAGCGATGGCGTTGTCGAGACAACGATTCAACGTGTGGAAATCGGCAACGCTGATCGGCGCCCCTAGCTCGACGGCCAGCTCGGTGACCGCCTGGCAGACGTCGCCATAGTCGTGCACCACCTCTTCGACCGAGAACCCGAGTTCGAGCAAGTCATGACCATGCAGCGCCGCGGTCTTCGCGATGTCCGGGTTCGTCGGCGGATTTGCATCCGCTTGCTGCGAAGGGTCTCGCTTCGCCTCGTCCTCAAGCGCGCCTCGCAGCTGGTCCAAGAAGAGATGCACACCGTGCTTCGCTTCAAGCCCCTTGGGTCGGGGCCCCGCGTTCCGCCTCGCGACCTTCCCTCTGGTCATCGAGACGAGCTTGTCGTGGTTCGTCTTGATGAAGCCCTGAAGCGACGTGACGTTTTCCATGGGGGCGTGCCGTTGCGGATGCATGGTGGGAACTCGCAAATGCAACGCATGTGCCCCGTTAGCTCGCTCCGACCAACCACTGTTCGCAAGCAACGTGTGCGCCCGCGCCTCCGGCAGGAGCGCGGGCGCTCACGCGAGCGCTCAGGCTCATGTTCACGGAGCTGACACGGCTCCTCGATCAGGGTGGCTCCCTGAATTGGGTTGATCTTAAGGGTGAAGCATCCGTCCTAGATCCGACGTGCGGCGCAGGAGTCTTGCTCGTCGCTGCGGCTCGACACTTCAAGCCGCCTCTCTGGATCGTCGCCGACCGAATTCACGGCCGCGATCTCGGTCGCCCATCCTGCGTCGGTTTTGAAATGCGGACGCAGCTCACGCGCATCGTGCGCGAACATGCCCGTAAACGATCGAGCGAGCCGCGAGAGCATCGCGCGCGACCTCAGTCCACGCACACGATCAGCCGAAAAAGCTCGTCGATCCACGTGCCTAGCGTTGCTGCGTCGTCCCCCGCTACGAAGACGAAACCCGCCTCCTGCTCAGGCGGGTTTCGCATTTCCGGAATCCTCGCGGATGAGCGACCCGCTCCATTTCGAGACGTCGGTCGAGCTTGTTGGCCCGAGGTACGATCGTCCGCGATGGCCTGGACGTGCCCGGACTGCGATCGTCCCTTCGTGACTCGGCGCGCGCACGTGTGCGAGCCAGGTCTCCCGGTCACATACTGGCTCGGCGAACGTCCGGATGGCCAGCGGGAGGCCGCCGCCGCGATCATCGAGCTCGCGCGCGGGATCGCGGGCATCACTGTCGAGGCGGTCAGCATCGGCGTGCTGATCAAGCGGCACCGCTCGATCGTCGAGCTGCGGCCGAAGACGAAGTGGCTCCAGCTCTCGGTGATCGCCCGCCGGCCGCTGCCCGACAGCGCGCGGGCGCGGGTCGCGCGGGTCGTCCACTGGGGCAAGGACATGACCGCGTACTTCGTGCGTCTCACCGCTGCGCCAGACGTCGATCGCGCGATGCGTGTATGGCTTCGCGAGGCGTTGCGCTAGCCGCCTCTGAGAGGCGCGCCCCCCGAACGACTCAAAGTGGCCGGTTTTCAGACGATCACAACTGGCCGGTTTTGAGGTGATCACCGAGGATGATGTCTACGAGGTTGGAGAGAAGCACCGGCCCAAGGAGTGAGGACCCCGATGTTTCGAACCATCATGCTCGGCGCGTGCGCGATCGCGATCACGCTCACGCCATCTGCCTTCGCCGACAAGGCCGCGACGCCGGAGTCTCGTGGGAAGGCGATCCTTCAAGCCCAGCTCGGTGCGATCAAGAACGGGTCCGACGCCGCGCCGATGGACGCGACGTGCGCTAAGTCTGCGGCGATCTTGCCCGCGAGGTGCACACGGCGACCTCTGGTTACGGCATGACCAACGTCCAGCTGGCCGCGACCAAGCCCGACGAGTATCCGCTCGGGATGAGCGCATTCGTCCTCGCGCTCCCGGGTCCGGCCGGCTCGTGGAGCGTGGTCGCTGCCAGCTATGGCGCGACGTTCTAGAGCCGAGGAACAAGCGTCATGAGCCACACGCGCAAGACAGGTCGCATCCGTTCGATCACGGCGGGCGACAAGTTGAGCGCCGCTATCGTCGAGAACGACGTTGTCTTGTCGACCTGACTACAGACCTGCATGTCGAAACCAACACGGTGGAGAAAGGCTGCGAGATCGTCGCCGTCCTCGAACGCCGAAGCATCGAGCTGGCGCTGGGTGACCCCCGTGATGGCCTCCCGAAGCCGGATCCTCTCGGGTGGCAAGTTCCGAATCTCCGTCTTGAACGCGAAATCTGGAACAATCCACCAGCCGCATGTGAACTCGCTGAGCAAGCTATGAACGTTCCTGGTGAGACAACCTGTCTCCTCTCTCGTGAGATAGCCGACGAGCCCTTCGCACAGGATCACCAGCGGTCGACCACGGTCGAAACCCGCGGCGGCGCTTTGCAGCTGGCCGAGATCGAGCACGTCGGCAGCCGTCACCGCGTGCAACGGGCGCGGCGCGATGTTGTGCCACCGTCGAACGTCTTCGAGGAGATCGAGCTTCGTCGCTACGACATCGCGTAGATCCGTCTCGACGTAGTGAAGCGAGCCAGTCTGCGTGAGATCGAGTCCGCGAAGCGAGTATCCACTGGCCAGCTCAAGAACCTGCGTGGCGCCGCACTCGCCGATCAGTTGGGTGATGCTCTTGTACCGCGCTTCGAACATCGGAGCGTAGAACGTGAGCTTGTCCGGCTCCAGCGCGTGCTCCCGCACGATCTCCGCGAAAGCTTCGTCCGCACCGATCAGCGTCGCCACCTCGGCGGCGAACGCGATGTCCGAGAACTTGCGATAGTAGGCTGAGACCTTGGCGGTCACGCTGATACGCGCGGGGTCGGAAGTCACCGCGTGAGCGTACACGGCGAGCGCGACATGGGGTCGGGGCGGCTTTACGCACCAATACTTCGTCGCGATCGACGAGCACACCCGTCGCTGCCTAACCGTAGGCCAGCTATGCAGTTGGCTCCGTGCCCCGTAAGGTCTGGTGTGACGTCGATCCAGTCCAAAATGGTGCAGACCGCCGATCTGAACGTTCACTACCTGGCCGCGGGTGAGGGCGGTGGTCTCGAGCCCATCGTTCTGCTCCACGGATTCCCGGAGACGTCGCACTCCTGGCGCCACCAGCTCCCGGTCCTCGGCGCGGCGGGTCATCCGACGTTCGCCATCGACAGCCGCGGCTTCGGCAAGACCGACAAGCCGCGGGTGCGCACGACCCGGGCCATGCTCGGCGACGATGTCGTGCGGTTTCTCGACGCGCTCGACATCGATCGAGCCATGGTCGTCGGCCACGACTGGGGCGGGATCATCGCGTTCAAGGCGACCATCGACCATCCCGAGCGGGTGAGCCGCGTCGCGTTGCTCGACACGCTGTGCACGGTGTGGTCCCGGGCCGGAGCTCACGGGTACTGGTTCAAAGCCGAGCCGCTCCCGGAACAGTTCCTCGCGGCCCATGCTCGAGCGTTCATCGAGGTGCTGTTCGCCAGCGGCGACCCGGCCGCGCTCGGCACCCGGCCCGCATCTCCGTACGGAGAGCTGAAGGGCAAGCTCGCCCGCCCTGATTGGGTCGACGACGAGGCGCTCGCGCACTACATCGACGCCCTGGCCGACCCCGACTCCCAAGCGGCGGCGATCCAGTACTTCCGGTACGCGCTGCCCTTCCATCGCGTGACCGCCGATCCGAGCGCCACCCACGGCGAGCGGTTCGAGAGCCTGTCGGAGCGGGACGTCGCCGCGATGTGGCTCCATCCGCACGGACTCGAGCAGCACCCGGGATTTCAGGAGTACTACGACTTCGGTCCCGAAGACCGCCACAAGCGCTCCGACGCGCCCGCGCTGTGGATGTACTCGAAGCTCCGGGGCCACGTCCCCCGCGGTTCGGTGACGGACGATGCGACGATTCCGACTGGCAATCCGTACCTCGACCAGTTCAGCCGGTACTTCGCCGACCTGCGGGTGCGGGCCGTCGACTGCGGCCACTTCATCCCGGAAGAGGCGCCCGAGTACACCAGCAGCGTGCTCCTCGAGTTCGCGGCGGGTACGATCTGACGTCGTAACAATGGGGTCGGACCCCATTTCCTCTACGGCGATCGGACGCGCAACGGACGAAGCACCGACGAATGACTCGAAGCGCTTCACGCGCAGCGTGTAGCCCGACTCCTTGCCAATCGCCGAGCGCACCGATGTGATCGCCTCGCCCTCGGCCGGGCTGTAACCCAGGTCGTCGATGATGTCGGACGAGATGTGCGTGAAGGATGCTGCGGTGTCGAGTGCGAGCGAAAGCGGGCGGCTGCCGTGCCGCCCGAATACGCGAGCCTTGACGATGATCAGATCATCGTTGGGATCGAAGCGGCGAACCTTCACCGTCAGCGCATGAAGTCCAAGGCGTGCGGGACGATGCGTCCCGTGTAGAAGTGTCCAACCGTTTCGTACCTCAACCCGGCGGCGCGCATCTGATCGAACGGCGCGCGTCGCGTTGTCCCGTGTCCGGCGACCCGCGCTACGGTGAACTCGTCGGTCTCGTCGTCCCAGTCCATCTCGACGAGCGCCACCCACTGGTCGGGGTAACGCTCGCAGATCGCCTTCCAGGTCATCATCTCGGTCAGCGGCTCGGGCTCGATCGCATGCGCTTCGCTCATGGCTCTCGAGGGTGCGGAGGCGGCGGCGCCGACGCAAGTTCCTGGCTCGCGACAACGATCTCGGATCATCTCGAGGGCATCTTCCGAGGACGACCGTTCGAGCACGCGATCAGGCGCGCGTGAGTCGCAAAACGCATCGATAGATAGACCGGCATATCTCGCAGCCTTCTCACATACGCTGGCTTCGTGGCGCGCCATTCACTCGCGTGTGCTCGCTCTCGGTCACGCCAGCTGGCAGCGTGTAGCGTGGTTTCGCTTGCGGCATGCGTCTCGAATCAAGCGGCGACTCCACTCGCACGCGTCTCCGACAAAGCGGGTGGAACGAACAAGCATGCGAGGAGGCCGCGGGCAGGCCGATTGGACCCGCGCCGCGGTTCCGGGTTGCAGGCATTTCGTGGTCGGCCGCGGCTCACCGCTTGCGCGCCGCATAGCGCACGTGGGTCACGCGCGGCGATGCGATGGTCTCCACGAGCTCGACACCGACCTCACGGCTGATGGCTTCGAATAGCCGGCGCCCTCCGCCGAACATGACCGGCGAGATCGCGAGCGCGAGCTCGTCGACGAGCCGAGCGCGCAGGTACTGCTGGATCACGTCGGCGCCACCCGCGATGCGGATGTCGCGGTCGCCGGCCACCGCGCGCGCCTGGCGCAGCGCGCTCTCGATGCCGTCGTTGACGAAGTAGAACGTCGTGCCGCCGGGCCGCACCCACGGCACACGGACCTGCGAGGTCAGCACGAACACCGGCGTGTGGAACGGCGCTTCTTCGGGCCACATCGCTTCGCCTAGCTCGAACATGCGCTTGCCCATGATGCTGACGCCGGTGCGCTCGAACGTGTGCTCGACGATCTGGTTGTCCGTGCCGGTCTCGCCGCCGTCGCCGAGCTTCAACCTCTCGCGGAAGTAGCGCTGCGGGAAGATCCAGCTCTGGAGCTTGCTCCACTGGGCCGCCCAGTCCTCGAAGGTCGGATCGCCGGCGTGGGCCAGGTCCATGCCGGGCGGTGTGAGATATCCGTCGAGGGAGACGCTGACACTGAAGAACACCTTGCTCATCTGTACGGGCCTTTCGCCGTGTGGTCTGGTAGTGAAACGACGGCCGCGCCCGCCGGTCATCGGTCGATGAGCGAAGATTTCGAGCCCTTGGTCGAGGCCGCCCGCGGCGGCGACGAGCACGCGTTTCGCGCGCTGGTCGAACCGCTCGGCCGCGAGCTGCACGCGTACGCCTACCGCATGCTCGGCGGCTTCCACGACGCCGAGGACGCGCTCCAGGAATCACGGCTCAAGGCGTGGCGTGCGCTCGCGACCTACGAGCCGCGCGCGAGCTTCCGCGCGTGGATGTACCGGATCGTCACCAACACCTGCCTCGATCTGCTCAAGGTGCGGTCGCGCCGCGTGCTGCCGCAGGATGTGAGCCCGTCGATCGCGCCGGGGCCACCCACGACCGCGCCGCGCGCCGACATCTCGTGGATCGAGCCGTACCCGGACGCGCTGCTGCCTACGGTGCCCAGTCCCGAGCAGGCCGTGCGACTGCGCGAGGGCATCCGGCTCGCGTTCGTGCGTGTCGTGCAGATGCTGCCGCCGCGCCAGCGTGCCGCGCTGATCCTCCACGATGTGCTCGAGTGGAGTGTCGTCGAGGTCGCCGACATGCTCGAGACCACCGAGGCCGCGATCAACAGCGCACTGCAGCGAGCACGCGCCACGATCGCGCGCCCGCACGCCGCGTCATCGGCGACGTCTGCACTCGCGCCGCGCCACGCGGAGGTCGTCGAGCGCTTCGTGCGCGCGTGGGAGAGCGGCGACTTCGATGACTTCGTCGCGCTGCTCGCGACCGACGCGGTCATGAACATGCCGCCCTGGGAGTACTGGCTCGACGGCAAGGATGCGGTGGTCGCCACGATGCGATCGCCGGGCACCTGGGAAGGCGAGCCGCGCCCGGGCCGCTACAAGATGGTGCCGGCGCCGATGAACGGAGAGCCCGCGGCACTGGCATATGTCCGCGCACCCGACGGTCGCTACCACCCCGTCTGCCTCACGGCGCTGTCGCTCGACGCCGACGGCCGCATCGTCGAGCTCACGACGTTCGTGCTGCCCGAGCTGTTCGCGGCGTGGGGCTTCCCGGCAGTGCTCGACGCGTAGCTCACTCGAGGAAGGAGCGGACGATGACGCCGCCGAGCATCCGAGGGAGCTTCGGCAGCGACAGCGTGGCCAGCACGCGATCGATCGCGCTGGCCGGCAGCATGTGGGCATGTCCCGAGGGATAGACGAGCGGCGTCGCGGCGGTGCTTCCGTAGCCAGCGTGGCTGTGGTAGTGGCGCCGGCATGACTCCGCTGTTCGCTCCAGAAAGGGGCTACCCGACTGGCAGGCGTGGCGCAGCGACGTGTCGACTGCGACCGCCGATGTCATCGTGAGGACGCTGGCCTGCAAGCGCTGCGGGGTCGAATGGTCCGAGCTGTCGACGATCACCACGGTACCGGACGTGGGACGAGCTCCGCCATGGCGAGTCCTTCGCCTTCGGGCTGCAAGCTCTGCAACTTGCAAACAGTTCGCGTGTCGAGCGGATCGATGCGCGCGTCGACCGGCGAGTGGGACACGCGCTTGCTTGGAGGTCCAATGTCGCTATGTTGGAGCGAGGTTCTCGATCCGGTGCCGCCTAGATCGCCCGCTAGATCTTGTCGGCGCTTCGCAGCGTGCTACGTCGCGATCTCGACCGTTGGGAGTACCAAGGCAAGCGAAGTGCTACCCGGGTCGCGTTAGGCCGTCTCGATCCTCCTGACGAGCGTCCACAGCCTCGTGCAGCAAGGTGACGGCTCGGCGGAAACGGATTCACGTGGTCGCGATCGGTCTCGCATCGAGCACTTCTCGAACCTTCTGCGTCAGGGTTTCCGTCGTGAATGGCTTCTGGAGGAACGCGATTTCCGCTCGCAGAACGCCGTGGCGGACGATGCTGTCATCGGTGTAACCCGACATGCACAGCACTCGCAGCGTCGGGCGAATCGTCGTGAGTCGACGGGCGAGCTCCGGCCCGCTCATCTGCGGCATCACCACGTCGGTCAACAACATATCGATCGGATCCGGATGGGTTTCGTAGTAGAGCATCGCTTCAGCAGCGCTTCGCATTTCGACGACGCGATAGCCGTGCCGCTTGAGAATGCCGCGTGCTACCGCGCGGACCTGTTCCTCATCTTCGACGAGGAGGATGGTCTCCTTTCCGCGAAAGGCTGCTCTCGGCAGGGGGCTCCGGCCTGTGTCCGTGGGGGCGTCGACTTGAGGTAAGTAGACAGTGAACGTGGTGCCCTTTCCCACGTCACTGTGCACTCGAATGGTTCCATTGCTCTGTTGAACAATTCCAAACACGGTCGACAGACCTAATCCGGTTCCCTTGCCGACCTCCTTCGTCGTGAAGAAAGGCTCGAAGATCCGCGTCTGCGTGGCTCGGTCCATCCCCGAGCCGGTGTCCGTGACCGAGAGCACGACGTGCGGCCCCATCGTCGCGCCGGGATGCTGAAGGGTGAAGGTCTCGTCGATCGTCACGTTCTTGGTCTCGATCAAGAGTCGCCCACCCGTCGGCATCGCATCGCGCGCGTTGACGACGAGATTCATGATCACCTGTTCGATGCTTCCCGGATCGACACGAACCCGCCCCGGCTGCGCTGGTTTGCGCAGAACTAGCTCGACGTCCTCTCCGAGCACGCGCCGTAGCATGCTCTCCATGTTCGCGGCGACCTCAGCCAGATCGAGAACCTTCGGCTCGAGTACTTGCTGTCGGCTGAACATCAGCAACTGTCGAGTCAACGACGCAGCGCGCCGCCCGGCCTTGCAGATCTCCTCGACGTCCGAGCGTGCCGGATCCATTGGCTTGAGATCCTCGAGAAGAAAGTCACCGCAGCTCAAGATCACCGACAGGATGTTGTTGAAGTCGTGCGCGATACCTCCGGCCAGTCGACCGACGGCTTCCATCTTCTGTGCCTGACGGAGTTGCGACTCGACCGCGAGTAATGCTTTCTCGGCCTTCTTGCGCTCCGTGATGTCCATGACCATCGCGAACGTGCCCTCGTACCGCCCAGCGCTGTCGAACACGGGGGTCGCTTCGAGAAGCGCCCACATCGTTGTCTTGTCGGTTCGGATGTAGCGGACCTCGACCTGATGCGCCTGATCGACCTGTGTTCCTAGCGTTGCGCGTCCGTCGTCATCGACGAACTCGAACAGCGAGCGCCCGAGGCCCATGTCTGCCTCGCAGCCAAGCATCTGCGCCATGCGACGATTCATGAACGTCGTCTTCTGCTCGGCGTTGATGAGCCATACACCCTCGTTGGTCGTTTCGATGATTCGACGGTATCGCTCCTCGCTCTCGCGGAGGGCCTGTTGGGCCTTCGAGAGCAGCAGCGGCGTTTTGGTCGTGGAATCGACGACCGCGTCGACCTCCCCGGATAGGAGAGCTCGGATGGTCGCTTCCGCCTCGCAGAGCCGTCGCTCGAGATCTTCTACGCGTAAGCGCGTGGCGGTCATTTGATCGCCAATGCCGACAGCACCTGCTCGGTGTCGCTCAAGTTGCCGATCACTCTCTGGATCGGTAGCGGCTCGAGTTTCAATAGGGTCGGAGTCACGATGACTCCGTCGGCGAGTGCTCGCTTGGGATGTGCCATGAGATCGACCACTTCGAGATCGTGGTTGGAGCTCAGATGCGCTTCACAGATTGCCTTGACATTGGCGATCGCGCGAACGGAGTTCGGAGCATTTCCGGCGATGTAGAGGCGTAACCGGAACCGCGGCTTTTTCGAACGTACCGAGGCCATCTAGTCTCCCCTGACCTTGTCGTGCCTTGGGGATCCCCCGGTTTTCGCGCGCAGACGTTTGTTGGCAACGCCCACTTCCTCGTCCGCGTGACGCATTCGTCGCATCACCGCTCTGCCGGTCACCCGAAGCTTGGATGCCTGCCCGGTCGCCAGGGCCGCTACCGCGATCTCGGCGTTGCGAGCCTCGATCTCCGTTTGAACGACTTGCAGTCGCGCGACCGCTTCCGCTTGTGCGAGCTGCAGATGCAGGCGCTTCAGCTCGGTGGCAACCTGCGAGCGCTTCTTCGCGGCCTGCTCCTCTTGTTCCCGTTCCCAGCGCGCCACGCCCATCAGCACTTTTCCCTGGGCGATAAAGACATCGGTGAGGCTGACGCCATCGTTCGACAGCGTCAGCTCTCGCACCTGATTCGAGTGGCCGGTGCCGCGCGACTTGACGATCGTCAGCGCACGGTTGCGCTCGCCGTCCTGCACGACATACGAGACGTGGATCCACGTATCGGCGATCGTCGAGATCCCGGTTGCGGTCGCCTCGTCCGTATTGAGCCCGTCCATCAGGGACGTATTGACGACGGTGATCCCTGCGCCTTTGAGATAGTCCAAGAACTGCTGGGCCGCATCGGCCGAGGCGACATGGGCGAGCTTTGTTGAGAGCGCCGACAGGGGATCGATCACCAGGCAACGTGGGTTATGCGCGCGGACCTTTGCTCGCAGCTCACCGAATTGGTCTTCGACGTTGGGTCCCCGCGTACGCGTTGAATAGATGTCGAGTAGGCGGGACTTCTGATGGCGTCCGAGGTGGATACCCACCGATCGGAGATTTCGAACGATCTGCGCGGCGCCCTCGTCGAAGCTCACGTAGAGCGTGCGCTCGCCACGTTCGCAGGCGGCCGCGGCAAACAGTCCACATAGCGTCGACTTTGCGGTTCCAGGTGCACCGGAGATCAGGACGTTGCTGCCACGGTGATAGCCGCCGCGCAGCATGACATCGAGCCGCGGCAGCCCCGTCGAGATCCGTTCATCTGTGACTTTGTATTCGAGCTCCGTCGGCCCGCGATTGGTGAGCTGCATGCCTTCAGAGGTCAGCGTGATCGGGAATTCGTCGCCCGCAAACCCCGACCCGCGATACTTCACGACGCGTAGATTCCGAAACGCCGACCCGTCGACGACCTGATGGCGCAGCGTCACCACGCAATCGACCATGAACTGCATGAAGTTGTAGCGATGGTTGACCTCCGTGCCGCTGACCTTCTGCGTGATGATGCCGGTCAACCCCGTCTGCGCGAGCCAGTCGCGGATGCGATACATCTCGCGACGCTCCGCCACGGGGTCGTCGAGGAGACCGAGCAACACATCGATCCCGTCGAACACGATGCGCTTCGCGCCCAGTTCTTCAGCCTTCGCTTCGAGGAGCGTGAGCATCCCGATGAGATCGAATTCTCCGGACTTGACGACCTCCGGAGACAGTCGCGCATCGAGGAAGAACAGCTTGTTCTTGACCAGCTTGGGAAGATCCCATCCAAACGTCGCGGCGTTCGCAATGATCTGGGCTGCACTCTCCTCGAACGCGACAAACAAGCCAGCTTCCTTGGATCGACGAGCACCGTTGACGAGAGCCTGCAGGGCAAACACGGTCTTGCCGCAGCCAGCGCCTCCCATGACGAGCGTCGTGCGCCCACACGGCAGGCCGCCGTTCGTGATCTCATCAAACCCCTGGATCCCGGTCGCCATCTTGGTCAGCGCCACGACCGAAGCTCGGTTCTTCATAAATGTCCCTCTCCACCGGATTCCTCAAACACCGCCCCCCTCGGTGCAAGGAACGTTTCGACGATCGATCGACCCACCGTACAGGAAACAAATGGTCATGCCGCAATCGTCTGTTGCATATTTCGCGCATAAGAATTACTCGTGCTGGCGAGTTCTCGACGGGTCCTGACCCTCTCCGGCACATCCCTAAACTGTGTCGCGCGATCGCGAGGCCGCAGGACAGGCATCGAGGATCGCGACGTAGAGGGTTGTTGACGGCAGCTTGATTTCGTCGCGTTTTGACGCTGAGCTCGATCGGCACGTCGTCGCGGTGTCGGAGATCGGGCCATTGTCGTCGATAGCGCGACGCTCACGCGGATCGCTGGACATCGGTGTCGAGTTCGATTTGATCGTCACCATGGTGACCTACGTGGTCGGCGACGCCGAGGTCGTCGTGCAGGCCGGTCGTTCCACGAAGTGCGACGCGCGCGTGGCCGATGCATCAACGCGGTCGGTCTACAGTTGTGCCGTCGGTGCGGCTCCCAGTTTGCGGTCTGTCGTTCGTGCAACCGAGGCCAGGAGCACTGCACGCGCAGCTGCGCCGCCGATACGCGACGTCTCGACCTCGCTGAGATCTGGCGGTATCGGCGAAGCCCTGCGGGTCGCGAAGCACACCGAGAGCAGGAGCGTCGCCGTCGCGGTCTCAGCGCGAGGCTGCGCGCTGGTGTTCCGAGACAACCGATGCCGATTCCGTGGGCGATCAGACTTCTCAGGTCGATGTCTCCGCGGGTAGGGTCGAGTCACGAGGCCGTGCGGCCAGGTGTATCGACGCCACGCCCAAGCCGTGTGGGGTGGCAACCGAGGTACCGATCGCACGACATCGCGCCGGACGCGATCGAAAGTGACGTCACGCCGCCCGCACTCCCGGGACCACGCACGAATAGTCCAACGAAAACACTTCAAGTAGCCCGCGTTTCGGTCCCCCGCTACGAAGAGCGACCCGCCTTACCGTTCCAGCCACAACTCCGAGATGAATGAGGTTGCTTATCACCGCGAACGTCTTGGTTCGGGCACCGCGCGAACAGCAGTGCCACGACCCCGTCCAGTTCATCGACCGCGCGTGACCGCGTGGGGACATCCGCAAACGATCGCGGTAGGCTGCGCGCATGCTCAAGCTGTACAGCTTTGCTCGAGTGAACAAAGGAGCGCGCGGCAACACTCGCGATTTGCGTGTCCTGTGGACGCTCGAAGAGATCGGACTGCCGTACGAGATCGTCGGGATGGACCACCCGAACCACGATCTCGATTCACCTGCGTACCGCGCGCTGAATCCGTTTGGTCAGATTCCGGTGATCGATGACGACGGCGTCGTGGTCTCCGAGTCCGGCGCGATATTGCTCTACCTTGCGCGCAAGAGCGGCAAGCTGATGCCCCACGATCTCGCGGGGGAGGCGCAGGTGCTTCGCTGGTCCGTCGCCGCGCTGAACACCATCGAGGTACCGGTGCTATCGCTGTGGTTTGTTAACTTGATGGGTGGCAAGGACAGCAAGCCGAGCGAGGCGTTGCATGACTGGGCCGAGATGCGCTTGAAGCAACTCGATGGTTGGCTCACAAAGCGCCAGTTCATCGCGACCGAGGACTTCACCGTCGCCGATATCCTCATGACCCATGTGCTGGACGCTGGAACCCGTCAGGAGATGCTGAAGCCGTACCCGAACATCCTTGCTTACCGCGCGCGTTGCACCGAACGCCCGGCATGGAAGAAGACGCTCGACGCGTACTACGAGCGAGTCGAAGCCGCCTGACTTTCTCGCGGCGAAGCCGCTGACCGCGGAGCAGCTCGCCGAGGTCAACGCGATCGCGCCGCGCGGTGCGATCGCGGGCACGCGCTACCCGGCGACGGCGATGACCGCGCTCGATAGCGAGAAGCGGTAGCGCCGCTCGTCACCGCCGCTGTCGTGGTCGGCGAGCTGCGCGACGGCGAGCTAGCTCGGCCAGCGTTTGCTGTCGGCGAGCACGCTCGCGACGTGGTCGAGGATCGCGGTGGCCTTGGTCGCGAAGTGGCGCCCGAACTCGGTGAGCACGATGCCGCGGCCGCGGCGCTCGAACAGCGGCTGGCCGAGCTCGTCCTCGAGCGCCTGGATCTGCCGGCTCAGCGGCGGCTGCGAGATGCGGAGCCGCTCGGCCGCGCGCGTGACGTGCTGCTCCTCCGCCACGGCGACGAAGTACTGCAATTGCTGCAAGCTCATCGCGGCGATCATGCCAGACCCCGCTGCCGGCATCGAGTCCGAAAAGGTATTGGACGGCGGCGGTCTCCAATCGCACGGTGCACGCATGGCCATCACGATCCTGTCGCCCGTCGAGCGCGATCGCATGCGGCGCGCCGGTCGCGCGGCGGCGGCCACCCTGGCGTACGTCGGCGCGCGACTCGCGCCCGGGATGACGACGGCAGAGATCGATCGCCTGGTGCGCGCGCATACCGAGGCGCAGGGCGGCCGGCCATCGCAGCTCGGCTACCACGGCTTCCCCGCCGCGGTCTGCGTTAGTCGCAACGACATCGTGTGCCACGGCGTGCCGAGCCCGCATGTCCGGCTGGCGGACGGCGACATCGTCAACGTCGACATCACCACCGAGCTCGACGGCTACCACGGCGACACCTCGGCGACCTTCGTGATCGGCGACGTCGCGCCGCACGCGCGCGCCCTCGTCGAGCTGGCCCGCGGCGCGCGCGACGCTGGCATCGCCGCGGCGGTGCCAGGCGGGCGGCTCGGCGACATCGGCGCGGCGATCGTGCGCTACGTCGGCGGCTCCGGCAGCATCGTCGAGGCCTACGGTGGCCACGGCATCGGCCGCGCCATGCACATGGATCCGCACGTCTCGCACGTCGGACGTCCGGAGTCCGGACATCGCCTGCGCGAGGGCATGGCGTTCACCGTCGAGCCGATGATCAACGCCGGCACATCGGCGATCGGCACGGACGCCGACGGCTGGACCGTGCGCACCGCCGACGGCGCGCTGTCCGCGCAGTTCGAGCACACCGTGTTGATGGGCCCGCACGGCCCCGAGATCACGACCGTGCTGGACTAGCCATCGACACCACGAAGAATCGCACACGCGAAACGGGGAGGGGTATGGCACGACCGAGAAGTAGATTCCTTGCGACATTCGATGCGATGCTCGGTCGTTCAAACATGTCTCGATCTGCCATTTGGGTCCGCATCACGATCGTCTCCAGCATGCTCGCCGGCTGCGGACGCCTGAAACCCCACGTCCCCGACGACTTCCAGGGTGACGTCCCGATCGTGGTCCAGAACCAGTTCGTCGGAAAGATCTGCACATTCGGACTGCGGCTCGACCCCAACGCAGGCGCAAAGAACTGGCTCGGCCTCGCGAGCATTGCCGCGGGTACCTCGTTGACCTTCAAGGTCCGCCCCGGCAGTTACCGCGTCGTCGTCGGCGGATGCAATGACGAGTATCCGTTCATGGTCGACAACCAGACCGCCGCGATTCGCGGACCGACGGTGTTGCGGATCGGCCGAGCTGGGGGCAAGCGGACACCTGGATACGCGCTGATCGCGGTGCGGACACCCGCCGTAGGGGCCGACGAGCCGGCCGGCGACACGGGTGACTCGGGTGAAGCGCCGGAGTCGTGTCTCCAGGCCGGTCAGGTGACCAAGAGCGAACGCGACTGCTGCTCGAACGACACGGCGTGGCCGGCCGGGTCGTCGTTCGCGTCGGCGATGCAAAACGGCACCCTCACCTGCAAGTGATCTGATTCCTCGCGACATCCGGCGAGAGCGGCCTCGACTTCGCGGGTCGAGGGGCCGCCCGACGTGCACTTCGCTCACAAGAGAGGCTTCATGTGCAAGACGTCGGCAAGCGATGCGGCTCGGCTCCACGATCTGGTCAGGACGGCGTGGCGCCGGCCGTGAATCCGCGTGCGACAATCGCGACCATCCCCGGTCTTTCAGAGAAGGAGTCACATGCGGCGTGAGTCATGGCTACGTCTCGTCGTCGCGATCACGATGGTCGCGGGCGCTTGCAACAAGAGCACGACCACCCCGGCGCAAGGATCCCCGAGCGGCGCCCCGCCGGAAGGGTCTGCAAGCAGTCCGCGGAAATATCACATCGTGCCGATCGAGCATCCCCATCAACCGACGCCGGCCGAGCTCGGACCGCCGGTGGACGTCACGACAGCGTACGAGGCGTTGTGCGCGGCGTTGCCCGACGATCTGACGGCTCCCACCACGGAGCAGCTGAATCAGTACGTCAGCGGCGCGATGTTCCAGTATCCGAATGCCGAGGTCGTCAAGTTCTGGCAGAGCCTCGGCACGTTCTCGCCCGCCGAACGGATCCCGAAGTTCCGCTCTCAGCTCGCGGCGGCGAAGATCTCGAGCTGTCCCCTCGCAGACGTGCTCGCGGCGCGCGGTGGTAAGTAACCACGACTCATCACGCGAGGGACCGCACCGTCTAGCTGCTCGAGCGCGTTCTTCATGACCTTCGGAGAGAAGTGCGCGACCTGCTCGTCTCGTGACCGCGCGGCACGATGCCCGTTCGCGTGCGCGCGCGCGTCTCGCTCTCGCACGCGATCGTGAGCGTATAGACTCGCATTGCCTGCTCCGCTTGCTGGCGTGGCGTTTGCTGAAACTCGCGCTGACGCCGCGACGTGCGGCAACGGCTCGGATCGAACCATGCCTCTCCAACATCTTCGCGTGCGCGCCGCCGACCCACGTGTCGAGCGCGACCGCATCTTTCCCGTGCTTCGTCGTAACGCGTCGGCCGCCGGAACCGTCGAGCGCTTCAACTGGCTGTACCTCGAGAACCCGCACGGCCTCGCGCGCCTGTGGGTCGCCGAGACCGCACAGGGCGAGATCGTCGGCACGTCGGCCGCGCACCCCAAGCGCGCGTGGATCGACGGCCACCTCCACGACATCCTCGATCTCTCCGACTTCGCGTTCGTCCCGAGCTATCGCTCCGCAGGCCCGGGCCTGCAGCTCCTTCGCGCCACGCTCGCGGACATCGCGGCCGACGACGTCGCGCTGAGCTACGACCACCCGAGCCGCGCGATGCTCGCGCTCCATCTCCGCCTCGGTGGACACGATGTGTCCGCGCGTCGCCGCTGGACCCGCCTGCTCGAGGTCAGTGGGCCGCTCGGGCAACGCTTTGGTGCGGTGGCCCGGACGGCCGGCCGACTCGGCGATCTCGCACTGCGCGGTCGCGACGTGCTCGCACGCAAGTCCACGCGCTCGGTGTCTCTACTGCAGAGCCCGTGCGGCGAGGAGTTCGATCGCCTCGACCGCGAGACGTGCACGCGCACGCGCTTTCGCGTGCAGCGGTCGGCCGCGGCGCTGCGATGGCGGTTCCAGCGGTATCCGATGGCACGTCACGAGGTGCTGTGTGCGCGCGACCGCGGGGCGCTGTGCGGCTACATCGTGTTTCGCCCGCGCGCCGAGCGGGAGCTCGCGATCGTGGATGTGTTGACCAATGACGACGACCGGTGGATGGGCCCGCTGATCGAGGCGGTGGTCCAGCTCGGTCACCAGCGGCGCCAGCGCGCGGTCTGCGCGACGGTGCTTCGCGATTCGCCGATCGAAAGCCTCCTCGCGCGCAGCCATTTCATCCCGCGCCAAGAGGACGCTGGACTCGTGATCACGGCGTCGAAGCTTCCCGGTCTCGCGACCGAGCTCCGGCGACCCGAGCAGTGGTGGATGATGGAAGGAGACGAAGATGTCTGAAGAACTGGTCTACTCGAGGTTGCGTTCGTTCATCTGTGGACGCGTGCCACACAAGCTCGCGGACCACGATTCCCTGATCGAATCCGGTGCGTTCGATTCGATCGGGATCCTCGAGCTCGTGGCGTTCATCGAGAAGGAGTTCAGGGTCCGCCTCGAGGACGAGGACGTCTCGCCCGAGAACTTCGCGTCGATCCAGAGCGTCGCGGGCTTCGTGCTCGACAAGGTGCGTGCATGACCGACGGTCTGGTGTGGGGCGGCCTGCCCATCGCGCAGCTCGCGCGCGACTACGGCACGCCGCTGTATGTCTACGACGTCTCCGCGATCGGCAGTCAGCTCGCCGCGTTGCGCGACGCGCTGTGCGATCACGTCGAGATCTATTACTCCGTCAAGGCAAACCCAAACCCGAGCGTGGTGCGCGTGTGCGTCGACAACGGCGTCGGATGCGAGATCGCCTCGGCGGCCGAGTACGAGCGTGCTCGCGCTGCAGGCTGCGCGCCGCATCGGATCGTGTTCGCCGGGCCCGGCAAGGGCGAAAACGAGCTGGCCCACGTGATCGAGCGCGGGATCGGCCAGATCCACGTCGAGAGCGACGATGAGATCGCGACGCTCGGCGCGATCGCTCGGCGCTCGTGCCGCGATGTCGATGTCGCGATCCGGGTCAACCCGCGGAGCGCAGCGGCGGGCGGGGCGATGCAGATGGGCGGTAGACCGGCTGCGTTCGGGATCGACGAGGAGCGCCTCGCGGAGGCGGTATCCCTGGTCGACGCCCAGGGGCGGCTCGTGCTGCGCGGCCTCCACCAGTTCGCAGGTACCCAGATCCTCGATGCGCGCGTCCTCGTCGCGCAGTGGCGCCATGCGGTGTCGCTCGGCGAGCAACTCGCAGCGCTGACCGGCACCGCGCCGCACTCGATCGACCTCGGAGGCGGCCTCGGCATCCCGTACTTCGCGGACGAGCGCCCACTCGATCTCGCGATTCTCCGGACCGAGCTTCGCGGGCTGGTCGCGAGCATGCCGCCGGCGCTCGCGGGTTCGCGCCTCCTCGTCGAGCCCGGACGCTTCCTCGTCGGCCCGTGCGGCGTCTACGTCACGCGCGTCCGCGCGGTGAAGATCTCCCGGGGCACCAAGTTCGTCATCGTCGATGGTGGCATGCACCATCATCTGGCCGCCTCCGGCAATCTGGGTCAGGTGCTCAAGCGTGACTACCCCCTCGTCAATGCCTCGCGCATGGGCGACGACCGCCGCGAGCGCGTCACCGTCGTCGGCTGCTTGTGCACACCGCTCGACACGCTCGCGCGTAACGCGGAGCTTGCGCCGCTCCGTCCCGGCGATCTCGTGGCGATCATGCAGTCGGGCGCCTACGGCCTGACCGCGAGCCCGACCGGTTTCTTGTCTCACCCGATGCCGGCCGAGGTGCTCGTCGACCGGGGCAAGGCTCGCCCGATCCGCGCGCGCGGCACGTTCGAAACGCCGCTCGTGGCGCTCCCCGTGTCCTAGAGCCGCGCGCGAGCTCGCCGCGCCAGCGAGACCGCGTCGAGCCAGCGTGACCGCGCCACCTCGAACGAACGGCGCACGGCGCTCGGCCGCAGCAGCAGGCCCGCGGCGTCGGCAGCGCGCCGGGTAGCGCTGACGTCGAACTCGACGCGGAGGAACTGGATCCGCCCGTCGTCGAAGATCGCGCACGCGGCGCGCGGGTCGCCATCGCGTGGCTGGCCGACGCTACCGGGGTTCACGAGGTAGCGCGTCTCGCCGACGAGCTCGACAGAAGCGATGCCCAACTGCGACGCGATACGACCGGCCAGCCACGTGTGGACGACCGGCTTATGCGTGTGACCGAACCAGCACAGCCGTTCGGTCCTGCGCGCGAGCGCCGCAAGATTCGCCTCGATCCGCTGCGGCGACGAGATATGGAGCAGGTCGTTGGGCGTCGGCACCAGTGCGCCGTGGACCAGGCTGGTGGTCCGATCGAGCACGTCGAACCACGGCAGCCCTGCCAGATACGCCGCGTGCGCGGGATCGAGCACGTCCCGGGTCCACGCGATCGCGTGGCGCGCGACGAACGGAAACTCGATGGGATCGAGCGTCCCGGCAGCGGCGCGGTCGTGGTTGCCGGCGAGCACCACGTCGCAGCGCTCGCGAACTCGCGCGACGCACTCGTTCGGATGCGCGTGATAGCCGACCGTATCGCCGAGACAGATCACCCGCTCCACGTGCGCCGCGTCGAGCTGCCGGCACACCGCATCGAGCGCCTCGAGGTTTGCGTGGACGTCGGAGATGACGCCATACCTCATGTCGCCGCCTTCGCTCCCGCGACTCGCCGGACCACCGCCCGCGCGTATCGATACTGCTCCGATAGGAACGGCACCGGATCGTCCCACTGGAACACGTCGTAGATCATTCGGCCGCGGAGCGATCCGATCCAGTCGAGCCATCCGAGCTCGCCGCTCGGGCGATAGCTACGCAGGAACGATCGCAGATCGTTTGCGAGCGCCAGCCAGCGGATGTCGGTCGTGTACGTGTTCTCGCCGGCGGGACCCTCGAGGCCCGTGAGGTCGCAGTACGCGATCATCGGCAAGTTGACGCCGGACACCGCGCCGAGGCGATGCCACAGGTTGAAACGCGCGTTGATCTCGAGCAGGTGGAACGCACCTTCCGGATCGCGCTTGAAGTCCATCTTCATCGGCCCGACGATGCCGATGCGCCGCACGATGTCGAAGCCGAGGTCCGCGAGGGATGGTTCATGGACGAGCTCGAGGAACGTGCTGACTCCGGCGTCCCGAGGAAACGTCCGGATCTTCTTGCCGAGGAACCATCCCTTCACCGCACCGGTTTTGTCCACGTACGCGTGGAAGCTGTACATCTGATCCTCTCCACCGGGGACGTACTCCTGGACCACGAAGTCCTGCACGAGGCGAGCGACTTCCGCCCAGCGCTCGCGCAGCTCGGCGGGCGTCGACACCAGGAAGGCCTTGCGCGGGCCGTCGACGAACAGCTCCGGATGTGAGTACCAGCCTCTGTGGAGGTCGGGCTTGATCACGCAAGGTAGACGCAAGCTCGCGAGTGCGGCGTCGGGACCATCGACATCGCGCGAGGCGATCTGGCGCGGAACTGGCAATCCTCGCGCTTGCGCGAACATCCCGAATTGCCGCTTGTCACTGAGCGGATCGACGAGCCCGGCATCCGGGAGCAGGAAGCGACAGACCTTCGAGAGTCGCTCGCGATGGCGCGACACGAACCTGAGCTGCTCGTCGTTGTCGTAGAACAGCACCGGCGGCTCCGGCAACGAGGCGGCGATCTGCTCGAGATCAGCGAGTACGGTGTCGGGTCGATCCCACGGTGCGATGGTCACGGTGCGACGTGCGTAGCGGGACAAAAAGCTCACGTGCGTCGGATCGGGCCCGGCGATCACGAGTGGCACGTCGGTTCCGCCAAAGCAGCGAACCAGATAAAGGTCTCCTAACATCAGAGCCGTCGGCTTGGAGGGCAGCATGCGGGATGACTCGAGCACCCCACGTGCCAGACTCGAAGAAGATCTCGACGGAGAAACTCACTTCTGGTCAAGGGGCAGAGTGGATCGCGTGAAGCGTGATCGCGCGCGCATACCCCGCAATGCGACAACGCACGATCGCTCGCCGCACCGCGACTCCGGCGAGCTCGACCCGGGCCCGGCACATGGCGACACGACGCCCACGCTCCGGTCGATGTAACGAAGGCACGGTCGGGGTTCGATCCCCTTACGGGCGCAGTCGTAATTAGGTGTCTGACGCCAGCGCTCACGCCCTGGACGGTGGCGCACATTCGGCGTGGCCGAGGTACGCGAGGCCAGGACGGCACGGGGCTCGTCGCTTGCAGTTCGCAGGTGAGCAGAGAGGTTGCCAATGCGAACAGGAACATTATTGACGGTCGGTTTTTTTGCGGTGATGACGAGCGCTATCGCCCATGCGGACCAGACGGCCAAACAGGAGAAGTTCTGTGCAGCGATCACCGATTTCAATTCCGATGTGAGGGTGGTCGACTCGATCGGACCCAGCTCCACGGTCGCGGAGCTCCGCGCGGCATCGGACCGTCTGATGACGGATGCACAGAAGGTCGTGAAGACCGCGTCCAAGATCAAGACGCCGACCGCGAAGCAGTTTCACGATGCTGCCAACAAGCTACATCGCGACGTGAATTCGCTGCCTGACAACATCACGATCGATCAAGCCAAGACGAAGGTCGCGGATGACATCCAGAACGTGAAGGACGCAGCACGCAGGCTCGCCACCGAATCCGGCTGTCCCGAGCAGGCACCGCCGACGAACAAGTGATCAACAATAGTGACCTCCGTCGGCTGCTTCCGACGATCCATAGCGTGCTCGACACGTTGCTCCCCGCCGGCGCCGTTCAGACAATCCGGCTCGGCGGTGTGCGGAAGCCCTGGCTGGTCGCATGGTGCTTGCATCAGTCCCACGTGAACGATCACAAGGAGAGAGAGCCTATGGCGGAGCAAGCAGAGGCCAAGGAACCCACGAAAACGTCGAAGCTGAAAGAGAAGTTCCAGCAGCATCTCGACGAGGCTAAGCAGCGTCTCGAGAACGCGAAGCAGGAGATCGCAAATCTCCGCGAGGAGGACAAAGAAAGCGTTCGCAAGAAGAGCGCCGAGGTTCAGGAGAGGGTCAAGGGGCAACAGGCCCGCGCACAGCAGCTCCGCGACCAGGCCTCGGGCTGGTTGCGGGACAAGAAGCAGCAGACCGACGACCAGGTCAAGTCATGGCGTCAGAAGCGCGAGATCAAGCACCTCGAGAACCGGGCCGATCGAGCGGAGGAGTACGCGGTGAACACCGTCATCATGGCGGTGATGGACGCAGACGAGGCCGAGATCGCGGTTCTCGATGCGATCGACGCTCGCCTCGATGCCGACGAGGTCGCGTCCGCGCCTGCGCGGTGATCCGCAAGTTCGACGAGCGCGGTGACGCGTACGCCGCGGTCGCGGCTTCGAAGATTCCAAGCCATCACGTTCCCGCGCCCGCGCATTCGGCAGCGACTCGGGCTACGAAGGTCAGCCCGCGACTGCGAATGCGGTCGCGTGCGCGTGTGGCGACAATTCGGGGTGACGCGGTGAACGACTGGTCGTCGTCGCGCGCTTGCTTACATGCTGTAGAAAAACTCTTCGCGGACGATCTTGTCGCTCTTCACCGTGTAGAGCGCGATCTCTTTCATCTGGAAGCGCTTGTTCTCGGGGCGGCGCGTGATGTCCATGTCGAAGATCACGGCGAATCGATCGCCATGCGGGAATGGCCCCTCTACCTTGATGCTATGCACCTCGGTCGCCTCGGTCCATTGCGCGCTCTTCGCGATGCACGCGGCGAGACCAGCGGTTTCCGGGGACTGGCCGGGCGGGGCACCGGCTTCCACGCTCACGATGTGCTCGGCGTAGAGCGACTTCATGGCTTCGTGGTTCTTGCCGACCTTGCACTCACTTGCGTTTCGTGGGCTTCTTTCCGCGAGAAGTATTGAGAGCGATTGCGGCGCCGATGAGCGCCTTGAACGCCTTCGCGTCGATCTTCTCGCCCTCGTGAATGTCGATGGCGCGCCTTACGTTCCCGTCGAGACTCGAGTTGAAGAGCTTGGCAGGATCTTTCAAGGAAGCGCCCTTATGGAAGGTCAACTTCACGACCGACTTGTACGACTCTCCCGTGCAGATGCCGCCGTCATGGGACCAGACCGGAGTCCCCATCCACTTCCACTCTTCCACCACATCAGGGTCGGCCTCCTTGATAAGCGCGCGCATTCTTGCGAGTGCATCGCCTCGCCAGTCGCCCAGCTCGGCGATCCGTTCGCTGATGAGCTGGGAGGCCGGCTTGTCTTTAGCCTTGGGTTGATTCTTCATCGTTCTAGCTTTCGTCGGGCTCGCGCTCCTCATCGGTCACATTCTCCTATCGCGTTCCGTCAAATGGAATGGCGCGGCGCACACCGCCAACGTGAAAAAACCGGATGGAAGACCCATGAAGATCAAACTGGCCAGCGTGTATGTGGACGACCAGGAAAAGGCTCGTCGACGTGCTCGTCAACAACGCCGGCATCGGGTCGCGCTAGCTGCCGCTCCGCGCTGATCAGCGTGGGGCAGGGGCAAGAGGCATGACGCCGCCCGGTCTTTCGACGACTTGCTCTGGGCCACGCGAGCACTCGAGGCGGCTCGCGCATCCGGAACCTTTCAGCCGTCGTGCCGAGACCCGAACGATGCCGAACGCGGCTTGATGGGATTGAACCCATCTCTAGCGTGCGGATCTCGGCGCGCACGATGTCCGAAAACCGTACAGATGCGGCGCCGGGCCCATCCGCTCGGATTGTCTATTGGCGGCGCGGGCTTCGGGCTTTGCGACGTCGGCGCACGCCGCGATCTTCCTAACTCCGCGGCGTTCTTACGAACGGCGATGGGTACGTCAGGTGCAGCGCACCGCGCAAATGCGCATCTCACAACGGATTGGAACGATAGTCGGCTGTGTCGCGCTCGCGACATTTGCCATCTCATGCGGGGACGATCCGCCACCAACAAATGTCGTTCAACCAATCTACAACCCGTACCCGCCTGGAATTCTCCCGGCCGATTTGGATGCAGAGCTAGCCCGGGTCCTGAGGGAGATCGACGGAATCGAGGCGATTGCGATTGCACAGTGGAAGGCGTTGCCGCCTCCGAATCTGGTCGGTCAGCCGCCAACACTTCAGGGCAGCGGAACCGCCGCGGTAGAAACACTCGGCAAGCTGATGAACTACGACAAGAACATGTCGCCCGGCAAAAATGTGGCGTGCGCGTCTTGCCACATGCCGTACGTCGGCTTCAGCGGACCGATCCCCTCGGTCAATTTGACGATGATCGCGTATCCCGGAACGGTTCGCTTTCGGGCCGGCAAGCGGACAGCGCAGAGATACACGTATTCACCGTACTTCCCTGTGCTCCAGCTCATCGAGGAACAGCAGGTCTTCCAGGGAGGAAACTTCTGGGATGGACGCTCGACCGGATACTTGCTGAGGAATCCCGACGCGGAACAGGCACAGCATCCTCCCGTCGATACTCAAGAGCACGGTTTTCCTGACACTGCTTGTGTCGCATTCCGGCTTTCGCAGGCTCAGTACAGACCTCTCTTCGAGCAGGTATGGGGCCCGGGCTCGTTAGCAATCGCTTTTCCAACCGACACCGAGCAACTCTGCGATACCCCTGGAGGCGCCGCGCAGTTCGCCATGAGTGCCACCCCAATCGTTCTAAGTCCCGCGGACCGCACCCGCGCAACCGAGGCTTATAACCACTGGGGGCAGTCCATTAGCGCCTACGAGCAGTCGGTGCAGGTCAGCGCGTTCTCGTCGAAATTCGACGCATTCCTGAAGGGCGCTGCGCAGCTGACTGCAGATGAGGCGGCGGGCTTCAAGCTGTTCAACGGCAAAGGCAACTGCAACGCCTGCCACCAGAATGGAAGAGGAACCACGCTGCTACCAGGTCAGATCGACACCAGCAACACCGCCAGTATCGTCCCCGTGTTCACCGCCTTCGGTTATGCCAATCTCGGGTTGCCCCTCAATCCCAGGGATGCCTTCTTTTATCAAACCACGCCGGATCCCCTCGGGTTCACCGCCAACCTCCTGGGCTTCGCCTACAGAGACTTGGGATTAGGAACGTTCCTCAGAAGCGGTTTCGGTTCCGCCCCCAATCCGAACTCGAATTGGACGCCATTGGCACCCGTTACCGACGGCCAACAGCAGATGTCGACGGTGCGCAATGTGGCGATGACTCCGCCGCAGTGCCCGACCACCGAAGCGCCGGGGCCTTATTTCCAGAAGGAGTTCTTTCACAACGGCTACATCAAGAGCCTGAAGCAGCTCGTCCACTTCTACAACACGCGCGACGTGTTCAAGTTCAATGTCACTTCCGGACACTGCCCTGCAGGAACGACCGAGAAAGTAGACTGCTGGCCTATGCCTGAGGTCCCAAACAACATCAGTATGTTGCTTGGCAATCTCGGTCTGACGGATACTGAGGAGAACCAGATCGTTGCATTCATGCAAACACTCACGGATGGCTTCACCAGACCTTACGAACACATCGATACCTTCACGGGTACTTGCAGTACCGGTGGTTCGGCTTCGACTCAGGGTAATGAGGTCCTTATCCCGACTCCTACACTTCCGCCCTGCGCACCGGAGGTCTGCGGCGTCGCGCCTCTCCCCACGGCCGCCATTCCGTAGCGCCAAGCGCCAGGGCGGATGCGAAGGACGAGTGGTAACGGACGCATGGGGGCCGCTCGCACCTCCATTGTCGTCTTCCCAAGGGAATGTGAGTTGAGTGAGTCGGCTGGAGGTCTGTCCGTGAATAGATTGCTTTTGAAGCTGGCGATGACGGTTGCGGTCGGTAGCGTTTTCCACTCGACCCCGGCGGCCGCGCAGGTGAGTCCTACTGCCAAGAAGGCGGCGCGCGTCCGGATCACCCGAGGGTCAGAGCGCGTCCGGATCACGCAAGGGCCAGAGATCGAACGGGCTGACCCCGATTTTGCGATTGTCAGGTGGACGAGTAGCAACCCTGGGGGCTCGCCCGAGCATCGCGGCATCGTACGCTACGGTACGGATCCGAAGGACCTGAGCCAGACGGCGAGCTCTCCAATCAGGCTGAACCCGGACCATTCCTATACTGTCTTCCGCGTGCGGATGGACGGCCTTAAGCCCCGGACAACCTACTACTACACCGTTGATTCGACGGAATCTAATGGCAAGCCAGACGGGGTGAAGAGCACCGTGAAGCGGTTCACCACGCGTTAATCGCGTTAATGGCACGGACCCGATTCCCGCTGTGCATGAATGGGTCGGAGCCCATTCCCGTTGTGCATTAATGGGGTCGGACCCGATTACCGTGATCGTCGATGCGCGCATCGACGGCCGCTCGCGTCGGGGTGATGGAGGAAATACGCATCGACCTCGGCGAGGTGATGGGCGAGTGGACGTCGTCCTGACTGTGCAGTGCATTAATGGGGTCGGACCCCGTTCCCTGAAGCATCGCGCGCCCCCGTTACGAACAGAACCCGCTTCCGACTCAAGCGGGCCTCGACTTCTCGGAGTGTGTCTTCCGTCGGACACCTCATCGGCATTAATGGGTAGGACGCAGGTCTGGCTCGTGATGCCTGCCGCAAAGTTGGTTCCGCGTCGCGTCTCTCTCGTGCGCGACTTCCTTGCCGAGCACGTCCCGAAACACATCACCGCCGGATCCCGAAGCGTCAGAGGCGGACTCGCGGCGAGAACGACGCTGCGCCAGATCGCCGCGCTCGCGCCGCGCCGGGAGTTGTCTCGACGAGAACGCCAGCTTGACGCACACGACCACGGAGCCTTGGTCAGCTTCCGACCGCGCTGAGCGATCGGCTAACGGTCAGGTGCGCTTCGCCGCGGCGATCAGTTGCGTGCGGCTCGACACGCCGTGCGCGCGCAGGATCGCCTTCACGTACTGGCGGACCGTGTGCGGGCTGATGTCGAGGCGCGCCGCGATCTCCTTGTCGGAGGCACCGGTGAGCATCACGTCGAGGGTGTCGCGCATCCGCGGGGTCAGCCGGCGGCGCGGCGAGCTCACATCGTAGAACGCGCCGACGCCGAGGTGGACGAGGTGGAGGACCTCGCGATCTTCGTCGGAGAACGGCCGATCGCGGGCGGCGCGCATGAAGCCGCAGCCGATCCCCGAGGTCGTGCCGACGATCTGCATCGAGCACAGGAAGTGGTCGACGCGTGCCGGCCGCGCGTACTCGTTGATCCACTCAGAGCCTTCCCAGTCGGCGCGTGGGACGAGGTCGCGGTTCGTGCTCGTGAACACGCCACCGGCGAGGACGTCCGAGCGCCGCATCACCGCGTCGTGATACGGATTGAAGTCGGAGCCGTGCGTGTGGTGCGCCTGGAACAGGTCGATGATCTCGCGATCGAAGCCGACCAGCGTCGCCTCCGCGATACCCCCCTTGAGCCCGAGCCCGTACCCCGTGTCGTGGACCGCGCCGCCCACCGCGCAGCCGACAAGCCCGAGTAGCTGTTCGACCATGTGGTGGCGCCCGGCCTCGGTGGTCGCGCCGAGCTCGCGGACCTCGCCGACGAGGCGAACCGCGGCGCGCACGCGTTCGATCCGAATGAATCCGTCCCCCACGCCTTCCGATACTCGCACGAGCCCGGGCACCCTTCGTCAGAGCACCTGCAGGAACGCGACGAGTTGCGCCTTCTGTGTCGGGGTCAGCGACTCGGGTGGCAATCCCGGACCCTCCGGCGGAAAGATCGGTGGCAGACCGAGCACCGGGTCGGCGGCCAGGATGAGGCGGCTGTATTCGTCGACGACGGCGCGGAGATCCGGCGCGCTGTTGTCATGGAAGTACGGGGCGGTGCGAGCGATGCCGCGGAGCTGCGGGACGTCGAAGCCCTCCCAGTCAATCGGATCTCCGCTCACGATCGCGCGACCGGGATCGAC
>JAQBQF010000321.1 GCA_028287115.1 Myxococcales bacterium
CTCTCGAGGCCGTAGTCTGCGAGCGCGATCGAGGTCGCGGTGAACGTGTCGGTCTCGACGATGTCTGCGCCGGCTCGGAGGAACTGGTAGTGAATGTCTTCGATCGCGGCGGGTTTGGTCAGCGCGAGCAGATCGTTGCAGCCCTTGAGGGAGTGCGTGTGGTCGGCAAACCGCTCGCCGCGCCAGACCGCCTCATCTGCAAGCTCGAGTCCCTGGACCATCGTGCCCATGGCGCCATCGAGCACGACGATGCGGCGCTCGAGTAGGTCGCTCAGCAGATCGATACGGCCTCCGGACATCCCGCCGTGATTACCATTGTTTCGCGGTCACGTCATGCCCGCGACGCGCAGCTAGGGGGCTGGCGTACCGTCGGCGTTGATTCGCCACTGTGCTCGGTTCGCGTTCGTCATGTAGTCGTACTCGGTAAACTGGATCACGCCGCTCGCGAGCCTCTCGAGAATCGCGTACCCGTAGTTCGTTCCCGAGGTCAGCGGAGCGCCGCCGTTGCCGCAGATCACCTCGTGGTCGGTCGCGACGTGCTGGTACGTGTGCGTGTGGCCGACGATCTTCAGCGTGAGTGGATACTTCGCGATGATCGTCTCGGACGGTGTCACGCCGGGCGCGGTATTCGCGCTGGCGCTCTCGTGCCTGACGACGAACGTGTACGTGGTCGGCTGCGCGAGCACCGAATCGAGCCACGCGGCTTGCGTCGGGTTCCAGGCGTTCGCGGCGATCACGACGAGCTTCGCCGTCCAGCTCGAGTCCGAGGCGTGAAACGCGTAGCTGAAGTAAGGCAGCGTGATGCCGAGCGGATTGATCATGCGCGTCAGGTACGCGGTGTAGTTCTGGGTCACGCCGTCTCGGCTGCCCGGACCGCAGTTCGACGCGGTCGCACCGGTGCACTCGTGGTTGCCGAACGCGGCGAACACGGCCTTCGTGAAGGTCGCACGCGCGCCGAGGTACCGATCGAGCATCTTGTTGACGGTCGACGTCGCCGGCGGCGCGGACGGGTTCGCGAACATGTAGTCGCCGGTCGAGATCGCAAGATCAGGATGCGGGGTCGCCGCCTCGAGGTCTGCCCAGATCTTCGTGATCACCGCGGTCGGATAGCCTGCAAGGTCGTCCTCGTTTGCGGGCCGGGTGTCACCGACGATCCCGATCCGAAACGTCGACGGCAGCGTCGTGCTCGCGTCCGCCTCGATCCGGACATCTCCCCCGATCACAGCCGCGTCGTCTACGGTCGGTGCGGCGGTGCCGCCACAGGCGACCAGCAGTGCGAACAACCAGGATCGCGAGGGCATCGGCCTAGTCTACTGAATGATCGAGACGAGCGCGTTAACTCCTGCACCGGCGAACGAGATCGGGTTCGACGTCGTCGGGTCCATGAACGTCGCGAAGATCGTCGAGGCGCCGGTGGTCGGATCGATCTTGACAACATGGCCGGTTGCGTCGTGCGTGAAACCGATCACGAAATTCTCGGCGAACGACGTCCCGAACAGCTTCGGGTAGCCGGTCGCGCCGACCATCGTGACGGCGCCGGTCGTGAGGTTGATCTTGACCAGATCGTTGCTCATCTGGGTCCCTTGCCCGGCGGCGTCGGTCAGCTTGTACGCGGTGCCGTAGACCGTGCCGTCGTTGATCGCGACGAGATCGCCGCTCAGCGCCATGCCACCTTGCATCCTCACCGGGGGCTTGACGGTCGGCGGGTTGGTCGCGAGGTCGATCTGACAGAGGGCGCCCATGAAGTCGCCCGTCCAGAGCTGACCGCCGGGTGTGACCGTGAGGGCGACGCCCTTCATGCCGCAGGCCGCGAGCGTTCCGACTTTGGTGACATGGCCGTCGGTAGCGCTGGCGGTGTACAGCACCGTATTCGAGATCACGTAGATCGTGTTGTCGGGCGCGACCGCGAGATCGGTGATCACGTCGTTCATCGGCGCGTTGAACTTGCCGACGAGCTGCAGCGTCTTGGCCTGAAGATCGACGACATAGAGCGTGTCGTTCGAGTGCGCGTAGACGGAGTAGCAGTTGTTGAGACCGCCGCAGCCGGTTTGGCTGCCGCCGCCATCTCCCCCGCTGCCGCCCGAGGCGTCAGGGCTTCCCTGCCCGTTCGGACGAGTTGAAGCGCAGGCGGCAAAGACGACGAAGCACAACGCGAATTTCCCCATGGCGGGCGGACGATACTGATTTCGTTCGATGAAAAACATTAAGAAACGGAGTCGCGATCGGCTCATCCGTGTGTCCGTAAGCTGCGCAGCGCGGCGATCTGCCACTGGGGTGACCCGTTTGCAGTAGACTGCGCCCGATGACCGCGCGCGCTGAAATCCTCGATTCGATTCTCGATACGACCGGCCATACGCCCCTGGTGCGTCTGGCTCGGATCGGGCGAGACCTGCCCTGCGAGCTGCTCGGCAAGTGCGAGTTCATGAATCCCGGGGGTTCGGTCAAGGACCGGATCGGCGTCAAGATGCTGCTCGACGCCGAGAAGGCCGGGCGCATCAAACCGGGAGACACGCTGATCGAGCCGACCTCCGGAAACACCGGGATCGGCCTCGCGATGGCGGCGGCCGTGCGTGGCTATCGCGTGATCATCACGATGCCCGAGAAGATGTCCCAGGAGAAACAGGTCGTCCTGGAAGCGCTCGGCGCGGAGATCATCCGGACCCCGACCGAAGCCGCGTGGGATGCGCCCGAGAGCCATATCGGGGTCGCCAAGCGCCTGCGCGAGATCATCCCCAACTCGCACATCCTCGATCAGTACTCGAACCCTTCGAACCCCGGCGCCCACGAAGAGGGCACGGGCCGCGAGATCATCGATCAATGTGGAGGCAAGGTCGACGCGGTCGTGATGACCGCCGGCACCGGCGGGACCATCAGCGGCGTCGCTCGCGTGATCAAGCGCGAGGTGCCGGGCTGCAAGATCGTCGGCGTCGATCCCGAGGGCTCGATCCTCGCTGGGCCCGGCGAGATCAAGACCTACAAGGTCGAAGGCATCGGTTATGACTTCATTCCAGATGTCCTCGACAGGCGGCTCGTCGATCGCTGGATCAAGTCGAACGATCGCGACTCATTCCTGACCGCGCGCCAGCTGATCCGTCAGGAAGGACTCCTCGTCGGTGGCTCGTCGGGCTCGGCGGTCTGGGCGGCGATGCAGGTGTGCCGCGATCTCGGTCCGGGCAAGCGCGTCGTCGTGATCCTCCCGGACTCGATCCGCAACTACCTCACGAAGTTCGCCGACGATCGATGGATGCGGCAGCAGGGCTTCTTCAAGGCCGATTGGGAAGTCGGAACGGTCGGCGACGTCATGCGATCGATCGGCCGCCGCGAGGTGATCTCGCTCGATCTCAACGATCGCGTCGCTGCCGCGACGGACATGTTCAAGAAGCATGGCATCTCGCAGATGCCGGTCCTCGACGCCGGCAAGCTCGCCGGCATCCTGACCGAGAGCGATCTGCTGCATCAGCTGATGTCGGGACGCGTCGACAAGAACACGGTCGTCGCCGAGGTCATGGAGCGCAAGGTCTCGACCGTTTCGATGCACGCCGGCTCCGGCGAGTTGCCGCGGATCTTCGAGCGTGGAGAGGTCGCGATCGTCGTCGACGAACACCACACGGTGCTCGGGATCCTGACGAAGATGGATCTGATCGAGATGCTCGCGGCGAGCAAGAACAAGATGCCGTAGGCGCGGCGTCGGAGCGCGATTGTCGGTGAGGGGTCCGTTGCCGAGGACGAGGGAGACGGACACCCAAAAGTCGCAGCACCGTTCGGAACACGGCGAGCTCACGATGTGGTCGGCTCCAGAATCGCGCCAATTGCGCGTACTGTTCCCACGTGCGTCGTGATGGCGTCCCCGATGGTTCGCGACCCGCGGTCGAGCGCTGATCTTCGATTCGAGCGATCACCTGCTCCTGCTCCAAGCACAGGATTCAATCGATCAGCACCGGTGGTGGGTTGCGCCGGGAGGTGGACTCGAACCCGGGGAGTCCTTCGAAGACGCCGCACGGCGCGAGGTCCACGAGGAGACGGGTCTGACGCTCCGGCTCGGCCCTTGGGTGTGGACACGGCGTCACATCTACGAGTTCCAGGGACGCCGATGCGATCAGTATGAGCGCTACTTTGTCGGTCGTGCCCTCGTCGGCTCGACCGCCCCGCAGAGGCCCGATGACTATGTGATTGCGGCGCGGTGGTGGAGCTTGCGCGAGCTGGAACACTCGCACGAGGACTTCACACCACGACGCCTCGTCGAGCTGATCGCCGACATCATCGCTGGACGCTATCCGCCACGACCGATCGATTGCGGCGTGTGATGAAGAACGCCGACAGCAAACGTTGGGACGACACGAGGCGGCGAGACGCGCGGCAACTGTGAAGCCGTCACCGCGCACCGCCGGCCCCGACGGACGAGAACACGGACTTCGCTGCGGACGGTGATGGACAGCCGCAGCGACGTGCGCGATCACGTTTCGCGCCTGCCCACACCGCCCTCAGCGCTGACGCCAAGCGCGAGCGCTCCGTTCCTGAATCAACGTTGGTTGATCGGGGAACGTTAGCGAGAGGCTCGTGAGCGGAACGGGATCTTCAGGCGTATCGGCGATCGACCGCTCGGTTATTGAAGCCGCGCATCGAGGCTGGGTCCGAGTAGGCCCGGGCGCATCGCTGTCTACCGACCACTCCGGCTCGGCCCACGTGGGCCGTGGTCCGCCCCGAAACGACGGCGCTCGACCCTTGTTGATACCAGGCCAAACGCACGGGCCCGAGACCGCTTGTTCGAGCCTGGCCGGGAAGGAGATGCGATCGACTTCGGCGATCTCGCTCGGTCGCGGACAAAGAGACCTTGTCGGCATCCACGGAATCGCCAGCGCACGCGAGCGTGCAAACACACCGGCATTTTTTTGCGAAAGTACTTGACGAAATCCTTGGGGGTTCCACGTCGAATCGTCACAACAACTGTCATTCCTCGACGAGAAACGCTGTCGTGAGCTCTGCGCTCTTTTTGCGATGTGAACGCACACGCGCAAGGTCGCTGCATCATTCGTCGCGCAGATCGCAAACCAAGACGCCCAAAAATCGCGTGCTAGAAGCGACGTGCACGCGGGGAGTCGTGCACCTAACCGGAGGTCTGCGATGCTACGCGACGAATCGATCTCGACGAACGACGACAACTCGACCTGGCCAGCCGCTGCTGCGAGTCCCAGCCCCTGGCGACACATCGACCGCAAGCTTCGCGTCATCGCGAAGAAACGATCGGCGCTCTACGCGACCGAGGCGCAGCTCCTGCTCGAAGCCGAAACGCTCGAGATCTGGAGCGAGTACGGATACGTCTCGATCTTCGAGTACATGGAACGAGTGCTCGGCTACGGACCCAAGGCCGCACACGATCGTTTGCGCGTCGCCCGCGAGCTCGACGGGCTTCCGCTGCTTACCCAGGCGCTCGCACGCGACGAACTGAAGTTCTCGGCGATTCGCGAGCTGACGCGAGTCGCGATCCCGCGCACCGAGCGTGCGTGGCGCGATAAGGCGATCGGTAGGTCACTCCGCGAGATCGAAGCGATGGTCGCGGGGCGCAAGAAAGGCGACCTGCCAACGGATCCGGCCGATCCGGATCTCAGCCTTCGTACGCTACGCTTCGAGGTCACGCCCGCGACCTATGCGCTGTTCTTGCAGGCGCAGCAAGCGCTCGAGCACGAACGCGGCGCGCGGCTCAACGACGATCAGATCATGGCCGCGATGGCGCGCGCTTCGCTGGACAGTGGAACCGCGGCTGACGCGCCGACTCGTGCAAGGTTTCAGATCTCGATTACCCAATGCGACAAATGCCGTCAGGGCTGGCAGCAGGCGGCTGGCAAAGAGATCGCGATCCACAAGCGCGCCATGGATCGCGCCGAATGCGACGCGCAGTGGATCGGGTCCGTCGATGCGACCCGCCCCGCTCGAACGGTGCAGCCGGTTCCACCGCGTACGCGCAAGCTCGTGTGGGTTCGCGATCACGGACGGTGCCGCGTGCCTGGCTGTCGGTCGTCGCGGTTTCTGGAAGTTCACCACATCTTGCATCGTGTCGATGGTGGCGATAACTCCCCGAGAAACCTGCTGATCTTGTGCGACGGCCACCATCTCGCGCTGCACGAGGGCAAGCTGCAGATCACGGGCTCTGCAGACAACCTCGAGCTCTCGTTCACGTTTGATCCGCATCGCGAGGTGCGCGACGACGTCGAGACGCTCGCGGCCCACGTGGGCCCGAACAGCGTTCGTGCATCCGCGACAACCAGCAATGTCCCAAGAGAGGGTGGGCGATCGGATCCGGAACCACGCGCGGCTAGCCGCGACGACACTGCTCCGGCCGATGCAACGATCGCCGCGATCCGGCAGATCGATGACCAGGCAGCTTCTGCTCTCGTGAGCGCGGGATGCAAGAATCGGCAGGCCAAAGCCGCGGTCGAAGCTGCGCGCTCCCACGTCGGAGCCGATGCGCCGCTGGAGAAGCTCGTCTTCGAAGCCTTCAGACGATGCGTCTGGTCGACCCATTGGAAGGCGAAATGTCTGGTAACCGCGCGCTCCTCACGATCCCCGTCAACGCTCCCCGATCAAACCAAAGGTTTGATTCCGGACGGAGAGCTCGCGCTTGGCGTCAGCGCTGAGGGCGGTGTGGTCAGGCGCGAGACATGAGCGAGCAAGCGACGGCGGCTGTCCACCACCGTCCGCAGCGAAGCATGCGCTCTCGTCGGTAGGAGCCAGCAACTCGGACAGGCGGCGGGTTGCATGCTTGTGCAACGAACATTCGCGCGCAGCCCACGGTGCTCGGTGCGAGCCCATGAATCCTGTCGGCTCACTAGCGCGAGTTGCCGCCGACGCCGAGTGCTGCTGCTGGTCCGCCGCGACCGCGTTCTTGCTAGTGGCGCGCCGGCACGCGAGCGGGCGATCTCGTGATCGCGACGTTATCTTCGGGCTGCCGGGCGGATCGGCTTCGACGTGCGCGACGCCGCTCAATGCCGAGAGAGAGGGCTCGGGCGCTCGCCGTCCGGAACCTCCTTCGCGACGCCGTCTTTGCCGAGCGCCATGTTGAGCGCGGTGATGCCGGCGAGGCCGCCGAGCTGCATCGTCTCGAGGGCCGAGCTCGGGACGAGCACGATCGTCGCGTTCTGCTTGAGGCCTTCGTAGAGCATGTTCATCGCGCGAAGGTGGAGCGCGACCGGATTGTCGGCGTAGGTCTTCGCGGCTTCGCCGAACTTCTCGGCGACTTGGCGCTCGGAGTCGCCGAGGATCACGCGCGCCTGGCGCTCGCGCTCGGCCTGGGCCTGCATCGACATCGCGTCTTGTAGCGATGGCGGGATCAGGACGTCTTTGACTTCGACCGAGATCACGTTGACGCCCCACGGCTCGGTGCGCTCGTCGATGATCTTCTGCAGTTCGGTGCCGAGCTTGTCGCGGCCTTCGAGCATGTCCGACAGCATCGTCTTGCCGATCACGTCACGCAGCGCGGTCTGCGCCGCCCAGCGGATCGCGCTCGCATAGTCGGCGACCGCGAGCGCGGCCTTCTCGGGGTCGATCACTTTCCAGAATAAGACCGCGTCGACGTCGACGGGCACCGTGTCCTTGGTGAGCGTCTGCTCCGCTTTGAAAGATGTCGTGATCACCCGGATGTCGATCCAGTACGGGATCGTGTCGAACACGGGCACGATCCAGAACACGCCGGGACCACGGAGCGCGCGAAACCGACCGAGGCGCAACACGACCGCGCGGTCCCACGGCTGAGCGATCTTGATCGCCTTCGCGACGATGCCGGCGACGACGAGCGCGAGCAGCACGATCACCACGCTCGAGACACGCGGCTCCGTGCCGTTGATCGCGTAGGCGATCGCGAAACCGGCGGCAAAGATCAGAAAGAACAGCAAGCTAGAGAGGGAGCTCTTCGTCTGCACCGGCAGAGTTGGTGCATCGGACGTACCGTTACCCGGCGCAAGCGTTCCGCTTCGATCGCGGGCGCTCGGCGCTCGGCGTGACGTGGCCGCACGGGCGCCCGGGAGTACGATCAGTGCAGTGCGCCGGGCGTCGCTTCGGCTTGGGTCAGTGGCGAGCCGTCGGCCTTGCGACCGATCACGACCGCTTCGGTCCATTGCGCGATGTGGTTCGCGGTCGTCAGCACTTGGAATGGCATGCGGAACGCCGGCCCGGAAGGATCGTGGCCGGCGGCCGCGCGATTCGGGAAGAACGGCGACATCCAGATCTGCGTGCCACCCGCCGCCCGGACGCCGAAGGGACGCGTCGTCGAGAACGTCAGGTAAAATACCGGCTCGTTCGTCGCACCGAAGCTCTGTTGAAACGGCGCCCAGCGCGCCCACGAGCTCGTGAGAGTGCCGGTGCTGTCGGCGAGCGAGAGCTGCACCGGTGGCTGCGTGCCGTCGGCTTTGACGACCCAGATCTGCGCCGATGGATCGCTGTACGAGTTCCCGGTCGTGCGCGTGAACAAGATCCACTGGCTATCGGGAGACCACGAGGGGTAGTAGTTCGATGCGCCCGGTGCGTTCGCGACGATCGTCTTGATCGCGCCGAACGAATTCGCGTTGGAATCGAACGGGCGCGTCACGATCGAGCCGTCGGAGACCTGGAAGTCGTAGAAGTCGTTCGTCGTCTCGACGTTGGCGAGCATCGCGCCGTCCGGCGACAGCTCGGGATGGGTCGCGAGATATCCCGTGCTGTTCGGGATCGGGGCGAGGATCGCGCCGCCGGCCGAGGTACGGAGCGACATCGCACCGTGATAAACCGTGACGAGCTTCGATGCGTCCGGGTTGAACGTCGCGAAGTTCCAGTACTGCGGGTTCGACGCGTACGGGACGAGCACCGAGTAATCGGCGACATTGAAGATCGTGCCGCGGCCATCGCCGCTATCGAGCGTCAACGCCATCTTGGTGCCGTCCTTCGACAGACCATGGCAGCCGATACAGTTCGTCGGCTGTTGCCCCGGCATGAAGAACGACGATGGCGGGACGCTCGGCGTGCTCATGTCGTAGCGATAGATGCCTTGCGTGGGTTGTGTCGTCCAATAGTACATGCCGCCTTGCACGATCTCGTTCGTCACGTCGACGTGCTGCGCGCCGGAGGTGCCCTTGGTCGTCGGACTCGCCGTGTTGAGACCGGCCACCGTCAGCGCCAGCTGCGTGCGCGGGCTCGCGAGCGAGTACCATTCGACCGGCGAATACGTCGTGAACGCCGTCCCTGCGCTCGCCTTGTAGATCCGGAGGTCGACATATTGGTTCGCGAGCGTGATCTCGAACAGGTTGTTGCCGGAATTATCGCGCCAGTGCACGTCGAAGTCGCCGAGGTTCGGCGGCACGAGGATGCCGTCGCCGGGATACGCGATCGTTGGCGCGTGGCCCGCGGTCTCGGTCGCACCGGCGAACAGCTGGTCGGCGTTCGGTGGCACGGCGCCGTCGTTGCGACTGCCTTTGACGTAGACGGTGAGGCCCGTGTCGCCGGTGACCGTGCCATCGGTCGCGACGATCCGCGTCGGACCGGCGCCGCCGCCGGTGACCGTGAGCGAGGCGCCGTTCCATGCGCCGAACGAGGCGTTCGCGAGCGTGAACTGTACGGTCGATGTGACGTCGCTGCGGTTGCCGTCGGGATCGACGAGCGTCGCGGTGTAGCCCTGGATCACGGCCGCGTTGTTGATCACGGTGACGCTGAGATCGGGCGGCGCGACCTCGAGATGCGACACCGGCGGCGGATTGTCGCCTCCGCGGTTGGTGGGGCCACACGCGATCACGAACAGCAGGGCTAAGCGAAGGATCGTCCTCATCGGCGGGGAAATTAACAATTCACGCGGGCCGAGTGGCGAACTATTTTGGGTCAATTCAGTGCACGATCCCGTCGAGGATTTGATCGATCAGCGCCTCGGCTTGGGGGCCGGTGCCCGCAAGCCCCGAGCCGCAGACCGTGATCGCGCCGCGCGTGCCGTCGTCGATCAGCGTCACGACGCAGCCTCCGAGCGGATCGGTCGAGGTCGCGAGCCGCGAAGGCGACGATACGGCCACCGACGGTGGCGCCGGTGACTCGACGCGGATCCGCGACAAGCAGGCACGGCCGGCGATGACGTCCGCGATGGGGTCTAGCCACCGGGGGCGGCGAGACCCAACTGCTTGGCGCTTCCACGAGAGTGGGGCCGGCATGCCCCGCACCGCGGCGAGCAGGCGCGAGGTCAACCCATCGCCCGCGCCTTCGCGGCGGAGCAGGGCGCGGGTGCGCTCGGCGAACGCTTCGAAGGGCTCCGGCATGCCGCGTTCGAACCTCACGCTCGCGATCGCGGGGACATTGCGGCGCAGCCGGCGCTGCGGATCGTCGGGCGAGCCGAGCGTCACTGGAATCTGCAGCGTCGGCGAGAACCGTGCGTGCGGTCGGCCTCCGATCTGATGGAGCAGCTTGCCGAGCGCATACGCCATCGGCAGCGCGCGGGGCCCGCTGCCTTCGATCGCACGCCACGCGATGCCGAGTGGGATCGCATTCGCGACCGGCGCGAGTCGCGGCGGATCGAGCGCTGGCTGGGGTGCGACGGAAGGCAGCAAGCGCCGCGTGTGCTCGGCGATCCGCGCGGCGAGCCAGGTGTGGCCGTAGCCGTCGACGACCATGTGACAGGTCGAGATGATGTCGAGCCCGCCGGCGCGTCCGATGCCGAGCCACGGACCGTGCGAGCTCTGCCAACCGCGGCGATGTCCGTGGCGCGCGGTCTCGATCGGCTCGTCACCGATCGAGATCGTGACGAAGGGTACGCGCGAATCGTGATCGGCGAGCGGAACGACGTCGGTGGCATCGTCACGCAACCGCACGAGCGACACACGATCGCCGATCGCGAGCGCCGCGACCTCGAGCTGACTCGGCTCGGTGACCGCGCCATCGCGATCGCGCCGCAACGTCACGGCAAGTGGCTGATGTGGCAACTTGCCGTCGAGCTCGCGCAACGCGAACCGGGCGGCGTGGGCGCGAGCGATCGCGTGCGCCATGACATCCGCCGGCGGATCCGCGCGATGGCCGATGAACGTGTCGGCAGAGGGCTCGGCATCCGAGGCGACGTAGGTGCCGCGCTCGTGCCACGGCAACGCCGCACCTCCCGCGACGACCCACCAGCGCGGATCGGCGGCCCCGAGATCTGCGACGGCGGCGAGCTCGTCGTGGAGAGCGGCCGCGCGTCGCGCCCACCGGAGCACTATGCGAGCTCCATGATGTAGACCGGCTGCACCGGATCGTCGCGTAACGCGCGAACCTCCCAGCCTTCGGCGGTCGCGAGCGCCTCGATTGCCGACGAGCGAGGCGCGGTCTTCACGACGAGTGGTCCGAACACGCGCCGCAGGATCGCCGTACCGAGGCGGTCCGCGTGGGTCGCGATCCGCGCAGGATCTGCATCGGGATCGAGCTCGACGATCACGAGCGAGCCTTGCGGGCGGACCACCCGGCGCAGCTCCCGCAGCGTCGCCGCGCGATCTCGAACATGCCGCAGCGAGGACAGACAGATCGCAAGATCGATCACACCGTCCCGGATCGGGAGCGCCTCGCCCGACGCTCGCACCAAGCTGTAGTCGGCTCGCGCGGTGCCTCCCTGACGCGCGAAGTCACGACTCGGGTCGAGCGCGATGATCGACAGCGCCGGATAGCGCGCCGCGACGAGGCTCGCGAAGGTCGCGGGCCCACAGCCGACGTCGAGGAGCCTCCGTGCGCCGTGCAGCGAGGACGCCATGCCGTCGGCGAGGCGCGCATCGAGATCGCCGAAGGCCGGGCGCTCCGCGAGCGCGTACCTGCGTGCGCTCGTGCCTTCGAACGGACGGCGATACAGGACCTGATCGAGCCACGCGGCGAGTGCCACCGCGCACAGCATACCGGGTAGCCCACGCCGTGAGCTTGGCCACACAGACTGTTTCCCTCGTGGAACGACGCTCGTGATTGAATGGTTCGTGCCTTCGGCATACCGTGCCGTTCGAGGTTGTCCGTGCCTTCATCACGCTTGTTCATTGCCCCTCTGTTGATGCTCGCTGCTTGCGGCAGCGATGCGACGAACACTAGTGGCATTCCCGATCAGTGCAACCCGCTCGGGGGCGAAGGCTGCCTGTTGCCATGGCCGTCGATGGCGTACGCCATCGCGGATACATCATCGGCGACCGGGTTCCGGCTCGCGCTGCCGATCGAGGCGATGCCGGCGAACATCGATAACGTCGCCGTCGATCCGAAGCTCTTGAATCGGTGGGACGGCTTCTCGCCGACAGGGCCGATCCTCGTCGCGTTCCCGACGGGCATCTCGGGCACGAACCTGCCTTCGTGGAAGGATCCGGACAAGTCGCTCGCGGCGGACGCGCCGATCATCCTCGTCGATATGGCGACCGGCGAACGCGCGCCGTACTTCGCCGAGATCGATCAAAACATCGCGGACGTGACGAAGCGCGACCTGATCATCCGGCCGCTCGCCCGGCTGCACGCGAAGTCGCGCTACGCCGTCGGGATTCGCAAGACCGTCAAAGCGGCCGATGGTTCGGATCTGCCATCGCCCGCGGCCTTCGTCGCGATGCGCGATGGCGGCGACTTCAGTCACCCACGGTTCGCGGCTCTCAAGGCGCGATCGAGCGACGTGTTCACCGCACTCGCCGCGGCCGGCGTCGCCAAGGCCGACCTCGCGCTCGCGTGGGATTACGTCACCGCGTCCGACGAGTTTCTGCAATCCGATCTCCTCGCGATGCGCAGCGACGCGCTGCCCGCGATCGGCACGAACGGCGCGAACGTGACGTTCACGACGATGCAGCAGCCGCCCGCAGCGTCGGTCTACAAGCAGTTCACGGGCACGTTCAAGTCGCCTGACTTCCTGACCAACGGCGAAGCCGACGACTCGATCATGCGGCGCGATGCGGCCGGTCGCCCGCAGATGATGGGCATGCGCGATGCGCAGTTCGCCGCGATCATTCCGGACTGCGTTCGCACGATGCCGTTGCCGCGCCCGGTGATCATCTTCGGTCACGGCCTGTTTGGCTCGGCGAAGGACTACTTGAATGACAGCTTCGTGCAGAGCATCGCCGCGGATAAGTGTCTGATCATCATCGCCGGCGACTTCATCGGGCTCACGTCGCGGCAGATCGCGCTCGCGCCGCTCGCGGTCAACGACATGAACAAGGGCACCGAGATCACCGAGAAGCTCGCACAGTCGATCATCGACTTCATCGCGCTCGAGAACGCGGCACACGGTCCGATGGCGGCGTCGCCCGAATTCCAATTCAACGGCATGTCGGTGATCGACAAGACCAAGATCTATTACGTCGGTGGATCGCTCGGCGGAATCATGGGCAACACGTTCATGGCGTACGATCCGAACATCACGCGCGGCGTGCTCGCGGTGCCGGGCGGCGCATGGTCGATGCTGTTCGAGCGCTCGAACGCGTGGCACTTGCTGCAGGGCTCGGCGATGGGCAGTTACGCCGATCCAGAGTCCTATCAGTTGATCATCGCGATCCTCGGCATGGGCATGGAGCCCTACGATCCGATCACGACCGCTGCGCACGTGCTCCGCGATCCGCTTCCCGGCTCGCCCGCGAAGACGATCCTCATGTGGTACACGGTCGGCGACTGCTTGGTCTCGAACATCACGACCGAGCTCGTGGCGCGGACGATGGGGATCGACTTCCTCGCACCCGCGGCGAAGACCGCGTGGGGCCTGACGCCCAAGCCGGGACCGCTCGTCAGCGGCATCAACGTCTACGACGCGCATCCGACGCCGCTACCGCCCGATACCAACATCCCGCCGGCCGTCGATAACGGCACGCACTCCGGGATCAATCGCAAGCCGTCCGCGCTGCGCCAGATCAACGAGGTCCTGCTCGGCAACCAGTCGGTCGTGCAGACCTGCCGCG